>NZ_BAAANN010000077.1:0-17251 GCF_039529815.1 Amycolatopsis minnesotensis | reverse complement strand
AGCCCAGCGGCCTCACGCGCGCTGCACTGCCACAGCTCCCGCTGCGACACAAGGGAAGAAGTCTCCGACACCCCACCATTCTACCGCGACCACACCCGGAATCGAACACACGATCTAGTGAACCAAAACTACCAAGTCCACAATGGACAGACAAAGAAACGTCGCTATACCAAAAAACTCAGTACCCGCGATCGAACCGGACCACAGCCAGACCGCCACCCGGACAACGAAATCCCGCGCTTCCCGTCCAAAGCCGTCAGTAGACCGTAGCCCAACACGACGAACCAACCACGACAAGACAAGAAACCCTCACCAACTCCCGCCAGGATCAACACCCCGATCCAGCCACAAGTGTTCAACAGCCGACCTAACCTCAGCCCCGTACTCGGCACGAACCCGCAACGCACCAAGATTGTCCGCCAACTGACGCGCACTACTGACGCCGAAGAGGACATTAGCCACCGGCTCATACTCCAGACAGAAGGCGAGCGCGAGCTGAGCGCTGCTCACCCCGAACTGCGCAGCGATCCGGCCCAGCTCACCGGCGGCATCCACAATGGACTCCCGGATACCACCGACATCGGCACCGATCTTGCGCTCAGGCGTCCGGTTCCCCAGTAGTACGCCGCCTTCGAAGATGTCGGAAGCCTGCAACGCCAGACGCCCCGCCGCGAAGTGTGCGCCGTAGAACGGGCCTTCCGCCATCGAGCGCCGGACCACGCTGTACTTCAGCTGGGCGAAACCCGGCGCCGGGAGTCCTTCGCGTTCGGCGAACTCGAGTGCCGCGTCCAGGTCGGCGGCGAGCCAGTTGTTCACACCCCAGCCCGTGAACCGCCCGCGCCGGATCTGCTCGGCGACCGCGGTGACGATCCGCGGCACGTCGGGCGGCTCCCGGTAGTCGCCGACCACTACGAGATCTGCGTGGTCGACACCGGCCCGCGCCAGCGCCGTGTCCAGTTGCTCGGCGAAACCCGTGCGGGGATAGTCCCAGAGCCAGAGCTTTCCGCACAGCTGGTACTCGTCGCGGCCGATACCCGCGGCGCGCACCGCTTCGCCGAAGATCTGGTCCGTACGGGAACCCTCCGCGTGCGGGCCCATGTCGTAGTGCGCGACGTCGAACAGCGTGATGCCCGCGTCCACCGCCGTTCTGATCAGGTGCACGGCGTCGCCGAACGCCATCCTGTCCCAGGTGTTCCACGATCCGAGGCCGAGCACCGAGGTGGTGACCCCGGTCGAGCCGAGCGGCGCGGCGTGCTCTCCGGTCACGAGACTTCCTTTCCCTGGCAATGAAAACAGGGTTTAGTCTACGATCGTAGAATGAAAAACAAAAGGACCGTGGTGGTGACCGGTGGCTCCAGCGGGATCGGGCGCGGAGTCGCGGAGGCATTCCTGGCGGCGGGTGACCGGGTGGTTGTCGCCGACGTTTCCCGTGGCGCCGAGTTCGGCGCCGAGTACCGGGAACTCGACATCTCCGACGCGGAATCGGTCCGCGAAACCGTCGGCGAACTCGGCACGATCGACGTGCTGGTGAACAACGCCGGCCTCGCCGGTGGCGGCGGACCGCTGGTGGACCTGGACATCGACGTCTTCGACCGGTGCGTGCGGGTGAACTTCCGCGGCACGTTCCTGATGACGCGCGCGGTCGGCGCGCACATGATCGCCTCGAGCACGCGCGGGTCGATCGTGAACATCTCGTCCATCGGCGCGCGGCAGCCGACGCCCGGCCTCGGCCACTACGAAGCCACCAAGGCGGCCGTCGAAGCACTGACCCGGTCCGCCGCGATCGAACTGGCCCCGCACGGCATCCGGGTGAACGCCGTCGCGCCCGGCCCCGTGCACACGCCGATGACGGCCGGGCTCACCGCCGACCCCGTCGCGAGGCAGGCATGGGAGTCGCGGATTCCCCTGGGCACCATCGCGTCGGTCACCGACATCGCCCCGGCCGTCGTGTTCCTCGCTTCCGGGCAAGCCGGCCACATCACCGGTGCGAGCATTCCGGTCGACGGCGGCCAGCTCCTCACCTGAGTCCGGAGTAGACGCACCGGCCGCCGGTGAAGGTGGCTTCGACGGCGACGCCGGGCAGGGCCGCGGGATCAGCTTCCAAGGGGTTCTCCGCGAGCACGACGAAATCCGCGACCTTGCCCGGTTCGAGCGTCCCCTTCCACTCCGCCGCCCCGTCCTGCACCGCGGCCGCGGCCGTGTAGCACCGCAGCAGTCGTGTCATCAGTTCCGGGTTCGCACCCCGTGTCCCGAGCAGCCGGCACGCGGCCGCGACGTGCACGCGCCAGTCCGGTGTGACCACCGGAGCGTCGCTGCTCAACGTCAGCGGCACACCGGAGTCCAGCATTTCGCGCAGTGGCCAGGCTTTCGCGGCGATGTCCGCGCCCAGCACACCCGCGAGCGCGCCCCCCATCGCCGCCGCGATGGCGGGCTGGACGGTCAACCCGACGCCCGCCGACGCCATCGCCGCCAGCTGCGCCGGGGTGACGAGGTCTCCGTGCACGATGTGATCACCCCGGCGCAGGTTCGCGAGCGCGGCTTCGATGCTGCGATCACCGGTCGCGTGCACGCCGACCGACAGGCCCGCCGCGTGCGCCAGTGAGATCATCCCGGCCAGCTTCCGCGCGCGATCCTGGTCGTCTTCACCGTCGACGAGCAGCGAACCGTGGGAGCCGTCCGGATAGCCGTGGTGCGTCCACGCGGTGCACATCGGCGCGATGCCGTCGGCGAAGATCTTGACCCCGCTGACATCGAGCCAGTCACGGGTCGCCTCCGGTACCGGAGTGGCCAAGCCGCGTTCGAAATCGTCCAGCGTGCTCCGTCCGTCGAGCAGGCCGAACAGCCGCAGCACGGTCACTCGCGCGCGCAGCCGGCCTTCGCGCGCGAGTGCCGCGTACTCCTCCAGCACTTCCGGCGAGAAGCACCCCGTCTCGCCCGGCCCCAGCCCCGGCTCGGTGTAACTGGTGATCCCGAGCGACGTGCACAGCTCGCCCGCGCGCAGGATCGCCGCCCTCCGCTCCGCCGGGTTCGTCATCGGCGCGTCTTCCCCCGCGGTGAAGCCGTCCGCTCCGATGAGGGTGTGCGGCCACCGCGCACCGAGCCACGCCGCGTGCAGGTGCGAGTCGTTGATCCCGGGCAGCACGGTCCGCCCCGCCAGTTCCACGACCTCGGTGCCGGGTCCGAGGTGCGCGGAGACCTCGTCCCCGACCGCGACGATCCGGTCACCGGCGGCCGCGAACCCGGTCGCCACCGTGCCCTGCGCGTCGAAGGTCAGCACGGTGCCGCCTCGAACCACCAGTGAGGCCGGCGGATTCCCTTGTGCCACCATGCTTTCCTCCCGCACCTGGACTTTTTCTTCCACGACTGTAGACTAAAAACCCCCGCACCGGCGAGAGTGGAAAGGCAGCCCATGCCGATTCCCGCGAACACCGAAGCCGCGGTCCTCAGCGCGCACAACGCCGCGCTGGACCTGCGCGAGCTGCCCCTCCCCCGCGACCTCGAACCGGGTGCCGCGCTCGTCGGCCTCACCTGCGCCACGTTGTGCGGCACCGACGTGCACCTGTGGTCCGGCCAGATGACGTTTCCCGGGATGCTGCCGTTGGTGCTCGGCCACGAAATGGTCGGCGAGGTGCTCGCCACCGGCCCCGGAACCACCGACGCGCTCGGCCGCGAAGTCAGCGCGGGCGACCGCATCGGCTGGTCGGAGTCGACCTGCGGGAAGTGCCACGGATGCACGATCCTGCGCGAACCCGTCGCTTGCGAGAACCGCGGTTACGGCTTCCTGCAGCGGTCGGACCGGTTCCCCTACGCCACCGGCGGTCTGGCACGGCACTGCTACGTGACGCCCGGCGCCGCGAAGCTGCTGCTGCCCGCCGACGTCAAGGACACCTGGGCCTCGATGTCCGGGTGCGCGGGCAAGACCGTGCTCCGCGCGATCGGCAGGGCGGGCGGTATCCGGCCCGGTTCGACGGTACTGGTGCAGGGCTCCGGTGCGCTCGGCGTGTTCGCCACCGCGGTCGCCCGGATCTCCGGCGCCGGCGCCGTCATCACCGTGGGCGGGCCCGACAGCAGGCTCGAAATCGCCAAGCGTTTCGGTGCCACCGTAACGGTTTCACTCGCCTCGGACGCTCAAGAGCGAATTGAGCGGGTGCGCGAGCTGACCGGCGGCCACGGCGCCGATCACGTCTTCGACTTCGCGGGCGGCCCGACGATCGGCACCGAGGCCGTCGCCTTCGCCGCGCAGCGCGGGACGCTCGCGGTGGTCGGGTCGACCGGCCCCCAGCCCTCCCTCGTGCCACTGGGCACCGTGATGGGCAAGGAGCTCACCGTCGTCGGCTCGCTCAACGGCGACATCTCCGACTACCACCGGTCGGTGGAGTTCTTCCGCACCTTCGCCGACCGGATGCCGTGGGACGACCTGTTCAGCGCACCTGTCGGCCTGTCCGGCGCTTCGAAGCGCCTCGAATCCATGTCCCGGTTCGACGAGCTGAAGGCCGTCGTCGATCCCCGTCTGCACTGAGGAGCACCATGACCGCGATCCCCCAGCGCCGCATCGGCGGCAACGGCCCGCTCACCGGTGTGCTGTCACTCGGTTCGTGGCACACCTACGACCGGATGGACTTCGGCGAGGCGGTGCGGATGCTGCGCACCGCCGTGGACGCCGGGATCACGCTGTTCGACGTCGGCGTGTACGGCCTTCCCGGCGCCACCCCGGTGTTCACCGACGTCCTGTTCTCCGCGATGGTGCGGGCGGCGGGGCTCCGGCGCGACGACTACCTGCTGTCGTCGAAGCTGTGGCTGGAGGGCTATCCCGAGCGGGAACTGCGCCCCCAGCTCGAAAACGCGCTGTTCCGCGCCGGCGTCGACCACGCGGACCTGGTCGTCCTCGGCGATCTCCGCCGGGACGACACCGACCTGGATGCGCTCGTGCGCGACCTCGCCGCGTTACGAGAGGCGGGGTTGCTGCGGCACTGGGGTGTCAACAACTGGTCGGCCACGGCCATCCGGGCCCTCCACGACTTCGCCGAAGCCGACGGCCTGCCGGGGCCCGTCATCGCGCAGCTCAAGCACAGCGTCGCGCGAAGGTCCATTCCGGACGGTGCGCCGTTCGCCTCGGTGTTCGGCGAACTCGGCGTGACGCTGCAGTCCTCGGACGTCTTCGAAGGCGGGCTGCTGCTGGGCAAGACGGGACGGCAGATCGGGCGCGATCCCGGCGGTGTCCGCGCGGCCATCACCGCCTCGGCGCCCGAGGTCGACCGCATCGCGACCGCGCTGGGCGCGACCCCGGCGCAGCTGTGCCTCGCGTTCACCCTCACCCATCCCGCGCACACGACGACGTTGTTCGGCGCGACCAGCACCGCCCAGCTACGCGAGAACCTCGGCGCGGTGGACCTGCTCGACCGGGTCGGCGCGGACCGGCTCCGCGAACTCGTCGAGCCGTTGCGCGCGGATCGGGGCGTCGTCGATCCGGAGGGGCCGTGAACGCGCCGGGGCCGGACGACGGCTTCGATCCCGAACTCGCCGAAGCGCTGCAGGCACTTCCCACCGGCCCTCCGCTGACCGGCGAGACGCTGTCCGCCGTCCGCGAAGCGGTGCGCGCGGAGAACCTCACCTGCGCCGAAGCCGTCGGCGACCGGGACATCGTCTGGGAAGACCGGGTCATCCCGGGCACCGGTATCACCGTGACGGTCCTGCGGCCGAGTGACCCGCGGCCGGGCGCACCGGGGTTCTACAACATCCACGGCGGCGGCATGGTGATGGACGACCGGTTCTCCGATCTGCCGCGGCTGGTCCCGCTGGTTGAGGAATTCGGCTTCGTCGCGGTGACCGTCGAGTACCGGCTGGCGCCGGAGCATCCCCATCCGGCGCCCCTCGAAGACTGCTACGCGGGCCTGGTCTGGATGGCGAAGAACGCGGCCGAGCTCGGGGTCGACCCCGCGAAGATCATCATCGGCGGCGGCAGCGCGGGTGGCGGGCTCAGCGCGGGCGTGGCACTGCTGGCACGGGATCGCGGCGGCCCGGCACTCGCCGGGCAGCTCCTGCTGTGCCCGATGATCGACGACCGCAACGACTCACCGTCCACAGTG
Organism: Amycolatopsis minnesotensis; assembly: GCF_039529815.1. Taxonomy (NCBI): domain Bacteria; kingdom Bacillati; phylum Actinomycetota; class Actinomycetes; order Pseudonocardiales; family Pseudonocardiaceae; genus Amycolatopsis; species Amycolatopsis minnesotensis. The sequence goes on along the minus strand of NZ_BAAANN010000077.1, from coordinate 11,165 downwards.
GAGTACGCGACGCGCGGGGTGTGGAGCCGGGCCGCCAACGGGTTCGGCTGGAAGTCGCTGCTCGACGGCACGATGTCGTGGTACGCCGCGCCATCGCGGGCGATCGACCTCTCCGGACTGCCGCCCGCGTTCATCGAGGTCGGCGCCGCGGAGATCTTCCGCGACGAGGACATCGCGTACGCCGACACGCTGTGGCAGGCGGGCGTACCCGCCGAACTGCACGTGTGGGCGGGCGCGTACCACGGGTTCGACCGGATCGCACCGCACAGCGAGGTGACCGCGGCCGCGCTCGCGGCCAGGAGTTCCTGGCTGCGCCGCGTACTCGCCGCCTAACCGTCCACGAGGAACCCCGCGGCGCGCTCCCCGACGAGCACCGCGGGCGCGTTCGTGTTGCCGGTGATCACCCTCGGCAGCACCGACGCGTCCGCGACGTGCAACCCGGCCAGGCCGTGCACCGCGAGCCGGGGGTCGACGACCGCGAGCGCGTCGGCGCCCATCCGGCAGGTGCCGACCTGGTGGTGGTAGGTGATGGCGGTCTGCCGGACGTAGTCGCGAACGTCGCGGGAGGGCCCGGGGTACAGCTCGCGCGCGCCCCACTCCGCGAGCGCCTGCGCCCTGCCGATCTCGCTGCACTGTTCGACGGACGCGACCAGGCTTTCGAAGTCGGCCGGTTCCGCCAGCGCGGCGAGGTCGATCAGCGGCTCGTCGCCGGGTTCGGGCCCGGAAAGCCGGAGACTTCCCCTGCTTTCCGGTGACACCATGCCCGCCATCAGCGAGAACCCGGTGTCCGGGCCGGTCATCCACGGTTCGTACATCGGCACGCTGAAGTGGATCGGCTGGGTGTCGGGCACGGCGAGGCCGGGGCGGCTGCGCCAGAACAGGTGGGTCTGCGTCACCGAACGCCCCGGCGACGGGGGTGCGACCTCGCGGCGGTCGGTGGCGAAGATGACCGGCGAAAGGAGGTGGTCGTGCAGGTTCCGGCCGACGCCGGGCAGGTCCGCGACGACCTCGATCCCCAGCGCCGCGAGCTCGTCCGCCGGCCCGACACCGCTGCGCAGGAGTATCGCGGGCGAGGAAAGCGCACCCCCGGCGAGGACGACGTGGCCGGCCATGATCCGTTCGGCCCGCCCGCCGATTTCGGCGGCCACCCCGATGGCGCGCGTGCCGTCGAACAGGACCCGGTGCACGGTCGCTCCCGTGTGGACGGTCATCCGGTCCGCGACGGGCTCGGCGTAGGCGAGCCACGTGTTGAGCCTGCGCCCGTCGCGCAGGGTCACCCGCTGCACGGAAACACCGTCGAGACGATCGGCGTGGTAGTCCGGGTTGTACGGCACCCCTGCCTGTACCGCGGCCTCCACAATGGACTGCTGAATCGGGTGGAGCGGTTCGTTCGGCGCGATCTCGAGCAGATCGGACTCGATGCGCTCGAACAGCGGCAGCACGTCGTGCCACGCCCAGCCGGGCACCTCCCAGCCGTCGTAGTCCCGCGGCGCGCCGCGGACCCACACCATCGCGTTGAGCGAGTGCGAGCCCCCGAGCACCTTGCCCCGGGGCAGGTGCAGCCTGCGGTTCGCCGCGTGCTCCTGCGGCACCGTGTAGTGGTCCCAGTCCTCGGGACCGTGCCACAGCTCCGCCGCGCGGGACGGGTCGTGGATCGCCGGATTCGTGTCCGTGCCGCCCGCCTCGAGCAGTGTCACCCGCGCACCCGCGTCGACCAGCCGCCTGGCCACGACCGAACCCGCCGAACCCGCACCCACCACGATCACGTCCATGGCCCCAGCCTGGCAAGATGACGGCGCGGCGCCGCCGGGACGCCGGAATCCCTTCGCTGGCCGACAATCGGCGTGCCCTGCCGGACAAGACCATGGCACGCCCCGCACCCGATACTCGATCACCACGGGCCTTCGCGGCCTGAGGAACGCCCCGAGATCGGCAAGGAGCACGGGATGGCCACACGCCTGTTCATCGACGGACAGTGGACCGAAGCGCGTGGTGGCGCCATCCCCACCTTCGATCCCGCCACCGGCAAGGTGATCGACGAGGTGGGCACCGCATCGGCCGTCGACGTGGACTCCGCCGTCTACGCCGCGAGGCGCGCGCTCGACGCGCCGGAGTGGGCCGGCCTGCTCCCGGTGCGGCGGGCCGCGCTCCTGTTCCGGCTCGCGGACCTCGTCGAGGAGCACCACGAAGAGCTGGCCGCGCTCGAAACCCGCGACCAGGGCCAGCCGATCGGTGTCTCGCGCCAGGTCAGCGTCACCGGCGCGGCCGAGCACCTCCGGTACTTCGCGGGCTGGGTCACCAAGATCCAGGGCACCACGAACCCGGTGTCGTTCCCCGACACGTTGCACTACACCCGCCGCGAGCCGGTCGGGGTGAACGCGCTCGTCCTGCCGTGGAACTTCCCGCTGATGATCCTGGTCTGGAAGCTCGCACCGGCGCTCGCGACCGGGAACACCGTGGTGATCAAGCCGAGCGAGGTCACCCCGCTGACCGCGATCCGGCTGGTGGAGCTGGCGAACGAGGCCGGGATCCCGCCCGGCGTGGTCAACCTCGTCACCGGCGACGGCGCGGTCGGGGCGATGCTCAGCTCACACCCCGACATCGACCACCTGTCCTACACCGGGTCCACCGCGGTCGGGAAGCTCATCACGGCGGCCAGCGCGGAATCCAACCTCAAACGGCTCACGCTCGAACTCGGCGGGAAGGCGCCCAGCCTGATCGCCGCCGACGCCGACATCGACGCCGCGGTCGCCGGGAACCTGGCTGGCGCGACGCTCAACACCGGTCAGGTCTGCGCCGCGTACACGCGGTTCTACGTGGACCGCAAGCGCGAGCAGGAGTTCGTCGACAAGCTCGCGCGCGGGCTGGAGGACCTCCAGATCGGGCCCGGCATCGACGAGCGGACCCAGCTCGGGCCGCTGGTGTCGGCCAAGCACCGCGAACACGTCGACGTGCTCGTCTCGATCGGGCGCGAGCAGGGCGCGGAACTCGTCACCGGCGGCAGCGCCGTCGACCGCGAAGGCTACTTCTACTCCCCCACCCTCTTCGCGGGCGTCACCGACGAGATGACGATCATGCGCGAGGAGATCTTCGGCCCGGTACTGGCGGTCACCTCCTACGACGACGGGGACGAAGTGCTGGCGCGCGCCAACGACACCGACTACGGGCTCGCGGCGACGGTGTGGACGCGGGACATCGGTACCGCACAACGGTTCGCGAACGGGATCAGGGCGGGCGCGGTGTTCGTGAACATGCCGCCGATACCGGACATGGCCGCGCCGTGGGGCGGCTACAAGGCTTCCGGCTGGGGCCGCGAGATGGGCCCGTGGGCGATCGACGCCTACACCGAGACCAAGTCCGTGTGGCTCCACTACGGCGGGTGAAACCGGTGGCAGGGCTCACCGCTTCACTTGGCCATAGATCGTATATGATTTATGATATGTTGCCAGCTGACCAGGCAGGAAGCCACGCATGACGACCGATTCCGACGTGCCACGACGGCCGGGTAAGATCATCGCGCTGCATCTCAACTACCCGTCACGGGCGGCGCAGCGCGGGCGCACGCCCATTCACCCGTCGTACTTCCTCAAACCGCCGACCTCCGTCGCGGCGAGCGGGGACGCGCTCGAACGCCCGATGGGCACCGAACTGCTCGGCTTCGAGGGCGAGATCGCCCTGATCATCGGGAAGCGCACCCGCCGCGTCCACCCCGAGGACGGATGGGCGCACGTCTCCGGGGTGACCGCCGCGAACGACTTCGGCGTGTACGACCTCCGCTACGCCGACCGGGGCTCCAACCTGCGGTCCAAGGGCGGCGACGGCTTCACCCCGCTCGGCCCGTCGGTGCTGCCCGCCCGCGAGCTCGACCCGGCCGCGCTGCGCGTGCGCACCTGGGTCAACGGCGAGCTGGCCCAGGAGGACACCACCGCCGGTCTGCTGTTCGCGTTCGGGCGGCTGGTGGCCGACCTGTCCCAGCTCATGACGCTCGAACCCGGCGACGTGATCCTGACCGGCACGCCTGCCGGCGCGTCGGTCGTCCGGCCCGGCGACGTCGTGGAGGTGGAGGTCGACTCCGCGGACCGCACCACCGGCCGCCTGGTCACGCCGGTCGTCGACGGGACCGTCCCGTTCGGACAGTACGGTGCTCTGCCGAGGGTCGACGGGCGGCAGCGCGCGGAGGCCTACGGCACTCCGTCGTTCGCACTGACCGACGACCTCAAGCGACGGCTCACCAGCGTCGGCACCGCGACCCTTTCCGCGCAGCTCCGCAAACGCGGCTACAACGACGTTTCGATCGACGGCCTCACCTCGACCACGCCGGGTGCCAAGCTGGTCGGCCGGGCGCGCACGCTGCGCTACCTGCCGTACCGCGAAGACCTCTTCCACGCGCACGGCGGCGGGTACAACGCGCAGAAGCGCGCGTTCGACTCGCTGGAATCCGGTGACGTGCTGGTGATGGAGGCCCGCGGCGAGCACGGCACCGGGACGGTCGGCGACATCCTCGCGTCGCGCGCCAAGGTGCGCGGCGCGGCGGGCATCGTGACCGACGGCGGCGTCCGCGACGTCGAGGCGGTCACCGCGCTGGGCATCCCGACCTACCACTCCGGGGCACATCCCGCGGTGCTCGGCAGGCGGCACGTGCCGTGGGAGGTCGACGTCTCGATCGCCTGCGGCGGCGCCGCCGTGCAACCGGGTGACATCGTCGTCGGCGACGCGGACGGCGTGCTGGTGATCCCACCGCCGCTGGTCGAAGAGGTGGTCGACGCCGCGATCGAGCAGGAGCTCCAGGAAACGTTCATCGCCGAGCAGGTGGCCGCCGGCGAACGGGTCGAAGGCCTGTACCCGATGAACGAAGAGTGGAAGTCGAGGTACGCCGCATGGCTCACGAGGCGGTGAACTCGCACGCGCTGAGCAAGTCCCAGCTCGCCTACCAGTGGATCAAGGCCCGCATCGGCGACGGCACGTTCTCCCCCGGCTACCGCCTCGTGCTCGGGCAGATCGCGCAGGAGCTCGGCGTCAGCGTGGTGCCGGTCCGCGAGGCGATCCGGCTGCTCGAAGCCGAGGGGCTGGTGACCTTCGAGCGCAACGTCGGCGCGCAGGTCGCGATGGTGGACGAAATCGAATACCAGCACACGATGCAGACCCTCGCGCTGGTCGAGGGGTACGCGACCGCGCTCACCGCTCCGCTGCCCCCGAAGACCATCGCCACCGCGAAGAAGCTCAACGCCGAGCTGACCGCGTGCCTCGACGACTTCGAACCGAAGCGGTTCACCTCGCTCAACCGCGAGTTCCACTGGGCGCTGTTCGACGCATGCCCGAACCCGCAGGTGCTCGACCTGGTCAACCGCGGCTGGAACCGGCTGAGCGGGCTGCGCACGTCGACGTTCAGCTTCGTGCCGGGCCGCGCGCACGAATCGGTGCGCGAACACGACCGGATACTCGGCCTGCTCGAACAGGGCGCGCCCGCGAGCGAAATCGAACAAGCCGTGCGGGAGCACCGCCTGGCCACCCTGGACGCCTTCCTGGCGTACCAGGCCGAACGTCACGCCTGACGAGAAACACCCCCCAGGGAGGGAACCCATGCGATTCCGGTCGGACCCCCGGTCCGTCAAGGGCTCGATCGCGCCGTTGATGACACCGTTCACGGCCGACGGCGATGTCGACCACGCCGGGCTGGCGAACCTGGTGCGCTGGCAGCTTTCCGCGGGCTCGCACGGTATTTCGATCGGCGGCTCCACCGGTGAGCCCGGCGCGCAGACCATCGCCGAACGCGCCGAAGCGATCCGGACCGTCGCGGCGGCGGTCGGCGACCGCGTCCCGTTCGTGCCCGGCACCGGTTCGGCCAAACTGGACGAGACGCTCGAACTCACCGCCGCCGCACGGGACGCGGGTGCGGACGCCGCGCTCGTCATCACGCCGTACTACGCGCGTCCGACGCAGGAAGCGCTCTACACCTGGTACCGCACGGTCGCGCTGGAGTTCCCCGACCTGCCGATCGTTGCCTACAACGTGCCGAGCCGGACCTCGGTGGACATCGCGCCGGAGACCGTGGCGCGGCTGTTCGGCGAGCTGGACAACTTCGTCGGCGTCAAGGAGACCACGAAGGACTTCGAGCACTTCTCGCGCGTGCTCCACCTGTGCGGCCCCGAACTGCTGGTGTGGTCCGGGATCGAACTGCTCTGCCTGCCGCTGCTCGCGCTCGGCGGCGCCGGTTTCGTCAGCGCGACGGCGAACATCGCGCCCGCCGCCTGCGCGGAGATGTACGAGGCATGGCAGTCGGGCGGCCTCGCCCGCGCCAGGGAAATCCACTACGGCCTGCACCCGCTGGTCGACCTGCTCTTCGTCGAGACCAATCCCGCGCCGGGCAAGTGGGTGCTCGAACAGCGCGGGCTGATCGGGTCCGGTTTCGTGCGGCCGCCGCTGATCACCCCCACCGCGCCCGGCGTCGGCCGGATCAAGGACCTGATGGCGCGGGGCGAAAGGTACCTGACCGCCACCGAAGGCTTCACCGTGGAAGGAAAGTAGGCATGGCGAAGCACTACATCCCCGATGGCCTGCCGTCGAAGATCCAGCACTACATCGGCGGCGCACTGGCCGACAGCGTGTCCGGCAAGACCTTCGACGTGCTCGACCCGGTGTCGAACCAGCCCTACGTCGCGGCCGCGGCGGGGCAGGCCGAGGACATCGACCTCGCCGTCGCCGCCGCGCGCAAGGCGTTCACCGACGGCCCGTGGCCGGGCATGGTCCCCCGCGCACGGGCGACGGTGCTCAACAAGATCGCCGACGCCGTCGAGGCGCAGGACGCCCGCCTGGCCGAGCTGGAAACCTTCGACACCGGCCTGCCGATCACCCAGGCGCTCGGCCAGGCACGGCGTGCCGCCGAGAACTTCCGGTTCTTCGCCGACCTCGTCGTCGCGCAGGCCGACGACACCTACCGGGTGCCGGGGCGGCAGGTGAACTACGTGCACCGCAAGCCGATCGGGGTGGCCGGGCTCATCACGCCGTGGAACACCCCGTTCATGCTGGAGAGCTGGAAGCTCGCGCCGGCACTGGCATCGGGGTGCACGATCGTGCTCAAGCCGGCGGAGTTCACCCCGCTCTCGGCGAGCCTGTGGGCCGGGATCTTCTCCGACGCCGGGCTGCCCGACGGGGTGTTCAACCTCGTCAACGGGTTCGGCGAGGAAGCGGGCGACGCGCTGGTCCGCCATCCCGACGTCCCGCTGATCTCGTTCACCGGCGAGACCACCACCGGCCAGACGATCTTCCGCAACTGCGCGGCCGGGCTCAAGGGCATGTCGATGGAGCTGGGCGGCAAATCGCCCGCCATCGTGTTCGCCGACGCCGATCTCGACGCGGCGCTGGACTCGACGCTGTTCGGGGTGTTCTCGCTCAACGGTGAACGCTGCACCGCGGGTAGCCGGATCCTCGTCGAACGCGGGATCTACGACGAGTTCTGCGAGCGCTACGCCGAGCGGGCGCGGAACATCGTGGTCGGCGATCCGCACGATCCGGCGACCGAGGTCGGCGCGCTCGTCCACCCGGAGCACTACGACAAGGTGATGCGCTACGTCGAACTCGGCAAGTCCGAGGGGCGGCTCCTCGCCGGCGGCGGGCGTCCGTCCGGTTTGGACACCGGGAACTACGTGGCGCCGACGGTGTTCGCCGACGTCCGCCCGGACGCGCGGATCTTCCAGGAGGAGATCTTCGGCCCGGTCGTCGCCATCACCCCGTTCGACACCGAGGCCGAGGCGCTTTCCCTTGCCAACGAAGTGAAGTACGGGCTCGCCGCCTACCTCTGGACCTCCGACCTGAACCGCGCGCACACGTTCGCGCAGTCGGTGGAAGCGGGGATGGTCTGGCTCAACTCGCACAACGTGCGCGACCTGCGGACGCCGTTCGGCGGGGTCAAGGCGTCCGGGCTCGGGCACGAAGGCGGCTACCGCTCGCTCGACTTCTACACCGACCAGCAGGCGATCCACGTGTCGCTCGGGCCCGTCCACACCGCCCGTTTCGGGGCCACACCGAAGGAACAGTCATGACCGAGGCCCCACCGGACGTGCTCCGCTGCGCCTATGCCGAGCTGGTCGTCACCGATCTCGCCGCGTCCCGCGCGTTCTACGTCGACGTGCTCGGCCTCGTCGTCACCCACGAGGACGGCGACGCGATCTACCTGCGCGCGTTCGAGGAGTTCCTGCACCACTCGCTGGTGCTGCGCAAGGGTGAGGTGGCCGCGCTCGCCGCGCTGGCCTACCGCGTTCGGTCGGCGGCGGACCTCGATCTGGCCGAGGGCTACTACCGGGAACTGGGCGTCCGCGTCGAACGGCGCCCCGCGGGCGCTACGCGGGGCATCGGCGAGGCCGTGCGGATCGAGGACCCGCTCGGCTTCCCCGTCGAGTTCTTCCACGAAGCCGAACACGTCGAGCGGTTCACCCAGCGCTACGACGTCCACGGTCCCGGCGCACTGTCCCGTTTGGACCACTTCAACATCGCCACCCCGGACGTGCCCGCCGCGCGGGACTACTACGAGGGGCTGGGCTTCCGGGTGTCGGAGGACATCCAGGACGACGAAGGCACCGTCTACGCGGCTTGGATGTTCCGCAAGCCGACCGTGCACGACGTCGCACTGACCGGTGGCGACGGCCCGCGCCTGCACCACATCGCCTTCGCCACCCACGAACGGCACCAGATCCTGCACATCTGCGATCACCTCGGCGCGCTCCGGCAGTCCGGCATGATCGAGCGCGGTCCCGGCCGCCACGGCGTTTCGAACGCCTTCTACCTCTACGTGCGCGATCCGGACGGCCACCGGATCGAGATCTACACCCACGACTACTACACCGGCGACCCGGACAACCCGGTGATCACCTGGGACGTCCACGACAACCAGCGCCGCGACTGGTGGGGCAACCCCGTGGTGCCGAGCTGGTATTCGGACGCCTCGCTCGTCCTCGATCTCGACGGGCGGCCCAAGCCGGTCATCGCCCGCGCCGAAGCCCGCGAGTCCGACGTGACCGTGGGCGCGGACGGGTTCGCCCGCACCGCGGACCAGGAAGGGTTCAAGCTCGGGCACCAGGTCTGAACGCGGTCCCGCGCGGCTCCTTCGTGGCACACGGGGCGAACCGCACGGAGGAGGTCGGCGGGCGCTCGGCTGGGGCGGCACCGGCCGGACGTGCGGATCGGGCCGTGGGAGGAGACGCTGGCGAAGGCCAGATCCCTGACACGGCACTCGTCGTCAGTGCCGTGTCAAGGGTGTGCCCGGACGCGTCAAGGTCGCGTCCGTGGCGAAGCGGAACCGCGCGGCGAAGGGCGACGCTGGCGGGAACTCACGACGTACCGGGTCGTGGTGAGTTCCCGCGAGACGAAGGAGCGTTCGCCGAAGATGAGCGACATCGGGTACACGATCCTGCTGATCAGCGTGTTCGTGGTACTGGCCATGGCGCTGCGGCTGGCGGAGCACCGGCTGCGCCACCGCGATGACGCCGATCAGACGGCAGGACGCCGCCCGGCGCGGTAGGAAGGCGGCTATGACCGATGACTTTCGCGCGGCAGCGAACAAGATGCTGGCGGACTCGGCGGCCGACCCGTGGGCGTGGCTGACCCCGTCCCCGTACGAGTGCGCGCGGCTGGTGTCCGACGCGCCGTGGCTGGGCGGGCACGCGGAGCGGTTGCGGTTCCTGTGCGCGGAACAGGGCCCCGACGGTGCGTGGGGACAGGACGGGTACGCGTTCAACGGCACGCTCAGCGCGACCGAAGCGCTGCTCGCGGTGCTGGCGAGGAACGAGCCCGCCGACGACGTGGTGCCCCGCGACCGGATGCGGGCGGCGGCCACGCGGGGATTGGCGGTGATCCGCGAATGGCTCGCCCCGGGCGGGCGGTACGCGGGCGGCGCGCCGATCACCATCGGGGTCGAGCTGATCGTGCCGATGCTCGTCGACCGGCTCAACGGTCATCTCGACCGGCTCGGGCAGCCGCGGCTGGCACCGCCGGCGGGATGCGCGCTCGACCGCCTCGCGGAACTGCGCCGGGACGCCGAGCAGGGCAAGCCGCTGCCGGACGACCTGTGGCACGCCTGGGAAATCGCCACTCCGGCGGGTCCGCCGTGGCCGGCTCCGCACCCGTACGCGGGTTCGGTGAGCTGCTCCCCCGCGGGCACGGCGGGCTGGCTGCGCGAGGCGCCCGACCCGGACAGCCCCGCCGGCCGCTTCCTCGACGGCCTGCAACGCGACCGCGGCGGCCTGGTCCCGGTCGCGGCGCCGATCGATCTCTTCGAGCAGGCCTGGGTGCTGAACACCTTCGTCTGGCACGGCGTCGGGCACGACTGCCCCGAGATCGTGCTCGACCGCATGGAAGCGGAACTGGGCGAGTACGGGATCGCGGGCGGCAAGGGCCTCACCGTGGACGGCGACGACACCGCCGCCGTGCTGAACGCGCTCCTGTGCCACGGACGCGAACCGAGCCTCGACGGCCTGATGAAGTACTGGACCGGCGACCACTTCGAGATCTACCCCGGCGAATCGATCTCGTCGCCCGCGACCAACGGCCACACGATCGGCCTGCTCGGCCGGTACGTCGCCGAGCGGCAGGCGGCGCGGGAGCGGTTCGAGCCGGTGTTGCGGCGCAATATCGACTGGCTGCTCGACCAGCAGGACGACTGCGGTAGCTGGACCGACTTCTGGCACTGTTCTCCTTACTACGCCACGGTTTGCGCGGTCGAAGCGCTCTCGGTGTACGGCGGCAGGCGCTCGGCGGAAGCGGTCCGCCGAGCCGTCGACTGGACGCTCGAGACCCGGCAGCCGGGCGGCGGCTGGGGCGTCCGCTGGGTGACCATGGAAGAGACCGCTTACGCCACGCTGATCCTGCGTGCCGGATCGGGGCAGGGGGTCGCGGAAGCGTTCGACGCCGCGGAACCGGTGCTGCGGGACGGAGTCGTCGACGAGACGATCACGCAGCTGTGGCTGGTCAAGGATTTCTTCTCGCCGATACGGGTGGTGCAGGCGGCCGTGCTGGCGGCCAGCCACACGATCGCGCGAGCCCGCTGAAGACCAGCCATGGTGAGTACAGCTCCCGTGGTGTCAGGCGGTGATGTCCGCGGTCTGCTGGGGGGTGGCCGCGAGCCGGCGGGATTTCACGGCGAGGATGATCATGACGGCGGGGATGAGGATGTC
>NZ_BAAANN010000076.1:0-17281 GCF_039529815.1 Amycolatopsis minnesotensis | reverse complement strand
CTGGCCCATCCTCAACGGCGACGCCATCACCACCGCACATTGGCAAGCCGAAATGTGGCTCCCCTCCTGGCGCTAACCCCCCTGTTTTCCCACGCGCCTTCCGCGCGCTTTCCCGCAGCTTTTTCCATGCGCTTTCCTTGTAGCGGCGGGCCTTTTCCCGTAGCGGCGGGCCTTTCGCCGTGCCCTGAAGGCGACCTTCACGGCATCTGGGTCCCCGAAGGTCACCGTCAGGGCATGCGCGCGTCGATCCCGATGAGATCGGGGGTGAGGCGCGGGTCCACCGGAAGCCAGCCGCATGCTCTCAAGGGCGCGCGGATTCATGCCCTGAAGGGCGCCTTGAGGGAATCTGACGCCACGATCCCGCCCCTCGCGGTAGGCGGCATGGTGCTGGTGACGCCCCGAAGGTGGCCTTCGCGGCGTCAGATTCCCTCAAGGGCCCCTTCGGGGCATGCGCCCCGAAGCAGAGTCGGCCCGCGAAGGCGACAGCGGCGGCATGCACGCCTAGGACGGCCCCCCCTTCGGGGCACCAGCGCGGACACGAGAAGAGACACGAGCTACGAAGCCCCAGCACATGCCCTCAAGGGCACCTTCAGGGAATCTGACGCCCCAATCCCACCCCTCACCGCGCACGACACGGCGACCCCGACGCCCCGAAGGTGGCCTTCGCGACGTCAGATTCCCTCAAGGGCCCCTTCGGGGCATCACCGACGCAGCCGACCATGATCAACACCGCGATTCGGGCGCCCAGCGCCGTCATGGTGGCCATCAGGCGACAAAGCAACTACCCCCAATTCGGCTTAGCCGGGGAAGGGGGATCCGCCGAAGTAGTCGTCGTCATCGTCCGGGCGCGCGTGGCGGGGGCCCTTCGGCTTCGGGGCGGGCGGGGTGTCGCCGGAGCCGAACACCGGGCGTTCTTCGAAGGACGCGTCCTCGTCATCGGCGGAGGGCCCGGCGGGAGCCGTGGTGCCCGGCCCGATGCTGGTCATGGCGCCGGAGATCCCGCGTGCTTCGAGTACCTCGTCGAAGGTATGGCCCTCTTCGAACTCCTGGTAGACCTCGCGGAACTGGCCGAGGTCGGTCGCCATCGCCTCCTGCACGCGCGGGTGCGCGTACGCCTTGCCCAGCACGACGTCTTCCCAGGTGAACTCGCCGCCGGCGACCAGTTGCTTGATCACGCGCATCGCCGGGACCGCCTTCGGGTCGTCGGCCTGCGCCTTGACGGCCTCGACCTGTTCCTCTGTAGCGACCCTCGGTTCCAGCGGCGGCAGGTTCATCTGGTCGATCTCGTCCTGCAACTCGTCGGAGCGGACGAGCGCTTCGTCGAGCTGGGCCTCGGCTTCCCGCAGTGCGGGGGACTTCCAGGAGTCGTCTTCTTCGCTCACGTCAGATCTTCCCGCTCAGGTGACCGCTGCGTTCCGGCATCTTCTTCGGCACCCTCGGCTTGTCGTGGTCCGGCACGGTGTCCTTGGTGCCAGCCGCCTTGTCCTTGATATCGGTGACGTCGTTCTTGATCGACGTGGCGTCCTTCGCGGCCTCGGTGACCGCGGGCTTCGTGTCGAGCACCCACTGCTTGAGGTCGCCGGCGCTGCGGATCTCCTTGATCTTCGCGAGCTGGGAGCCGATCGTCTTCAGCGAGTCCCACAGCTCGCCGATCTTCTTGATGATGTCCTTGACCATGTCGATGATGTCGACGATCTTCTGGTACAGCTCGAAGGCGTCCCAGATCATCGACGCCGCCGCGATCCACCCCGCCACCGGCACGCACAGCTTGGCCAGCGCCTGCAGGATCTTGTCCACCAGCCGCTTGAGGAGGTCGAGTGCCTTGCCGCACAGCTTCTGCGACTGGTCGGCGAGCGTTTCGAAGCCCTTGCCGATCGTGCTGGCGATCTTCCCTTCGACCGTGAGCCCGATCTTCCAGTACTTGTCGACGTATTCCTTGTGCGCCTGACCGGCGTCGCCCTGCCAGCTCTGGGTGATGATGTCGGCGTTGCCGGTCATCGTCGCCGAGAACTGCTTCATGCTGTTGGCGATGGTCTTCCACGCCTCGGCGTTCTGCTGGATCTTGTTGAAGTCACCGGTGATCGGCATGATCACGGTCTCCACAATGGAGTGTCCGGTGACCTTCTTGAACGCCCAGTCGACGCTGGCGACCTCCCAGCCTGCCTCGTTGACCAGTTCCTGGATGTTCTTGCCGTCCGGCGGTGGCGGCGGCTGCAGCACCTCGATGATCTCGCTGCCGTCGGAAAGCGCACCGGCGGGTTTGGTGGCCTTGAAGTCCTTCGGTTTCGACTCGTCGGACGTGCGGCCGTCGGTCCGCCGCCGCTGACTGTTCTTGTCCGCGGTCTTCTGGTCCTTGAGCGCCTTGTCGTGCTCTTTTTCCTCGGGGCTCTTTTCCTTGCTCTTGGTGCCGCCCGCGCCACGCTTCGCCATGTCGTCCCCCGTTCTCAGCCGGCTGCCGGTGCGCCGGTGTCGAGCCCGCGAGCGAGCTCTTCCAATGCCTTCGCGACGGCTTCGTCGTGCTGCTCGTACGCCTTGCCCGCGTTCTTCACGCCGTCGGCGAGGGAGGTGAGCCGTTCGCGGCCGAACTTGAGCGATTCGTCGTAGAGCGACTGGACCAGGTCGACCGCGGGGTGCAGCACCATCAGCAGGCCGGTGAACCCGGACTTGTCACAGCCGTAGGTGTGCATGTAGTCGGAGATCTTGTCGACCACGCGGTTCATGTTCTGGATGTTCTGGGCATATTCAGCCACTTTGTCCGTATGGACGTCGATACCGCCGCTCATGTGATCCCCTCCCGGGCCGGTTGATGTCTCGGCTTCCGCTCACGAGACCGCGATTATGACAGCCGCGGGCCGTCGCCGGTTCCGTTCCCGGAGAAGATGGTGAGAAATTCGCGTGACCCGGCGGTCCCGCGCCGTGCGATCACCGCTTGCGGGTGGGCACCACGACGAGGTTGCCGTCGGTGCCGTGCAGGATCTCGGTCTCCGCCCCGTAGTAGGCGGCGAGCGCGCCGGGCGTGAGCACTTCGCGCGGTGCCCCGTCGGCGACCACCTCGCCGTCGTGCATGAGCAGCAGCTGGTCGGCGAACTGCGCCGCGAAGGTCAGGTCGTGCAGCGTGGACACCACGGTGGTGCCGTCCTCGCGGCGCAGCCGGTCGACGAGTTCGAGCAGTGCCTGCGCGTGCCCGATGTCGAGCCCGGTGGTGGGCTCGTCGAGCAGCAGCAGCCTGGTCCGCTGCGCGAGCACCCTGGCGAGCACGGTGCGTTGCCGCTCCCCGCCGGAGAGCGTCCGAAGTGGACGGGCGGCGAGCGCGCCGAGGTCGAGCCTCGCCAGTACATCCTCCACTATGGACAGATCCTGGCTGCCTTCCCTTGCCAGCGCGCCGAGGTGCGGGGTGCGGCCGAGCAGGGCGTAATCGGTGACGGTGAGCCCATCCGGCATCGACGGGCTCTGCGGCGAGTAGCCGATTTCCCTGGCTTTTTCCTTGTGGGACAACGACTTCACGTTCGATCCGTGCAGCGTGATCTCACCACCGCCCGGCAGCAGTCCCGCCACCGCCTTCAGCAGCGTCGACTTGCCTGCGCCGTTCGGGCCGACGATCGCCAGCCAGCCGCCCTCGGCCACCGACGCGTCCACACCGGACACCACGGGATCGCCGCCGTAGCCCGCGCTTACCCCCTTCAGCCGGAGCGCGGTCACGACTGCCGTCCACGGGACGAACGCAGCACCAGCACGAAGAACGGCGCGCCCGCGAACGCGGTGACCACGCCGAGCGGCAGCTCGCCGGGCATGATCGTGCGGGCGACGTAGTCGGCGGCGATCAGGAACGCCGCGCCGACGATGAGCGAAAGCGGGATCACCACGCGGTAGCTGGCGCCAGCGAGCATCCGGACGATGTGCGGCACCACGATGCCGACGAAGCCGATGAGCCCGCTCACCGCGACCGCGGCCGCGGTCGCCAGCGAGGCCGCGACGAGCAGCAGGAGCCGGACCCGTCCCGGGTGGACACCCAGCGACGCGGCTTCGGCGTCACCGAGGCTCAGCACGTCGAGCAGCCGCGCGCACAGGCACAGCACGATCGCGGCGAGGGCCACGTACGGCAGCGCGAGCCAGACTTCCTGCCAGCCGCTCACGTTCAGGCCGCCGAGCATCCAGGTGTAGACCTGTTTGATCGTCTCGGTGTTGAGCTGCTGCACGAAGGTCTGGACCGCGGTGAGGAAGGACGCCACCGCGACACCGGCGAGCAGCAGCGTCGCGGTTCCGGTGCGGCCAGCGGACCTGCCGAGCAGCCAGCTCAGCCCGACGCCGCCGAGCGCGCCGGCGAACGCGGCGATCGGCAGCGGTCCCACCACCCAGCCGGTGGTCGATGGCGCGAGCACCACGACGAGCGTGGCCGCCATCCCCGCGCCCGCCGCCGCGCCGAGCAGGTACGGGTCGGCGAGCGGGTTGCGGAACACGCCCTGGAACGCGGCGCCGGACGAGGCCAGCGCCGCGCCGACGAGACCGGCGAGCAGCACGCGCGGCACCCGCAGGGCCCAGACGATCGCGGCCTCCCGTTCGGACAGTGGTGACCTGCCGCCGGTGAGCTGCGCCCAGATCTCGCCGAACACCCGCTGCCAGCCGAGATCGCCCGCACCGAGCAGCACGGCCAGCACGATCACCACGACCAGCACGGCGAGACCGGTCAGCAGCACCGATGGCCGCAGGGTGGTGCGGGCACGCACCTACTTGCCCGCCTTGGTCACCGCGGCGGCGACCGCGCGCACCAGATCGGTGATGCGCGGTCCCCATCGCGACGCGACGTCGTCGTCGAGCGCCACCACGGTGCCGGACTTCACCGCGCTCAGCGTGTTCCAGCCGGGGCGCGCGCCGACCGACTGCGCGTTCTGCCCGCAGCACTTGGTGTCGGAAAGGAAGATCAGCTTCGGGTCGGCCTTGAGGATGCGTTCCGCGGACAGTTGCGGATACCCGCCCGCGGCGTGCGGATCGCCGCCGTCGGCGATGTTCACCAGCCCGAACCGGCTGTAGACACCGCCGATGAAGGTGGCCGAGGTGAGGCTGTAGAACGTCTGGTCCAGCTCGTGGTAGTAGGTGAGCGGGGTGGCGGGTTTCGGCGTGTCCGCGACGATCTTGTCGATGTCGCCGCGCGTCCGCTTGGCGAGGTCCTCGCCTTCGGAAGGATGACCCGTCACCTTGCCGAGCAGGCTGAACTGGGCGAACGCGTCGTCAAGGGTCTTGGCGTCGGAAAGCACGAGCGTCTTCGCGCCGAGCTTGTCCAGCGCGGTGGTGAGCTTGCCGCCCGCGTCGGCGGAGACGATCACCAGGTCCGGCGCGTAACCCCCGATCGCGGCCGGGTCCGGGGTGAGTGCCGACAGCCTGCTGTGCGGCGCGCCTTCGGGGAAGTTCGACTGCGAGTCGACGGCGACGACCTGACGGCCGGCGCCGACGGCGAACAGGGTCTCCGTCGCGGTCGGCGACAGCGACACGATCCGCTGCGGTTCGCGATCGAACTTCAGCGGTGCGCCGCCGGGCGGCGTCACCTCCAGCGGGAAGCCGGTGCCGACTTCGGGCGGGGCGTCGTCGTCCCTGGTGGCGCACCCGCTCAGCACGCTCGCGCCGAGGAGCGCGGCGAGAAGCAGGAGCAGGGGCGCGGTGCGGCGGGACATGATCACCTCGGGTGGTCCGGTGGGGCGCTGGCTGCGCTCGTCAGGACGCTACCCGGCGGCGGCCGGGTGCCGGTCCAGGGTGACGATCGGGTGGCGGTTCCGGTACCCGATCGGTGGCACCGAGGTGATCGGGTGCGCCATCCGGGGTAAGCTCATGCGCGTAACCCGTTAGCGTTACTTAGCGCAACCAAGTAGTCGCGCCCCATCAGGAACGTTGTCGTTCCACGCATCCAGATCGTTACATTCCGCAGCGTAGCGGCATCCCGCACGGGGTGCCGTCGTGTTTCCTGGGTGTTAAAGTCGCGCTAACGACCGGGCCATCGTCGTCCCGTGCGCCACGTCCTTGGGGGATGTCCCGAACACGCACGAAGACGACGAAGGAGGTCCCTGATGATCTTCTCCGCCAATCCAGGCAAAACGGGCCTGTACGACCCGTCCACCGAGCAGGATTCCTGCGGGGTGGCCATGGTGGCCGATGTACGGGGCCGCCGGTCGCACGAGATCGTCACCGACGGTCTCACCGCCCTGACCAACCTCGATCACCGCGGTGCCGCGGGCGCCGAGCCGACCAGCGGTGACGGCGCGGGCATCCTGCTGCAGCTGCCGGACCGGCTGCTGCGCGAGGTCGCCGGGTTCGCACTGCCGCGGCCGGTGCGGGGGCAGCACGCCTACGCGGCGGGCATCGCGTTCCTGCCGACCGATGTCGAGCAGCGCCGCAAGTCGGTCGCGCTGATCGAGCGGATCGCCGACGAGGAAAGCCTCGACGTACTGGGCTGGCGCGAGGTGCCGACCGACGCCGACCAGGCCGACATCGGCCCGACCGCGCGCTCGGTGATGCCGCACTTCGCGATGCTGTTCGTGTCCGGCAAGGCCGACGCGGACGGTGCGCGGCCGACCGGCCTCGAACTGGACCGGCTGACGTTCTGCCTCCGCAAGCGCGCCGAGCACGAAAGCGCGCGCAGCACTCCCGGCGACAACGCGCTCTCCGGTGAGGGCGTCTACTTTCCTTCGCTGTCTTCGCGCACGCTCGTCTACAAGGGAATGGTCACCCCCGAGCAGCTTCCCGCGTTCTTCACCGATCTCACCGACGAACGGCTGGAAAGCGCGATCGCGCTCGTGCACTCGCGGTTCTCCACCAACACGTTCCCGTCGTGGCCGCTGGCGCACCCGTTCCGGTTCGTCGCGCACAACGGGGAGATCAACACGATCCGGGGCAACCGGAACCGGATGCGGGCGCGCGAGGCGCTGCTCGAGTCCGATCTGCTCGCCGGCGATCTCACGCGGCTGTACCCGATCTGCTCGCCGGACGCCTCGGATTCCGCCTCCTTCGACGAGGTGCTGGAACTACTGCACCTCGGTGGCCGGAGCCTGCCGCACTCGGTGCTGATGATGATCCCGGAGGCGTGGGAAAACCACGTCACGATGGACCCGGCGCGCCGCGCCTTCTACCAGTTCCACGCGAGCCTCATGGAGCCGTGGGACGGGCCCGCGTGCGTCACCTTCACCGACGGCACGCTCGTCGGCGCGGTGCTCGACCGCAACGGCCTCCGCCCGGCGAGGTGGTGGCGCACCGCCGACGACAAGGTGGTCCTGGCCAGCGAAGCGGGCGTGCTCGACTTGGCGCCGGAGAAGGTTGTCGCGAAAGGACGGTTGAAGCCGGGGCGGATGTTCCTGGTGGACACCGAAGCGGGCCGGATCGTCGACGACAACGAGGTCAAGGCGGGGCTGGCGAAATCGCTGCCGTACGAGGGTTGGTTGCACGCCGGCCTGTTGCAGATCGCGGATCTCAGCGATCGCGACCACATCGTGCAGAGCCACGACTCGGTGCTGCGGCGCCAGCTTTCCTTCGGCTACTCCGAGGAGGAGCTGAAGATCCTGCTGACCCCGATGTCGGTCAACGGCGCGGAGCCGATCGGCTCGATGGGCACCGACACCCCGCCCGCCGTGCTGTCGAAGCGCTCGCGCCAGCTCTACGACTACTTCAAGCAGGGCTTCGCGCAGGTGACCAACCCGCCGCTGGACGCGATCCGCGAAGAGCTGGTCACCTCGATGAGCCGGATCATGGGCCCGGAGCAGAACCTGCTCGAACCCGGTCCGGCCTCCTGCCGCCACGTCCAGCTGCCCTGCCCGGTCATCGACAACGACGAACTCGCGAAGCTCATCCACATCAACGACGACGGTGATCTGCCAGGGTTTTCCTGCACCGTCTTGAGTGGACTGTACGAAGTGGATGGTGGCGCCGCCGCGCTCGCGGACGCGATCGAGCGCGTCCGCCGCGAGGCGTCCGATGCGATCGCCGCCGGCGCGCGCACGCTCGTGCTGTCCGATCGGGACTCGGATCACCGGATGGCGCCGATCCCGTCGCTGCTGCTCGTCTCCGCGGTGCACCACCACCTGGTGCGCACCAAGGAGCGGCTGCGCGTGGCGCTCGTGGTGGAAAGCGGTGACGCGCGCGAGGTGCACCACGTCGCGCTGCTGCTCGGCTACGGCGCCGCCGCGGTCAACCCGTACCTCGCCTTCGAGTCCATCGAGGACCTGATCAACCAGGGCATGATCACCGGGATCGAGCCCGGCAAGGCGATCCGCAACTACGTCGGCGCGCTCGTCAAGGGCGTGCTGAAGATCATGTCGAAGATGGGCATCTCCACCGTCGGCGCGTACACCGCGGCGCAGGTGTTCGAGTCGCTGGGGCTTTCGCAGGAACTGCTCGACGAGTACTTCACCGGCACCAGCTCGAAACTGGGCGGCGTCGGTCTCGGCGTGCTCGCCGAAGAGGTGGCGCTGCGCCACCGCAGGGCGTACCCGGACAACCCGACCGACCGGGTGCACCGCCGCCTCGACACCGGCGGCGAGTACGCCTACCGGCGCGAGGGCGAGCTGCACCTGTTCACCCCCGAGACGGTCTTCCTGCTGCAGCACGCGAGCAAGACCCGCAAGGACGAGGCGTACCGGGCCTACAGCGACGAGGTGCACCGCCTCGCCCGCGAAGGCGGCGCGCTGCGCGGGCTGTTCAGGTTCCGCACCGGTGAGCGCACGCCGATCCCGGTCGACGAGGTCGAGCCGGTCGAGTCGATCTGCAAGCGGTTCAACACCGGCGCGATGTCGTACGGGTCGATTTCGATGGAGGCGCACCAGACGCTGGCCATCGCGATGAACCGGATCGGCGGCAGGTCGAACACCGGCGAGGGCGGCGAGGACCCGGAACGGCTCTACGACCCCGAGCGGCGGTCCGCGATCAAGCAGGTCGCGAGTGGACGGTTCGGCGTGACGAGTGAGTACCTGGTCAACGCGGACGACATCCAGATCAAGATGGCGCAGGGCGCGAAACCGGGCGAGGGCGGCCAGTTGCCGCCCAACAAGGTGTACCCGTGGATCGCGCGCACCCGGCACTCCACGCCGGGTGTCGGGCTCATCTCCCCGCCGCCGCACCACGACATCTATTCCATCGAGGACCTCGCCCAGCTCATCCACGACCTGAAGAACGCCAACGAGCGCGCCAGGATCCACGTCAAGCTGGTCAGTTCGCTCGGCGTCGGGACCGTCGCGGCGGGAGTGTCCAAAGCGCACGCCGACGTCGTGCTGATCTCCGGGCACGACGGCGGCACCGGCGCGTCGCCGATGAACTCGCTCAAGCACGCGGGCACGCCGTGGGAGATCGGTCTCGCCGAGACCCAACAGACGTTGCTGCTCAACGGGTTGCGCGACCGGATCACGGTGCAGGTGGACGGTGCGATGAAGACCGGCAAGGACGTGGTGGTCGCCGCGCTGCTCGGGGCCGAGGAGTACGGCTTCGCCACCGCGCCGCTCATCGTCACCGGCTGCGTGATGATGCGGGTGTGCCATTTGGACACTTGCCCGGTCGGTGTCGCCACGCAGAGCCCCGAGCTCCGCAAGCGCTACACCGGGCAGGCCGACCACGTGGTCAACTACTTCCGGTTCGTCGCGCAGGAGGTCAGGGAAACGCTGGCGGCGCTGGGCTTCCGCAGCCTCGACGAGGCGATCGGGCGGGCGGACGCGCTCGACACCGACGACGCCATCGAGCACTGGAAGGCGGGCGGGCTCGACCTGGCGCCGATCTTCGAAATGCCTTCAGAGACACCGTACGGCGGCGCGCGGCGGCGCACCAGGGGCCAGGACCACGGGCTCGAACACGCGCTCGACCGCACGCTCATCCAGCTCACGGAGGCCGCGCTGGAGGACGCGCACCCGGTGCGGCTCGAACTGCCGGTGCGCAACGTCAACCGGACCGTCGGCACGCTGCTCGGCTCGGAGATCACCCGCCGCTACGGCGGCGAGGGCCTGCCGGACGGCACGATCCACGTCACGCTCACCGGTTCCGCCGGGCAGTCGCTCGGCGCGTTCCTGCCGCGCGGGGTGACCCTGGACCTCGTCGGCGACGCGAACGACTACGTCGGCAAGGGGCTTTCCGGCGGCCGCGTGATCGTCCGGCCGCATCCCGGCGCTCCGTTCGCCGCGGAGAACCAGGTGATCGGTGGCAACACCATCGGCTACGGCGCGACCTCCGGCGAGATCTTCCTCCGCGGTCAGGTCGGCGAGCGGTTCTGCGTCCGCAACTCCGGCGCGCTCGTCGTGTCCGAGGGCGTCGGCGACCACGCGTTCGAGTACATGACCGGCGGGCACGCGGTGGTGCTCGGCCCGACCGGGCGCAACCTCGCCGCGGGCATGTCCGGCGGCGACGCGTTCGTGCTCGACCTCGACCGCGCGCGGGTCAACGAGGACATGGTCGAGCTGCTCAAGCCGGACACCGCCGATCTCGCGTGGCTGCGCGAGATCGTCGTCCGGCACCACGAACTGACCGGGTCCGCCGTCGCGGCCTCGCTGCTCGGGGACTGGACGCGGCGCTCGGCCGCGTTCACGAAGGTGATGCCGAGGGACTACCGCCGGGTGCTGGAAGCCGCGAGGTCGGCCAAGGCGGAGGGACGCGACGTGGACGAGGCCATCATGGAGGCAGCTAATGGCTGACCCCCGCGGATTCCTGAAGTTCGGGCGCGAGGAGCCGCCGAAGCGGTCCAAAGAGGACCGGCTCGGCGACTGGCGCGAGGTCTACGCCGAGGTGGATCCCGCCGAGCGCAACGAAGAGGTGCGGGAACAGGCGTCGCGGTGCATGGACTGCGGCATCCCGTTCTGCCACTCCGGTGGCGCCGGTTGCCCGCTGGGCAACCTGATCCCGGAGTGGAACGACCTGGTGCGCCGGGGCGACTGGGAGGCGGCGAGCGACCGCCTGCACGCCACGAACAACTTCCCCGAGTTCACCGGGAAGCTGTGCCCGGCGCCGTGCGAGGCGGGGTGCGTGCTGTCGATTTCGCCGCTCTCCGGCGGGCCGGTGGCGATCAAGCGCGTCGAGCAGACGATCGCCGACCAGTCGTGGGAGCGCGGGATCGTGACGCCCCAGGTGTCCGCGGTGTCCTCGGGGCAGCGCGTCGCCGTCGTCGGATCGGGGCCAGCGGGGCTCGCGGCGGCGCAGCAGCTCACCCGTGCCGGGCACGAGGTCACCGTGTTCGAACGCGACGACCGGCTCGGCGGGCTGCTGCGGTACGGCATCCCCGAGTTCAAGATGGAGAAGAAGGCGCTCGACCGCAGGCTCGCGCAGCTCGGCAAGGAGGGCACGCGGTTCGTCACCGGTTGCGAGGTCGGCGTCGACCTGAGCGTCGAGCAGCTGCGCGAGGACTACGACGCGGTGGTGCTCGCGGTCGGCGCGCTGCGCGGGCGCGACGACACGACGACACCGGGGCGGGACCTCGGCGGCGTCCACCTCGCGATGGAGCACCTGGTGCCTGCCAACCGGTTCGTCGAAGGCGACGGGCCGCCGGAGGTCGACGCCGCCGGCAAGCACGTGGTGATCATCGGCGGCGGCGACACCGGGGCCGACTCGTACGGCACGGCGACCCGTCAGGGCGCGCTTTCGGTCACCCAGCTGGACCAGTACCCGGAGCCACCGTCCACCCGGGACGACGACCGCTCGCCGTGGCCGACCTGGCCGTACCTCCTGCGCACCTACCCCGCGCACGAAGAAGCGGGGGAGCGGCGGTTCGCGGTGGCGGTCAAGCGCTTCGTCGGCGACGGTGCCGGGCGGGTGCGCGCGATCGAACTGCAGCGCGTGAGGGTGACGAAGGATCCCGAAACCGGCCGCCGCGAGGTGGTGCCGACGAGCGAGGAGGTCGAGGAACTGCCTGCCGACCTCGTGCTGCTGGCGATCGGCTTCGAAGGCGTCGAGCACATGCCGCTGCTCGACGGGCTGGAACTGAGCCTCACCCGGCGCGGCACGCTTTCGTGCGGTGTGGACTGGCAGACCTCGGCGCCCGGCGTGTTCGTCTGCGGCGACGCGCACCGCGGTGCTTCGCTGGTCGTGTGGGCGATCGCCGAAGGCCGTTCGGTGGCGAACGCGGTGGACGCCTACCTGACCGGCGGCTCGGACCTGCCCGCCCCCGTGCACCCCACCGCCCTCCCGCTCGCCGTGGTCTGACGCCGCACGGGATGCCCCGAAGGTGCCCTTGGGGGCATCCACGTCCCCGAAGGTGCCCTTCGGGGCATGTGCGGCTGGAGCCACCACCTCGCGAAGGGCGAGTTCGCGGCGTTGGATTCCCTGAAGGCGTCCTTCGGGGAATGGGCTGGGATTCGCAGTTCGCGCTTCCTTCTCTCGTGTCTGTGCTCGTGCTCTGCAAGGGGACCTTCAGGGATGTGAATGCCGCGGATGTGGCCTTCACGGGTCCGTTCTGCTCCGGGGTGCATGCCCTGAAGGTGCCTTTGAGGGAATCTGATGCCGCGGAGGGCCCCTTCGGGGCATGTGCGGCTGGAGCCACCATCTCGCGAAGGGCGAGTTCGCGGCGTTGGATTCCCTGAAGGCGTCCTTCGGGGAATGGGCTGGGATTCGCGGTTCGCGCTTCCTTCTCTCGTGTCTGTGCTCGTGCTCTGCAAGGGGACCTTCAGGGATGTGAATGCCGCGGATGTGGCCTTCACGGGTCCGTTCTGCTCCGGGGTGCATGCCCTGAAGGTGCCTTTGAGGGAATCTGATGCCGCGAAGGGCCCCTTCGGGGGATGTGCGAGTGGAGCCACGACCTCGCGAAGGGCGAGTTCGCGGCGTTGGATTCCCTGAAGGCGTCCTTCGGGGAATGGGCTGGGATTCGCAGCTTGCGCCTCCTTCTCTCGTGTCTGTGCTCGTGCTCCGCAAGGGGACCTTCAGGGGCGTGAATGCCGCGGAGGTGGCCTTCACGGGTCCGCTCTGCTCCGGGGAACATGCCCTGAAGGTGCCTTTGAGGGAATCTGATGCCGCGGAGGGCCCCTTCGGGGCATGAGCATCACGATGCTCCGTGCCGTGCGGGGCGAGATTTGCGGCGTTGGATTCCCTGAAGGCGTCCTTCGGGGACCGCGCAAGGCACATTGCTCGTTCAGAGGGCGCGCGTGTAGCGCACTTCGGTGAGGGGCGGGCTGTCGCCGATGGGTTCGGTCCGCACGGTGCCGTCCCAGGTCCAGCCTTGCTTTTCGTAGAACGTCCTCGCGGCGGTGTTGCCGTCGAGGACCCACAGGGTGGCGCGCTCGTGCCCCGCGGCCCGCAGCGCGGTGATGATCCGGTCGTGCAGCAGGGTTCCGGTGCCGCCGCGCCAGTGGGCGGGATGCAGGGAGAGCACGTACAGGGCGCCGAGGTGCCCGTCGGCATCCCGGTCGTGGGACGGCCCGCAGGCACCGAACCCGATGACGGTGTCCCCGTTTTCGGCGACGAACGTCGCCGAGCCCGCGGCCCTCGCGTCGGTGCCGTCGAGCCGGTTCCGCCAATAGCTTTGGCGTGACGGCACGGACATGCCGTCGAGGTAGGCGGCGGGTACCAAGCCGGCGTAGGCGGCTTGCCACGACCGGACGTGGATTTCCCCGATGGCGTCCGCGTCCGCGGGGGTGGCGGGCCTGATCATCATCGGCGCGGTGTGCCCGTTGACCGCGTGCACCGGGAGGTAGCGGGAAAGCGGGACGAGCGCGATCCCGGCGACGGCACCGCACGCGCCGACGATCAGCCACGGCAGCCAGGAGGCGACCGAAAACAGGGCGACGATGCCGGGCGCGGCCACCCCGGCGGCGGTGAAGGCGTATTGGAACGCCGCGAGGTACCGGCCGCGCAGTGGTCTCGGCGCGGCGGCTTCGGCGAGTGCGTTCGCCCTTGCCCCCATGAGGTTGGAAGCGGCGATCAGCACCGTCGTGGCGAGCAGGAAGACCGGCCGCGATTCGGGCGGCACCCACACGGCCACCCCCGAGGCGAGGCACCACAGGACCGCGAGCGCGGCGCCGCAGGCCATCGCCGTGGTGCGGGACAGGCGACGGGTGGCGCGCACCGCGGACGTCGCGGCGAGGCAGCCCACCGCGGTCACCAGCGCCACCATCGCGCCAGGCAGCCAGGACGGCCCGCGCAGGGTTTCCAGCACGTACACCGGAATGCCGACGAGGAAGAAGTCGACCGCGAGCCCGAACAGCGCGCTGACCACGATCAGCGCCAGATAAGGCCGGTTCCGCAACACGTTCAGCGACGCGTGCCCGCTGCGGTGGCAGGTGTGCGGCAGCCGCAGCATGGTGAGCAGCAGCGCCCCCGCGGCGAGGAAGCTGATGGCGTCGGCGGCGACCGCGAGGCGGAAACCGGACGGCCCCGCGCCGGCGAGCAGGGCGCCGACGCAGAGTCCGCCGAGCCCGAACGCCGCCGATCGCACCATGCCGGCGAGCGCGAACGTGTGATCCTTCGGGCCGGGACCCGCGGTGTCCCCGATCAACGCGAACAACGAACTGTAGAAGGCTTGCTGCCCGGCGGCGAGCAGCACCGCGCCGATCAGGACCAGTAGCGGCCCTTCGGCGGCGAAATAGGCGAGCGCCGCGGCGGCCTGGACAAACTGTGCGCAGATCACCACGGCTCTCGGACCGAAACGGTCGACGAACCTTCCCGCTATCGGGGGAATCGCGAGACCCGCGGTGGTACCGATGGTGATGATCGCGCCCGCTTCGCCGATCGGCAATCCGGCTATCCGGGTGGCATAGACGACCGGAAGCGGCAGGAACAATCCGGATCCGAAGTTGTCGATGCCCAAGGCGAGGAGCAACGCCATCCGGTTGCGGCGCGAAGCGCTGTCCGGGGTTCTGGTCTTCACAGCGCTGATGTTCAAGGCAGAGACTCCCCGCTCGCGGCGAAAAACATCCGGCGAAGCACCACGGTGGCACGAGACCGGTGCGAATGCGCGCGCTGTCCACCAGTCGGCGCAGGGGCCGTTAAGTCCTGCGCGGTAAGGGTTTCCTCTAACGGCCCAACTCCGTAACAGCGTTCCCGCGACATCGACGGAGACATTCGGCAGTGCACGATCGACCCACGTCTTCACGGGGGAGAACATGAACCGTGCACGAGAAGAGCTCCTGACCGCCGCCAGGACGCTGATCCTGGGCGCGACGGCCGTTCCGGCGGCCGCCGACCCGAAGCCACCGACCGTGCTCCAGGCGGGGAGTGACTCCGCTCGCGATCGACTACCAGCAGACCGTCAGCGGCAGGTCAACCAAGGAAACACCATCGGGGCAGGAAGGCGTTCCCGGTGCGCCGATCCGCGTCTCCCACCGCTCGGCACTACTCGGGTGCATCAACGTCTGCCCGAATTCTGGACCGCAAGGGTGGTTCGCCACGCCCTTCAAGCCCTACTTCACCGTGTCGTTCAGCGCGGACCCCGAATCGCCGCCGCACGTGCGCGGTCTCGCGCCGTCCTCGGCGGACACCGCGGAGGTGACCGTGCCGCGGGTGGCCATAAGCGATTTCACCGCAGAACATCGGCCGACGAGGCGGGTGTCGCTGTCCGGCTCGCTCGGCTACGGGGATTTCCCGCCGCCCGCACCGGCGATGCGGATCGAGTCCGCGGACTCCCGCGCCGTCTGCGACGGCATTCCCGGTTCCTACCGGGAGTCGGTCAGCCCCGCGGTGTTCGTGCCCTGACGGTGCACGTGCTGGTGGACCGCCGAATCCGGGCCACCGCGGCGCGTCCACTCCATGGGCGCGAAGTCCCCGTGGCCGGTTGTGCGCCGTCCTTCGTATGCTGGGGTGGTGAACTGGACCGTGGACGTCCCCGTCGACACCCTGCCCGAACTGCCGCCCCTGCCGCCGGAGCTGCGGGATCGGCTCGATGCCGCGCTGGCGAAGCCCGCGGCCCAGCAACCGCCGTGGCCGGATGCGGCACTGACCCAGCGCGTGCGCGGCGTGCTGGAAAGCGTGCCGCCGATCACGGTGCCCGCCGAGATCGACCGGCTCAGCGAACGCCTCGCCATGGTCGCCCGTGGTGAGGCGTTCCTCTTGCAGGGCGGTGACTGCGCGGAGACCTTCGAATCCAACACCGAGCCGCACATCAGGGCGAACCTGCGCACGCTCCTGCAGATGGCCGTGGTGCTCACCTACGGCGCGAGCCTGCCGGTGGTCAAGGTCGGCCGGATCGCGGGCCAGTACGCCAAGCCGCGTTCCGCCGCGACGGACGCGCTGGGGCTTCCGGTGTACCGCGGCGACATCGTCAACTCGCTCGTCGCGAAACCGGAACTGCGGGTGCCGGACCCCGGCCGGATGATCCGCGCCTACGCGAACGCGGGCGCCGCGATGAACCTGGTGCGCGCGCTGACCGGCGCCGGGATGGCCGATCTCGCGCAGGTGCACGACTGGAACAAGGACTTCGTGCGCACCTCGCCCGCCGGTGAGCGGTACGAGGCGCTCGCCGCCGAGATCGACCGCGGCCTGCGCTTCATGTCGGCCTGCGGGGTGACCGACACCTCCTTGCACTCCACCGAGATCTTCGCGAGCCACGAGGCGCTGCTGCTCGACTACGAGCGCGCGCTGCTGAGGCTGGACAGCCGTGAGACCGAGAACCCCAAGCTGTACAACCTCTCGTCGCACTTCCTGTGGATCGGGGAGCGGACCCGGCAGCTCGACGGCGCGCACATCGCGTTCGCCGAGTTGCTGTCGAACCCGATCGGCCTCAAGATCGGGCCCACCACGACCCCGGACCAGGCCGTGGAATACGTCGAGCGGCTCGACCCGCGCGGCGAGCCGGGCAGGCTCACGCTGATCTCCAGGATGGGCAACGGGAAGGTCCGCGACGTGCTGCCCGCGATCGTGGAGAAGGTCGAAGCGTCCGGGCACCAGGTGATCTGGCAGTGCGACCCGATGCACGGCAACACGCACGAATCCTCCACCGGGTACAAGACACGGCACTTCGACCGGATCGTCGACGAGGTGCAGGGTTTCTTCGAGGTGCACCGCCAGCTCGGCAGCTACCCCGGCGGCATCCACATCGAACTCACCGGCGAGGACGTCACCGAATGCCTCGGTGGCGCGCAGGACATCTCGGACCTCGACCTGTCCGGCCGGTACGAGACGGCGTGCGATCCCCGCCTGAACACCCAGCAGTCGCTGGAACTGGCGTTCCTGGTCGCGGAAATGCTGCGCGGCTAGCGGTCCTGACGATCCGGTGCGGTCGTCGGCGAAGTGGACCC
The DNA here is from genome assembly GCF_039529815.1 of Amycolatopsis minnesotensis. NCBI lineage: Bacteria > Bacillati > Actinomycetota > Actinomycetes > Pseudonocardiales > Pseudonocardiaceae > Amycolatopsis > Amycolatopsis minnesotensis. Next base: position 110 of record NZ_BAAANN010000076.1, on the reverse strand, counting down.
GGGGCGTTGCGGTCCCTGAAGGATGCTCCTATAGAGGCCGAGGTGAGGTCCGCTGCGCATGCCCTGAAGGTGCCCTTCGGGGAATCTGACGCCGCGAAGGTGACCTTCAG
>NZ_BAAANN010000075.1:0-17687 GCF_039529815.1 Amycolatopsis minnesotensis | reverse complement strand
CTGGCCCATCCTCAACGGCGACGCCATCACCACCGCACATTGGCAAGCCGAAATGTGGCTCCCCTCCTGGCGCTAACCCCCCTGTTTTCCCACGCGCTTTCCGCGCGCTTTCCCGCAGCTTTTTCCATGCGCTTTCCTTGTAGCGGCGGGCTTTCCCCGTAGCGGCGGGCCTTTTCCCGTAGCGGCGGGCCTTTTCCCGTAGCGGCGGGCCTTTCGCCGTGCCCTGAAGGCGACCTTCACGGCATCTGGGTCCCCGAAGGCCACCGTCAGGGCATGCGCGCGTCGATCCCGATGAGATCGGGGAGTGAGGCGCGGGTCCACCCGGAAGCCAGCCGCATGCCCTCAAGGGCGGGCGGATTCATGCCCTGAAGGGCGCCTTGAGGGAATCTGACGCCGCGATCCCGCCCCTCGCGGTGGGCGGCATGGTGCTGGTGATGCCCCGAAGGTGGCCTTCGCGGCGTCAGGTTCCCTCAAAGGCCCCTTCGGGGCATGCGCCCCGAAGCAGAGTCGGCCTGTGAAGGCCACAGCGGCGGCATGCACGCCTAGGACAGCCCCCCCTTCTCGGGGCACCAGCGCGGACACGAGAAGAGACGCAAGCTACGAAGCCCCAGCACATGCCGTCAAGGGCACCTTCAGGGAATCTGACGCCCCAATCCCGCCCCTCACCGCGCACGGCACGGCGACCCTGACGCCCCGAAGGTGGCCTTCGCGGCGTCAGATTCCCTCAAAGGCCCCTTCAGGGCATCCGCCCCGGAGCAGAGTCGGGCCCGCGAAGGCCACAACCGCGGCATGCACGCCCATGACGGCCCCCTTCTCGGGGCACCAGCGCGGACACGAGAAGAGACGCAAGCTACGAAGCCCCAGCACATGCCCTCAAGGGCACCTTCAGGGAATCTGACGCCCCAATCCCACCCCTCACCGCGCACGACACGGCGACCCTGACGCCCCGAAGGTGGCCTTCGCGGCGTCAGATTCCCTCAAAGGCCCCTTCAGGGCATCCGCCCCGGAGCAGAGTCGGGCCCGCGAAGGCCACAACCGCGGCATGCACGCCTAGGACGGACCCCCTTTCGGGGCACCAGCGCGGACACGAGAAGAGACGCAAGCTTCGAAATCCCAGCACATGCCCTCAAGGGCACCTTCAGGGAATCTGACGCCCCAATCCCACCCCTCACCGCGCACGACACGGCGACCCTGACGCCCCGAAGGTGGCCTTCGCGGCGTCAGATTCCCTCAAGGGCCCCTTCGGGGCATCACCGACGCAGCCAACCATGATCAACACCGCGATTCGGGCGCCCAGCGCCGTCATGGTGGCCATCAGGGGACAAAACCCCGGCAAGCGAAAACCCCGCAAGCGCGAAAGGGGGGTCAGCGCGGCCAGTGCTGGGTGGGCTTGCGGTACCGCGTGGGCGCCTCGCCGGAGGGCGGCGGGGCCGGTGGCCGTTGCGCGGGGCCCGGCGGACCCTGCCGGGGGCCGCGGCCGGGAGGGCCGTCCACGCGCCTGGTCGCCGCGTCGATCTGCGGGATCGCGCGCGTCAGCGGGCCTTCCGGCGACTTCCCCGAGCGCGCGAGCCAGCCTTCGACCTCGCGGCGCACCGCGTTCAGCGTCGGGCGGCGGCGCGGGTCGTTGTCCAGTGACGCGATGAGCAGGCGGTGGTGCGCGGTCCGCTGCGGCAGCTTCGACACCGGTTCCGAGCGCGCGGCGGCCATCAGCGCGGCCATCGGGGTCTCGCGGGTGCCGCGCGGCGGCTGCCCGGACAGCGCGTAGCTGACCGTCGCGGCGAGCTGCCACGCGTCCGAACCCGGGCTCGCGGGTGCGCCCGCCGCCGTTTCCGGGGCGACGAAGTCCGGGGTGCCGACCATCATGCCGGTCGCGGTGAGCGTCGAGTCGCCCTTGCTGCGGGCGATGCCGAAGTCGATGAGGTGCGCGAGCCCCTCGGGGTCGACGATCACGTTGGACGGCTTGATGTCGCGGTGCAGCACGCCCTTCTCGTGCGCGGCGGCGAGCGCGCCAGCCATGGTCGCCCACAGCCTGCCCGCGGCGATGTCGTCGAGCGCGCCCTGGGTGTCCACCACGGTCGCGAGCGCCTGGCCTTCGAGGTACTCCATCACCAGCGCGAGCCCGTCCGGCTCCTCCACCAGGTCGTAGACCCGGACGCAGTGCGGGTGGTTCACCACGGCGAGTGCGCGCGCCTCGCGCTGCATGCGCTGTTCGGTGTCCCGGTCCGGCGCGTGCGCGATCTTGAGCGCGACCGTGCGCCCGAGCTGGTTGTCCACGGCCTGCCACACGGTGCCGAACCCGCCGGCGCCGAGCTGGCGGACCCGCCGGTACCGGCTGCTGCCCGCCGCGCTGGAACCCGGCGGTACCGGCACCGGGCCGGGTACCGCGGCCAGTTCCTGCTTCGGCGGCTCGGCGAGCGCCGTCGGCGGGTTCTGCTTCGGGGGCGGTGGCGGCTGGTACGGCTCGGGTTTCGGGCGCTCCGGCGGTCGTTCCGACCGGCTGATCACCGACCACGGCGGCGGGCCGACCAGCGCGATGAGGACGACGCCCAGCAGCGTGAACGGCACGAACCCGAGCCAGAAGTGCACCGCGGTGTTCGCCTCCATCCCGCCGGAGAACACCACGAACGCGACGTAGGAGAGCCAGAAGAAGCGGCCGGGCCACTTCGGGCCGCGGCGGAAGATCGTGCGGCACTGCAACATGATGAACAGCAGGCCGAGCGCGGGGAGGCCGGCGAGCGCGCCGAGGTAGTAGAAGTAGGCGAGCTTGTCCTTTGACGGGAAGAACACCGCCTCGAACACGTTGCGCCCGCCGCCGAGGTAGGTCTTCTGGTCGCCGATGAACCCGCAGAAGTCCTTGCCGAGGCTTTGCAGCTCGGACCCCGAAAGCCCGCCGGTACCGCCGGCGAACGCGGCGCGGTAGGTGCTCGAAACCCCGTTCGCCAGCAGCCACGGGAACACCAGCACCGCGAGGAGCGCGATGACCCCGATGACGGCGAGCGTGGTCGGGTCGTACCGGTTCCCGACCCACTTCCGCATGATCGCCACGACGACGCCGCCCGCGATCGGGAACAGCGCGATCAGCGCGCCCGCCGTGCTGGTGGCCCATACCCAGTCGCCGAAGCAGATGCCGGGTCCGAAGATCTGGTGCGCAAGGGACAGCAACCCGCTCGCGAAGGTGTCCACGGCCTGCCCCTCTCCTGTGTCAGCCGACCCGTTACTACCGAACCACAGTACGTCCGCGGGCCGTAAGTCAGGTCACGGCTTCGGGACCCAGATGAGCGGAGCAACGCGTTCCGCTTCGACGCGCCAGCGTTCGCGCCGGTGGGCCAGCACGACCACGCCCAGCGCGACGCTGCTGACCACGGCCGCGGCCACCACGAGGGGGATCGATTCCCCGAGCGCCGCGAGCACGGCGACGAGCAGGCCGCCGAGCACCGCGAGCAGCCCGAGGCCCGCTGCCCGCGCCTGGTGCGCCCAGGTCCAGCCGCGCCCCGCCGACACTTCGGCGAGCAGTTCGCGAGCCGCGGCGTTGAGCTGGTCGTCGTCGACCTGGAGCTGCAGGATCCGCGTGGCCGCGTGCTCGCACACCCGCAGCTGGTTCGCGCTGGTGATGACGGGGCGCTGTTCCCTGGTCAAACTGCGCACGTCCCACGCCAGCGCGACGAGCGCGTTCGCCAGCCGCAGCCGGATGCCCGCGTCCTCGGGAGCGGCCCGAAGATCATCCTCGAGTACCAGCACGATCCGTTCCGCTTCACTCGCTGTGGCACCGCGTTCGACATCCATGGGCGATCTCCCGAAAACGGTCATCCGGCGTGGGATGCCATGCTACTGTGGGTGCCCGTTTCCGCACGAGCTGCCAGTGGGAGGCCCGCGATGCCAGCCGGCGGGAGCCAGCTCAGCACGCCCAAGCTCGCACTCGCCATCGCGGCGGTAAACCTGGTGGTCTGCGGCGCGATCGGCACGGCCGTGCTCCTCGTGTCCACAAAGGACGAAGGCGGTACCGGGCTCGCGGCGCCGAGCGCATCGCTCACGGTCGAAAGCACCGCACAGCGCGAAATGCCGGCCAGCGCCCCGTCATCGCCGGGCAGCACCGGAAGCCCGACGTCCTCCTCGTCGGCGAATGCGCCCGTCACCGGCCCCGGCGGCATCGCCACGGTGCTCCCCGGCGGCTGGACCGCGCAGCCGAAGGACCAGTACACCGCCGAGGCCCACGATCCGGCCGACACCACCAGGTTCGTGCGCTTCGGCGTTTCCGCGCCGAGCCCCGCCGCGATCATGACGTTGCACGCCGCGGGCGAAAAGGACTTCATCCGGCGGTACCCGAGTTACACGCGGATCCGGATGGACCAGACCCCGGTGCGCGGGCACGACGGGCTCGTGTGGGAATTCGGGTACACCGCGGCCGAAGGGCAGCGGCACGTCCGCGTGCACTACTGGCGCGTGAGCGGCACCGAATACCTCGTCTACGCCTCTTCGAAAGCGGAGCAGTGGACGTCGACGGAACCAATCCTGAACGCGATGCTCGACCACTCCACTCCGTGAAGGCGGCTGCGCAGCTCTCATGACGACCGACGACACCACCCGCTATCTTTGCGCCGCGTCCCATCTCGATCGCGACTACGCGGACGAAGCGATCCGCGAGTTCCTGGTCGAACCGACGCGTCCGATCCCGCCGTCACCAGGATTCGACTCGGCGAGCGTGCTCATGGAGGCCGTCGCCGCGCGGACGCGCCGGAAGCTGCGGGACGGCGCGCTCGCCGTGCTGATGGCGATCTTCCTCTACTGCCTGTGGAACACCGTGGTGATGTGGGTGTGGGTCGGGCTCGCCCTGCTGCTGTGCCTGCGCCGGGTCTGGACGAACGGGGGGCCGCCGCGGAAGGTCCTGCACCGCGTCGGCGCGCTGCTGCTGGTCGTCGGCCTGTTGTACCTGGTGTCCGCCTTCTTCAACCGAACCATCCTGACCTCCCTGTTCGGCTCGTCGTCGAGCCGGAGCCGTCGCAGCGGCTACACCGCTTTCGACGTCGAGTCCCTCGACCTGTGGTTCGGGCTGAGCGCGCTCGCCCTCGCGCTGGCCGTGCTCGTCGTCGACCGGGTCGTGGTGTGGCACCTGCTCACCCGCAGGTTCGGCCGGATGTCGAGGAACCAGCCTCGGCCCGATCCGTTGCTGGAGGAGCGCCCGCTGCGTTCGTGGAGCCCGCCGTCGTTCGTGCGGGAGGTCGCACGGCATCAGGCACACGCGAACCTGCCCGCCGAGTACGACGGCGTCGCACAGCTCGTGGTGCACCGCGGGTACCTGCCGTTCGTCGGCTCGGGACGCGTGCGCGAACCGTGGTCGATGGTGCTGCCGCTGGAGCCTGGCGAGAAACCCGGAGAGGTCACCGAGCTGACCACCACCTCGTTCTACCGGCGCGTCCGGGAGCAGATGACCGTGCTGCAGGGGAGCACGGGCCTGGCACCGGGCATGCGCCTGCGCGAGCTGAAGATCATCGACGCGGTGTTCGCGTCGTCCTCGGAGCTGATCGACCACCTGAACGAGCCTGCCGCGGTCGCTTATCTGTCCAGTTTGGACAGTCCACCGAACCCGTTCCTGCCACCGCAGGAGGTCGAGCAGCTCCGCACGCTGCCACGGGAATGGTCGCGCTACTACCTGTGCTTCCAGCTGGAGACCTGGGACCGCGACCTGGTGCTGACGACGTACCTGCACGCGGCCGTCGACGACAGCACGCTCTATCTCGAATGGACACCTTGCGTGCTGACCCCGGTCGCCCCCGAATACCAGTCGATCGACAAGCTCAGCCGCAGCACCGCGCGGGCGTGGGGGCAGGCGTTCGGGCGGTGGCTGCGGCTGCCGGTCACGGTCTTCGGCAGGCTCCGGCACGCGCTGCGGCTGATCCGCCCGCTGCCGGCCGATCCCGGCATGCTCGACGCCGACCGCTTCGGCTCGCTGCGCACGCTGCGGGAGATGGCCGCCGCGCCGGACGTGCTCGAGTACTTCCAGCTCCTCGACGTGGTGCGCTACGAGAAGATCCTGCACAGCAGGCTGATCCCGGCGATCAGCCAGGTGCTGCGCGAGTCCGGGTACTCGGCCGCCCGGTTCGAGCGGCGCGCGGCGCAGGTCGTCAACCAGGTCAACATCCACGGCGCGAACTACGGCGCGTTCACCGTCGGCGGCCAGGTCGAGGGCGCGCTGAGCGGCGCGACCGTGCCCTCGGCGGAGGAGGAGAAAACCCATGAGTGACAAGGTCGAAATCGGCGGCGACAACTACGGCGCGTTCACCGTCGGCGGCAAAGTCAAGGGCGCGATGAGCGGCGCGACGGTCACCTCGGGCACCGGCAACACCGTCACGACGGCGACGGACCTGGTCGCGCTGCTGGACCGGCTGCGCGCCGAAGTGGCGGCGGCGCGGCCCGCGAAGCAGGAAGTCATCGACGACAGCCTCGCGGATCTCGCCTCGGACGCGGAGAACCTGCGTGCGGGCAAGGAGGTCAGCGCCGAGGTCGCGCGGTCGCGGTGGGCGAAGGCGAAGGGCCTGCTCGCCGGGGTCGCGCAGGTGACCGAGATCGTCGCGAAGATCGGCGAGCACGTGCAGAAGCTGTTCGCGAGCTGAGCGAAACGCGCCGTCAGCGTTCATCATGGGCCATCATGAAGGTCGTTGGCACCCGGCGCGAGGAGGCGGCGAATTCGATGGTCGTGGTGAACGGTGGCACCGGCGCCTACACCGAGGCGTTCGAGCGCAGTGTGTCCGAACGGGACTCGTTCTGGCTGGCAGCGGCCGAGGCGATCGACTGGACGCGACGGCCGTCGCGCGCGCTCGACGACGCGAACGCGCCGCTGTACCGCTGGTTCGGAGACGGTGAGCTGAACACCGCCTACAACGCGCTCGACCGGCACGTCGAAAACGGCCGCGGCGAGCAGCCCGCGCTGATCTGGGACTCGCCGGTCACCGGGAGCAAGCGAACCTACACCTACGGCGAACTGCGAGACGAGGTCGCGAAGTTCGCCGGCGCGCTGACCTCGCTCGGCGTCGGCAAGGGCGACCGGGTGATCATCTACCTGCCGATGGTGCCCGAAGCGGTGATCGCGATGCTGGGCTGCGCGCGGATCGGCGCGGTGCACTCGGTGGTGTTCGGCGGGTTCGCGCCGAAGGAACTGGCTGCCAGGATCGAAGACGCGAGGCCGAAGGTGATCGTGGCCGCCTCGTGCGGCGTCGAGCCGACGCGGGTCGTCGAGTACCTGCCGATCATCGACGCGGCGCTGGCGTCGACGGCGCACCAGCCGGACAAGGTCGTGGTGCTGCAACGCGAAGCGGCGCGCGCCGAACTGGGCCCGCGCGACGTCGACTGGCAGGAGCTGGTCGAGGGCGCCACCCCGGCCGATCCGGTGCCGGTGGCCGCGACGGACCCGCTGTACGTGCTCTACACCTCGGGCACCACCGGCAAGCCGAAGGGCGTGGTACGGGACACCGGCGGCCACGCGGTCGCGCTGGCGTGGTCGATGGGCGCGGTCTACGACGTCCACCCCGGCGACGTCTGGTGGACCGCCTCGGACGTCGGCTGGGTCGTCGGGCACAGCTACATCGTGTACGCGCCGCTGCTGATCGGCGCGACAACCGTGCTGTACGAAGGAAAACCGGTCGGCACGCCGGACGCGGGCGCGTTCTGGCGGGTACTCGCCGAGCACCGGGTGCGCAAGTTGTTCACCGCGCCGACGGCGCTGCGCGCGATCAAGAAGGCCGACCCGGACGCGGCCGAGCTGGCGAAGTACGACCTGGCGGCGTTCGACACCCTGTTCATGGCAGGCGAGCGCCTCGACCCGGAAACCTACGAGTGGGCGCACGCCAAGCTGGGCACCCCGGTGATCGACCACTGGTGGCAGACCGAAACCGGCTGGCCGATCTCGGCGAACCTCCGCGGCCTCGACCCGATGCCGGTGAAACCCGGTTCGTCGACGGTGCCGGTACCCGGCTGGGACGTCCGCGTCCTCGGGCAGTCCGGCGAAGAGCTGCCCGCGGGGCAGGAGGGCGCGATCGCGATCAAGCTCCCGCTGCCACCCGGTTCGCTGCCGACCCTGTGGGGCGACGACGACCGGTACGTCGAGGCCTACCTTTCGCGGTACGAGGGCTACTACCTCACCGGCGACTCCGGTTACCGCGACGAGGACGGCTACCTGTTCGTCATGGGCCGCACCGACGACGTGATCAACGTGGCAGGCCACCGCCTGTCCACCGGCTCGATGGAGGCGGTGCTCGCGGCCCATCCCGCAGTCGCCGAATGCGCGGTGATCGGGGTCAGGGACCAGCTCAAGGGGCAGCTCCCGCGCGGCCTCGTGGTCCTGAAGTCCGGAGTGGACATCGACGAGGAAACCCTGACCGCCGAACTGGTCGCCGCCGTGCGCCGCGACATCGGCCCGGTCGCCGCCTTCCGCGATGTGTCCATTGTGGACGCACTGCCGAAGACGCGGTCGGGCAAGATCCTGCGCAAGACCATGCGCGGCATCGCCGACGGCAGGGACGAACCGGTCCCCTCCACCATCGAAGACCCCGGCGTGCTGGACGCACTGCGCGCCGTGCTGCGCCACGACACCTGATCCCGGGCGATTTTCCCGCCCCGAAGGTGCCCTTCGGGGACCGCACAAGGCAATCGCCCCTGTCGCGCGGCGAGCTACTCGCGGCTGGATGTCAAACCCGGTGACGGAATGGCGAGAGATTCCCGCGCAGTTCGCATGCCCGTGAACAACGCACCGCGCCCACGGCGGACGAAACACTCGGTGCCCGTTCGCGCACCGTCCGTTCATCGACGGAGGTCTTAATCCGATTGGGCGTTGTGACTTGCTCCACATTGGTCTATACCTTTACGGACTCTCCTCTTCCCTGACCGGAGGTGCTCCGTGAGGAAGCGCTTGTCCACAACCGGCCTGCTGGGCACGGCGGTGCTGAGCCTGGTCGCGCTCGGCATGGCCGCGCCCGCGTCCGCCGACACCGCACAGCCGTCCACCGCGCAGGTCGCGCGGCAGGACGTCCAGCGGCAGGTCACCGACGTGATCCCCGCCCCCGTCGAAGCCAAGGCCGACCCGAAGTCGGACTTCTGGCTGTCGCCACTGACCGTGATCCGTGCCGACAAGGGCGCGGCGAAGGTCGCCGACTACCTCCGCGGCCTGATCCGGCCCGCGACCGGCTACCCGCTGCCCGTGCTCTCGTCGAGCTACGGCCTGCCCGCGATCTCGCTCGAACTCGGCCACGCCGACAAGCGGGTCGGCACCGAGGGCTACCAGCTCAAGGTGGCCAAGAACGGCGTGACGCTGAAGGCCAACACCGACACCGGCCTCTTCGAGGGCGTGCAGTCGCTGCGCCAGCTCTTCCCGTCCACTGTCGACAAGAAGACCTTCCAGCTACAGGGCTGGAAGGTCTCCGGCGGCACGATCCTGGACTACCCGCGGTTCGGCTACCGGAGCGCGATGCTCGACGTGGCGCGGCACTTCTTCAAGCCGGACCAGGTCAAGGCCTACATCGACCAGATCGCCCAGTACAAGATCAACAACCTGCACCTGCACCTCGCCGACGACCAGGGCTGGCGCATCGAGATCAAGAGCTGGCCGCGGCTGGCCACCTTCGGTGGCCAAGGCGCGGTCAACGGCGACCCCGGTGGCTACTACACGCAGGAGCAGTACTCCGACATCGTGCGGTACGCCGCCTCGCGGCACATCACGATCGTGCCCGAGATCGACATGCCGGGGCACACCAACGCGGCGCAGGCCTCCTACGCGGAGCTGAACTGCGACGGTGTGGCGCCGCCGATGCGCACCGACATCGAGGTCGGCTACAGCTCGCTGTGCATCGGCAAGGACATCACCTACAAGTTCGTCGAGGACGTCATCCGCGAACTGGCGGCGATCACGCCGGGCAAGTACCTCAACATCGGCGGCGACGAGGCGCACTCGACCTCGCCCGCCGACTACAACACCTTCTACCAGAAGGTTTCCCCGCTGGTCGGCAAGTACGGCAAGCTGATCACCGGCTGGCACGACATCGCCAAGACGAACCCGCCCACCTCGGCGCTGCCGCAGTACTGGGACACCAAGGGCACCAACCCGGACGTCGTCGCGGCTGCCGCGCGGGGCAACAAGATCCTGTTCTCGCCTGCCAACAAGGCGTACCTGGACATGATGTACAACCCGCAGAGCCCGCTCGGCCTGCACTGGGCGGGGTACGTCGAGGTGAAGGACTCCTACGACTGGGATCCGAGCACGTTCCTGCAAGGCGTTTCGGAGAACCAGATCGCCGGTGTCGAAGCTCCATTGTGGTCCGAGACGCTGGTGAAGAGCGAGCACATCGAGTACATGGCGTTCCCGAGGCTGCCCGGCATCGCCGAGATCGGCTGGTCGCCCAAGGCGTCCCACAACTGGGACGGCTACCGCGAACGGCTCGCGAAGCAGGGTCCGCGCTGGACCGCGCAGGGCATCGATTTCTACCGGTCACCCCAGGTCGACTGGAAGTGATCGGTTAGGCCGCCGCCTCGGCCAGGCGGCGGCGCATGGCCTCGGCGGCCAGCCGGTACGGGCGCGATCCCCCGTGCAGCACCGAATCGGCATTCGCGGCAAGACCGAGGGCATGGAGTTCGAAGGAAAGCTGGGCCACCCCGCTCCCCGAGGCGAGGTGGCCCAGCTTTTCCGCTTCGCGCAGGGTTTCCTCGATGAGCCCGGCGAACCGGCCGCTCACCTCGACGACCGCGTCGTGCACGCGCCCGGTGCGGGCGTCGTACTCGGCCGCGGTGTGGAAGAAGAAGCACCCGCCGGGAAAGATCCGGCGTTCCGAATAGGACAGCCAGTTCTCGCACAGCGCGCGCACTCGCGGCAGGCCGGGCGGCGCCGCCAGCGACGGGTCCACCACGTGTTCGGTGAACACCGCCGACGCCGCGCCGACCGTGGCGAGCTGAAGGTCCTCTTTGGACCCGAAGAGCGCGAACACGCCGCTCTTGCTCAACTTCAGGTCGGTGGCGATCCTGCCGAGCGACAGCCCGTCGAGCCCTTCGACGGACGCGACGCCGACGGCGTGGGCCAGCACCGCCCGCCGGGTCGCCTCGCCGCGGAGCACCCGCCCGTCAGGCAAAGCGCGCCACCTTGGCGCGGAGGCCGTGCCCGTACTGCCGCGCCAGCGCAGGCGTGCTCACGACCCGCTCGGCGAGCCGGAGGAACGCGTCGCGGCGATCCGCCGGGAGGCGCGCCGGGTTCGCGAACGAGACGAGGTAGGTCTCCTGGACGGTGGGCGCGTTCTCGTCGCGTTCCTCGAGCGCCATCACGCCCGAGGTGGGCACGGTGCCTTCGCGCAGCACGCGCAGGTACCAGCCGCTGCGGCCGGAATCGATCATCGCGGGCGCGATGTCCTTGCGCCCGGTCTTCATCGCGAGCTTGAAGCACGGCGTCCGCGGCTGGCTGACCTGCACGAGCGCGCCGCCCCATGCCCACACGTCACCGATGCGGACGGTGGCTTCGTCGGCGCCCGCCGTCGACACGTTCTCGCCGAAGCCCGCGACCGAGACGTCGAAGTCCTCGGCCGCCCACGCCGGGTAGTGCTCGGCGGGGTAGACGTAAACCGCTTTGTCGACCCCGCCGTGCACCGTCCGGTCGGCCTGGTCGTCACCGTCGAGGTTGATCTCGCCCAGTGCGACCTCGGCCGCGCCCACCGGGGACTTCGTGATCCCGCTGAGCACCTCTTCGCGCCCGTGGACCCCGAGCACGCTCGGCGTCCCGACATACACACCTTCGACCCGCAGCTCTGTCACAAGGTGATTTTAGCACGACCGTTCGTACAACTACTTGCCGTCCAGCTCGGCGACCTCCTCGTCGGTCGGAGGCGGGAGCGGATCAGGAAGCGCACGCCCGCCCGCGTCGCGCCGAAGCTGGCGCCGCGGTTCCTCACCGGCGGCGATCCGGTGGCCACTGTGGACAGTAATGAGATCCCCATTACCTTGTGACACGCGGAAATACTGACCCTGCTCGCGATGCGCGAATCGCTGACCGCACTCGTCCGGCGCGTGGTGCCCGGCGGCGATCCCCGGCTCGCCGCCGCGCGCACCCACCTGGCTCAGCTCGAAGCCTGACCCATCCGTCACCTCGGAGTGGACACCGTCAACCTCGGTTTGCTAGACAGTGTCCACAAGGTGAATTCAGGGTTACGGGGACGGGAATGGCATACCACCGATTCGTCGCGGTCGGCGACAGCTGCGCGGAAGGGCTGGACGATCCGCATCCCGGCGGCGGGGTGTACCGCGGCTGGGCCGATCTCGTCGCGGGCAGGCTGGCCGCCGACGCGCCCGACCTCGAATACGCCAATCTCGCCGTCCGCGGCCGCAGGCTCGACCAGATCACCGCCGAGCAGCTCCCGTCGGTGGCCGGGCTCGAACCCGATCTCGTCGCGCTGTTCGGCGGCGGCAACGACGTGATGACCCGCGGCTGGAACGCGGCCACCGTCGCCGCGCGCGTGGACAGGGCCGTGGCCGTGCTGACCGCCGCGGCACCCGAGGTGGTCGTGTTCACCATCAGCGACGTCTCGTCGAGGATGCCGATGGGCACCCGCATGCGGCCGCGGCTGGTGGCGCTCAACGACGCGATCCGCACCGCCGCGAGCAGGCACGGCGCGCTGCTCGTCGACCTGTGGCCCGATCCCGCCGCCGCCGATCTCCGCTACTTCGGCCCCGACCGGCTGCACCTCGGCGAGCACGGGCACCGCAGGCTCGCCGCGCACCTGCTGGACCGCATCGGCGTGCCCTACGACGAAACCTGGCTGACCCCGCTGCCCGGCGAGCCGGCCAAGCCGAGCCTGCTGTCCACAGTGGACTGGGTGCGGCGCGAGGTGCTGCCGGTGGCGCTCACCAGGATGCGCAACCGGATGATCGGCCGCTCGCCAGGCGACGGCTTCCTGCCCAAACGGCCGCACCCGCTGCCGGTGTCCGCGAGCGACCTCATCCCGTGCCCGATCTCCAGCACCGCCTGATCGCCACCGCCACCGCGCTGCTCGCCGAGGAGGGCGTGGAAGCCGTGACGCTGCGGCGGATCGCGAAGGACAGCGGCGTGTCCCACAGCGCGCCGCTGCGGCACTTCTCCGGCCGCGCCCAGCTCCTTTCCGCCGTCGCCGCCGAGGGGTTCGCCGCGCTCGGCGGCGGCCCGCTCCCGGACGGGACTCCGCACGAGCGGCTGCTGGCCGCGTGCCGCGCATATGTCGCGTTCGCGCTCGAAAACCCCGCGCTGTTCGAGCTGATGTTCCGGCACGACCTCGTCGACACCGCCGAACCGCGGCTCGCCGCCGCCGCCGGCGCGGTGTTCTCCCGGTTCGGCGCGCTGGTCGCCGCCGCGCAAGCCACCGGCTGGCGCGATGACGCCACCGAGGACGCCCTTGCCGCTTCGCTGTGGGCCGCGCTGCACGGACTCGCCGGACTCCGGCTGTGGAACGGCGTGTCCACGGATCTCGGCCAGGCGCTGGCCGTGACGCTCGGCGCCTACCTCGCCTGATCGCGAACCGGTCATCTGCGGGGATCCGCGATCACGGGCGATCGCGGAAGCTGATGCGCATCAGCCGGCTGTCGGCCCAGTCTTCGAGCCGAGTCGGCCGGATGGTGCCGGGGTCGTGGGGCTGGTTGAGATCCGCCACGATCTCCGCCAGCACGGCCTGGCGTTCGGCCGGGTCGGTGACCGGCGTGGCCCGTGCGGGCAGATCCGCACTGATCCCGTTCTTGAGGTGGAAGGTGAAGCTGGGATTGGCGAGCAGGTTCGCATGCCAGTCGGTCGCGGCACCGCCCGCGCCGCTGCACAGGTAAGTGGTGCCCGCGGCCCGGTAGAAGAAGATCTCGATGCGGCGTGCCCGGCCGGTACGGCGCCCCAGCGTCGTGATGTCGATGATCCGTTCTCCAGTGCCCGCGGCGGGGGTGATCTCGATGGCTCGTCGAATGCGCTCGGGCAGGTCCGGCGAAGACGCGTCCCGTGCGTTCGACCCGGTCGTGTCCGGGGTGCTCATGCGGTCTCGGCCTGAAGGGCGGGGCCGAGGAGGAGTCCACCGTCGATGACGTACTCCGATCCCGTGATGAACGGCGCGTCCGAGGACGTGAGGAACAGCAGAAGACGGCTGACGTCGGCAGGCTCCCCGAGCCGGGGGATGGCGAACGGCTCGGGTGAGTAGAACTCGGCGATTGCCGCCGTGGCGCCGGCCGCGGGTTCGTGGATGAAGGGGGTCGCGATCACGCCGGGGTGGATGGCGTTCACCCGGATCTGGTCGCGGCCGAGTTCGAGTGCGGCCGTTCGGGTGAGTCCTCGCATGGCCCACTTGCTGGCGACGTACGGCGCGTAGTGAGCCGTACCGCCAAGGCCCATGGTCGAGGCGACGTTGACGATGGCTCCCCCCGCCGCGCGGCGCAGCGCGGGGGCCGCGACCTTGATGCCGAGGAAGGTCCCGGTGAGGTTGACGTCGAGGATGCGCGACCACGTGGCCCGCTCCGTGTCTTCGATGGGCGCCGGCGGATTCTGCACGCCCGCGTTGTTGACGAGCACGTTCAGTGCGCCGAAGGCGCTCTCGGCGGCCAGCACGGCGGCGGACCACGAGCTCTCGTCGGTGACGTCAAGGCGGGCGAAGCGAGCGCGGGTCCCGAGCTCGGCGGCGAGAGCGGCGCCGCGTTCCGCGTCGATGCCGCCGATCACCACGTTCGCTCCCTCCGCGTGAAAGGCGCGCACGTGGCTCGAGCCCTGGCCGCCGGCGCCGCCGGTCACGAGCACGGTCTGGTTGTCGAAACGGGGCATCGGATGTTCCTTGGGCACTTGGGCACTTGGGTGCGATCGATGGTGAGTCGATCGACTCACCACTCACTCGACACTAGGGCGGCGGCAATGGCGAGTCAAGCCACTCACCTCGTATGCTCGGCCCATGAACAGGGCCGTGACGACGTATCACCAGCGCGTCGCCAAGGAGAAGCGCGCGCTGATCGTGACGGCCGCGACCGCACTGTTTCTCGAGCTGGGCTACGACCGGACGTCGCTGGCGCGGATCGCGGAGCGCTCCGGCGTTTCGCGGGCCACCTTGTTCAAGCAGTTTCCGAGCAAAGCCGCCCTGTTCGACGCCATCGTGACCGAGTCGTGGTCGACCGCCGACGAGGTGGCCCCTCCACCGGCGGGCAACGTCGTCGACGGGCTCGGCATCATCGGTCGCCGTTACGCCGAGCTGCTGGGCCGTGCCCAGATGACCGACCTGTTCAGGATCGTCATCGCCGAGCTGCCGCGGTTCCCCGAGCTGGCCCATGCGCAGTTCTCGCAGGGGAAGATGCCCTACTTCGAGTCGGTGCGCGGTTACCTCCTGGCCGAGCACGAGGCCGGAACGGTGCGGGTCGAGGACGTGGACCTGGCAGCCACCCAGTTCCTCGGCATGATCTCCAACTACGTCTTCTGGCCGGCGCTCCTGGTGCCGGGCTGGGAGGTGAGCGCCGAACGCGTCGCCCAGGTAGTCGACGAGGCCGTCCGCACCATCGCCGCCCGGTACGCCACGACCGCCAACGACTGAGGCCGTCGGCACCAGGGGTTCCCCACGGTCGGCGACTGCTCCCAAGAACGAAGTATAGATCTGATCTATCGTCGTTACATTCCGGTTTTTATCGACATTGACCCCTCGATCGTCGGTTTACATCGGATCTTTCGGTCGCTAATGTCGCCCCTCGTCGAGCACACCTCACCGAGGAGGCGTCCGTGACCTTCCGCCGCTCCGCCGTCCGCTCCCTGCTGGGCATGGTCGCCGTGGCGACCCTGCTCGGCGGCGTCCCCGCCACCGCGGCGCCGCCCCCGTCCACTGGCCCCGGCACCAACTTCGCTCCCGACGACCCGTTCACCGCCGCGCGCACCCAGTGGTGGCGCGACGACCGCTTCGGCATGTTCATCCACTTCGGCGCCTACTCGAACCTGCAGGGCGAGTACCAACGCCCCGACGGCAGCGTCTGCCGGGACGCCGAGTGGATCCAGCGCAGCTGCGAGATTCCCAAGGCGGAGTACGAAAAGCAGGCCGCCACCTTCAACCCCGCCGGTTTCGACGCGGACGCGATCGCGCGCACCGCGAAGGACGCGGGCCAGAAGTACGTCGTGCTCACCGCGAAGCACCACGAGGGCTACGCGATGTGGCCGACGAAGGTCAACGACTGGAACCTGCGCGACCACTCGTCGTTCGACAAGAACCGCGACATCCTCGCCGAACTGGCGAAGGCCACCCGCAAGCGGGACGTCGCGCTCGGCTTCTACTACTCCATCTGGGACTGGCACGACCCCGACTTCGCGAACCCCGCGACCTTCCCGCGCTACAAGGAGCGGATGTACGCGCAGCTGAAGGAACTCGTCGACAACTACCACCCGAAGGTGCTGTGGTTCGACGGCGAATGGAGCGCGGACAAGCCGGACAACCCGTGGTCCGAACGGGACGGTCAGGAGCTGGAAGCCTACGTCCGCGGCCTCGACCCCGGCATCGTGCTCAACAACCGGGTCGGCAAGCGCCGGGTGGTCGACGGCGACACCGGCACACCGGAGCAGGAGATCCCGGACAAGCCGGTGGCCGGGCAGCTGTGGGAATCGTGCATGACGATCAATGGTAGCTGGGGTTTCGCGGAATGGGACCACAACTGGAAGCCGCCGTCCGCGCTGACCCGCAACCTGACCTCGATCGCCAGCCGCGGCGGGAACTACCTGCTCAACGTCGGCCCCGACCGGACCGGCCGGATCCCGCAGGAGTCGGTGGACCGGCTGCACCAGGTCGGCGCGTGGCTGCGCACCGCGGGGCAGGGCAACGCCGTGTACGGTGCGGGCGCGCCCGGCATCGTCGCGGAACCCGGCTGGGGTGTGGTGAGCCGTAAGGGAAACCGGCTCTACGCGTCGGTCTACCAGTGGCCCGCGCCGGGGAAGTCCCTTGACCTGAAAGCACTTTCGCCGTTCCGTGTCACCGGCGCGCGCGTGCTCGGCAGCGGGCAGCGAGTGGCGGTCGCGCAGGACGGCACCGGCGTACGCCTGACACCGAGCGGGAAACCGGCCAACGACATCGCGACCGTGCTCGAACTCGACGTGGCGACCCCGCCCTTGGCCAAGCCAGGCCACGGCGACGGGCTCACCGCGCGGTTCTGGCCGAACTCCGCGTTCACCGGCGACCCGGCCGTCACCAGGGTCGACCGCGGGGTGAACTACAACTGGAAGTTCGACGGCTCCCCCGCGGCGGCGATCCCCGCCGAAAGCTTCTCGTCGCGGTGGACGGGTGCGGTGGTACCGCGCGAATCCGGGCCGATCACGTTCACCACCGTCTCCGACGACACGGTGCGGCTGTGGGTCGACGGCAAGCTCGTCATCGACCACACCACCCCGCACGGCCCCGCCGTCGACACCGGCACCGTCTCGCTCGTCGCGGGCAGGAAGTACGCGATCACACTGGAACAAGCGGAAAACGGCGGCGAGGCTTCGATGAAGCTGCTGTGGTCCGGCCCGAACACACCGCAGCAGATCGTGCCCGCGAGCCAGCTCTACACGCGCGGGTGACCTGCTCGCGGGCTTGACGCCCCTGACGGTCACCTCCACGGCACTGAGTGCCGTGAAGGATGCTCCTATAGAGGCCGAGGTGAGGTCCGCTGCGCATGCCCTGAAGGTGCCCTTGAGGGAATCTGACGCCGCGAAGGTCACCTTCAGGGCA
>NZ_BAAANN010000074.1:0-17785 GCF_039529815.1 Amycolatopsis minnesotensis | reverse complement strand
GCCCCCGCAAAACCCTCAACTGGCTCACCCCCAAAGAAAAACTCACCATGCTACTGTCCTAAATAGAGCATGTTGCGACCACCGCATGAATCCGCCAGCGTCTCGTGGCGGACGTCGGCGATCGCGGGCTGCTTCTTCTTCGCCAGCGCGGCATCGACGGCTTCCTTCACCTGGCCGGCGCTCACCCAGTCCGGCTGGCCGATCAGCATTCGCCAGTGCCAGGATTCCTTGGCCCGCGCGGTGAACACGGACGGATCCGGTGCCCACCACAGACCTTCGAGCGGACCGACCACGAAGTCCCGGCCGTCGCGCTTGCACGCGAACTTCACCGTGTAGGCCACCGAGTACAACGCCTCCACGGCGCGCGCGTACTCCGGTGACGTGTTGGGGTCGCCCGCACCGTCGATCGCGAGGAACTGCTGGGGCGGCACGTCCACCAGCGCCCACTCCCGATTCTTCGGTGCGTAAAGCTCTTTCAGTTCACGCTTCACGTCATAAGGCATCGAGCTCTCCTCGGTAGGCGGCGAGCCACTTCCGTTCGGCTTCGAGCTGGGTGAGCGAGTAGTCGAAGATGGCCTTGACGAACGGCGGCGCCGCCGTTCGGGCGGCGGCGCGGACGTCCGCGATCTTCTCGGCCAGCGCCTCCGCCCGCCGTGCCAGCGCCGCGTGCAGCAGCGCCGGTGGGATCGCCGGCTGGCTGGCCAGCCCGATGAGCACCGGCGGGGTCGTCGGCCGGAGCGTGGCGATGGCCGCCGCGGCGGCTTCCGCACAGGCGCGCACCCCGTCCGGGGTCGGGCCGAACACCTTGCGGGCCTTGCCGTGCGCCTGCTCGCCCGCCTCGGCGATCAGGCCGCGGTCGCGGAGTTTCGTGAGCAGGTAGTAGATCGAGCTGAACCCGATCTCGGTCCACTCCCGCATACCGCGCGCCGTGATCACCTCCTCCAGCTCGTAACCGTGACGTGGCTTCTCCACGAGCAGCCCGAGAAGAGTCAGCTCGGCCGGGGTCAGGTCCACCGTCCTATTCTAGCACTAGAATAGGACGGTAGCGGCCGATCCCTTCATGCCCCGGAGGTCACGGTGCTGACGCGCGCCCGTCGATTCCGGGGAGCTGGGAGGCCGGGTCGCGGTCCGCCGGAGACTCCGTCCCGCGTGGTCCCCGAAGGTCACCTTCGGGGCGTACGGGAGCAGCTATGGCCACCCGCGTCGATCCCGGGGGATATCCCGGTAGGCGCCGCCGGGTCGCGCGCGGCAAGCTGGTCGGTGTGAGCACGCAGGCAGCCGCATACGCACCGGGCGCGGTGCTGCGCAGGGTGCTGACCGAGCCCGCCAGGGGCCGCTTCTGGCGCGAGCTGGGCTGGCTGCTCTCCAGCACGCCGCTCTCGATCGTCTCCGCGGTGCTGGTGCTCGCCGGAACGGCCGTCGGCATGGCCACGTCGCCGCTGTTCATCGGCCTGCTCGTACTCGCGGGCGTTCTCCAGCTCGCCAGGGAGTTCGGCCGCGCGCACCGCGCGCTGGCCGGGCGGCTGCTCGGCGTCACCGCGACGGCGCCGCCGCGACGGCCGCTCGAACCGGGGCTGTGGAACTGGATCCGCGCGCGCGTCGGGGACGGGCCGGGGTGGCGGGCGTTCGCTTACCTCCTGCTGCGGCTGCCGGTCGCGCTCGTCGAACTGTTCTTCACCGGCTCGTTCCTGCTGTACGCGATCGCGGCGATCCTCTACCCGCTTCTGTGGCAGGCGATGGACGGCCAGGCCATGCCGGTGTTCGACATCCGCTCCGAGCACTGGGCGTCCTCACTGGGCTACGCCGCCACCGGGGTGCTGGTGCTGTTCGCGACGCCATGGCTCGTCCACGGCATCCTCGCCCTCGACCGGGTGCTGGTGCGCGCCCTGATCGGCCGGGCCACGCTCGCCGAGCAGCTCCGCGCGCTGTTCGGCGGCGCGGAACTGTCCGAACGGGTGCGCGACCTCGAGGTCAGCAGGGCTGTCGCGGTCGAGGACACCACGGTCAAGCTCCGCCGCATCGAACGCGACCTGCACGACGGCGCGCAGGCCCAGCTCGTCGCCGTGGCGATGAAGCTCGGCAGCGCCAAGGACGCGCTCGCGGAGTCCGATGTGGACCTCGATCAGCTCCGCGCGCTGGTCTCGTCGGCACACGCGGGTGCCAAGCACGCACTGGTCGAGCTGCGCGACCTGGCCAGGGGAATCCACCCGCCAGCGCTCGACGCGGGGCTCGGGGTCGCACTGTCCACTTTGGCCAGCAGCGCCGGTGGCGGGGTGGTGGTGGAGACCGAGATCGACCGGCGGCCACCGCCGTCGGTGGAGACCATCCTGTACTTCACCGCGGCCGAGCTGCTGACCAACGCCACCAAGCACGGCGGGCTACCGGCGCGAATCGCGGTGACCTCGCCGGACGGCCTGCTCCGCCTCACCGTGCACGACGAAGGGGACGGCGGTGCCGCGGTGGTCCCCGGCGGCGGGCTCGCCGGGCTGGCGGACCGGGTCCGCACCGTGGACGGCACACTGCGCATCGACAGCCCCGAGGGAGGGCCTACGGTGATCACGGTCGACATCCCGCTCCGGCGATAGACGAGAAGGAACAACCCATGCGCGTGGTCGTGGCCGAGGACTCCACCATCCTGCGGGAAGGGCTCGTCGAGCTGCTCACGTTGCGCGGACACGAGGTCGTCGATGCCGTGAAGGACGCCGAAGCGCTCCAGGCCGCCGTGCGCGGGCACCGTCCCGATGTGTCCATTGTGGATATCCGGATGCCGCCGACGCACACCGACGAGGGCCTTCGCGCGGCGATCGCGCTGCGGCAGGAGACGCCGGGGTGCGCGATCCTGCTGTTCTCCCAGTACGTCGAGACGAAGTACGCCGCGGACCTGCTCGCCGACCGGGCGGGCGGCGTCGGCTACCTGCTGAAGGACCGGGTCGCCGAGGTGTCGGACTTCCTCGACGCGCTGCGCAGGGTCGCCGGCGGCGAGACGGTGCTGGACCCCGAAGTGGTGAGCCAGCTGTTCGCCTCGACCCGCAAGACCGACGCGCTCGGCGCGCTGACCGCCCGCGAGCGCGAGGTGCTGGGCCTGATGGCGGAGGGCAGGTCGAACACGGCGATCGCGGGGGCCCTGTTCCTGTCCCCCGGCTCCGTCGAGAAGTACGTCACGAGCCTGTTCGGCAAGCTCGGCCTGCCGCCGTCGGAGGGCGACAACCGCAGGGTGCTCGCCGTGCTGCGCTACCTGGACTCGTGAGCATACGGTTGGGGCATGTACTCCACCGAGATCGAGGTCCGCACCGGCGGCGAGGCCGTGGTGCACGATCTCACGAAGGACGCCGAACGGTTCCTCACCGAGGCCGACGCCGAGGACGGGCTCCTGCACGTCTGGGTGCCGCACGCCACCTCCGGGCTGGCGGTGCTCGAGACCGGCGCGGGCAGCGACGACGACCTGCTCGCCGCGATCGACACGCTGCTGCCGAGGGACGGCCGCTGGCGGCACCAGCACGGCAGCGCGGGCCACGGGCGTGACCACGTGCTGCCCGCGCTGCTGCCGCCGTACGCGAGCGTGCCGGTGCTCGGCGGCGTGATGGCGCTCGGCACCTGGCAGTCGGTGTGCCTAGTGGACACCAACATCGACAACCCGGTGCGCCGGGTGCGGTTCAGCTTCCTCGCGGGCTGAACCCGGCCAGCACACCACGGTCAGCCCGGCGACCGCCATCGCGCCGAGGACCCACAGCGCGGTGGTCACGTCGGGTCCTTCCGCGGTGCCCTGCAGCAGGCTGCGCAGGCGATCGTGGTGAGGCGCATCCCCCGCGATGGCACCGTTTTCGTCCGGCGGGTGAGAAGCAGGAGCACGGCGCCCGTCGCGAGGCAGCCGACCCCGGCGAGCGCGCTGACCGCGAGCGGCGCGGTCCGTCCCGCGGCACTCGCCGGATCCGCCGTCCCGGTGCGAACGGTCGTGTGGAGCGTGGCGGAGATCGCCTGCCCCGCCCCGGTGAGCAGCTTGCCGGTCATGACGAACTCCTAGTCCATCACGTGTTGAATTAGGTTCACGGTAAGCCGCGCCGCCACGCAAGTCAACGTACGTTGAATTAAGGGCCGGGTACGGTCGTCGTCGTGACGACTCCCCATCGCCTCGTCCTGTGGGACATCGACCTGACCCTCGTCGACCTCCGCGGTCTCGGCGGCTCGCTCTACCGGAGCGCGCTCGCGAACGTCGCCGGGATCACGCTGCGCGAGATGCCGAAGTTCCCCGGCCGCACCGAGGTGGGCATTTCCACCGAACTGCTGCGCCTGCACGGCGTCGACCCGGCACCCGAGACGCTGCGGAAGCTCTGGGCCGAGCTGGTCCTGCTGTCCGAAAAGGAGCTGCCGACGCTCGCCGAACGGGGCAGCGCACTGCCCGGCGCCGCCACCACACTGTCCACAGTGGCCAGTCAGGACGGGGTGGTGCAGTCACTGGTCACCGGCAACCTGCCCGAGATCGCGCGCCACAAGCTGACCGCGTTCGGCCTCGACGAGCACATCGACTTCGCCATCGGCGGCTACGGCTCGCTGTCAGGGCACCGGCCCGATCTCGTGCGAGACGCGGTGCGCAAGGCGTCGGAGAAGCACAGCGCGCGCTTCGCACCCGAGGCCGTGGTGGTCGTCGGCGACACCCCGCTCGACATCCAAGCCGGGCTCGAACACGACGCGACCGCCATCGGCGTCCTCACCGGGCACCACACCGAGGACGAACTCCGGGACGCGGGCGCCCACGCCGTACTCGCGGACCTCTCGCACACCCCGGCCGTGCTGGAGGCGCTACTCGGCGCCCGGTGATCGAAGAGGAAGTTCCCGCAGCGGAACGGAAGTGGTGCGCTCGCGGAAGAACTTCCTCAGCAGCACGGCACCGGCGAGCACCGCGGAAATCAGGTACGCGTTGCCGACGAGCGCCTGCGCGAAGGTCCAGCCGTGTTCCCTGCCACCACCGCCGGGGACGACCGCCGTCGTCCATCCCGTGTAGACGGTCGCGACGGCAACGGCCTGCCACATCCGGCGGCGCGCGAGGAGGTAGGACAGCGCGGGTACGACCCACACCCAGTGGTGGGTCCACGAGATCGGGCTGACCAGCACCGAGCATCCCGCGGTCACCAGCAGAGCAGCTCGCTCGTCGCCGGCGCGGTACAGCCGCCGGACCAGGAACGCCGTCGCCGCGGCGCATACCGCGACGAAGAGCACGGTCAGCGGTGGCGCCCAGCCGTCCGGCACGGTCCTGGCCAGGAAGCCTTGCCACGACTGGTTTCCCACCCAGGACTTCCCCGCCGCGAAGTGGTCGTTGAACATGCCCGTGGTCAGGTACCGCACCGTGTCGCCGGGAAGCACGAGCAGGGCCAGCGCGCTCGCGGAGGCGAAGGTGGCCAGTGCGCGCAACGCGTCCGCGCGACGACCGGTGACCAGCAGGTGCACGATGAAGATCAGCGGGATCAGCTTGATCGCGGCGGCCAGCCCGATCGCGATCCCGCAGTACCGGGAACCCTTCAGCACCAGCACGTCGAGCACCACCAGTGCCATCAGGACCAGGTTGAGCTGGCCGAGCCCGACGCTTTGCCACACCGGCTGCAGGCAGCAGGCCCCGAGCAGCAGCACCGGCAGCGGCCGCGACGGGAATGCGCGCAGCACCAGGTAGACCGCGAGCGGCGCGGCCATCGCGAGCACACCCCACCACAGCTGCGGCGGCAGGGCCGTTCCCGCGGTGAACAGCAGCGCGGCGAACGGAGGGTAGGTGAACGGCAGGTCCGGCGTCCAATCCGGCAGCGCGGTCAGATGATCGTAGAGCGGCTCTCCGCGCAGGATCGCGCTCCCGGCGGCGCGGTACACGGCGGAATCCACGCCGAGCGGGCGGTCGAGCAGCCACCACGTCACCGCGACGGCGCCGAGGGCCGCGCAGACGGCCAGCACCAGCAGCAGGGACCGCCGGTGGGAGGTGGTGTTTTCCATAACCGGGAGACTCGCCGAAAAACGGGCACGGATCATCCGGCCACGGAGCCGTTCCGGCACGCTACCCCGGTACTACGCGGAACCGCGCGTGCTAGCGGGGTATCACCCGGCGCCCGGCACCACGAGCCCCGATTCGTACGCGGTCACCACGGCCTGTGCCCTGTCCCGGACGCCGAGTTTCGTCAGCACCCTGCTCACATGGGTCTTCGCGGTCTGCTCGGCGATCACCAGCGCCTCGGCGATCTCGGTGTTGGACAGACCGCCCGCGATCAGCCGCAGCACCTCGGTCTCCCTCGCGGTCAGCTCCGCCAGCCGCTTCCCGGCGTCGCCCAGCGGCGCGCGGGTCGCGAACTGCCCGATCAGCCTGCGCGTGACCGTCGGTGCGAACAGCGCGTTCCCCGCCGCGACCACTCTGACCGCGGTGACGAGGTCGTCCAGCGGCGCGTCCTTGAGCAGGAACCCGCTCGCGCCTGCCCGCAGCGCGCCGTAGACGTATTCGTCGATGTCGAACGTGGTCAGCATCAGGACCCGTGCCCCGCCGCCCGCGGCCAGGATCCGCCGTGCCGCCGCGAGACCGTCGAGTTCGGGCATCCGGACGTCCATCAGCACCACGTCCGGTACCTGCCGCGCGCACAGCTCGACCGCGGCCAGCCCGTTCTCGGCCTCACCGGCCACCCGCATGTCGGACTGCGCGTCGAGTACCGCGCGGAAGCTCTGCCGGACCATCATCTGGTCGTCCGCGACCACGATCGAGATCACGACGGGGCACTCTCCTTCTCCTCGAACGGCACGGTGACCTCGACGCGGAAGCCGCCTTCTTCGGTCGCATCGGCGACGAGCGTGCCGTCGAGCATCGCGACGCGTTCGCGCATCCCCAGCAGACCGTGCCCCTTTCCGCCGGGTTCGGCCGGGCCGGGTGGCTCACCGGGACCGTTGCGCACCGCCGCCCGGATCGAATCGCGCTCGATCCGCAGGCCGACTTCGATCGCCGCGCCCGGCGCGTGCCGGACCGCGTTGCTCAGCGCCTCCTGCACGATCCGGTACACCGAAAGCGCGACGCCTGCGGGCAATCCGTCGAACGACCCGTGCACGTCGAGGGTGCACGGGGTGCCGAGCGCCCGCACCCGGTCCACGAGTTCGACGACCTTCTCCGCGTCGGGCTGGGGGTCGGTCGGGCTGCTCTCCTCGGTGCGCAGGACGCCGAGCAGGCGCCGCAGTTCGGTCATGCCCTCGCGCGCCGTCTCGGTGAGTCCGGCGAACTCGGTGCGCACCTCGTCGGCGAGTCCTGGATAGCGGTACCGGGCGGAATCGGCGCGCAGCGCGAGCACCGACATGTGGTGCGCCACGACGTCGTGCAGTTCGCGCGCGATCCTGGCGCGCTCCTCCAGCACCGCCGCCCTGGTCTCCTCGGCCAGCCGCCCGCGTTGCTGCTCGATCCGGTCGTGCTCGGCGAGCCTGCGCTGCCGCCTGGTGTTGCCGAGCAGCAGCAGCGCCGTGACGACCGCGGCGAGCAGGAACAGATCGCGCCAGTCGCGGACGAAGAAGGCGAACTCGGTCAGCGACAGCAGCGCGACCCACACCAGCACGGGCTGCGCGTGCGCCGCGCCCACGACGGAGAAGACCAGCGCGGCGGTCAGCGCGAGTCCCGGCGACCAGGCCCAGCCCCAGAACCTGCCGAACCCCTGGTACCACGCCGGGGTGACCGCGAGCAGCACCACCAGCAGCCGCCAGGCCCACAGCGGCCAGCGGACGGCGAGCACCGCGGGCGCCACGGCCAGCACGCCGAGCACGATGGCGGGCAGCTTGACCTGCGACGCCGCCGACGTGGTCAGCACCGCGAGGAACCCGGCCCACAGGCCGACGCCCACGATCACGGCGCCCCTGATCCTGCGCAGAGCTGCCGACCGGGGCGGCACCTGCGGCCCCGCGGTGGCAACCACGGTGTAGCGCAACGCGTCCCACCATGTCCGCCATCCCATGGCGCACCACCCTACGGCGTCGCCCATGCCCTGGAGGACGCCGTGACGATGTGTGCGTGGCGATTCCGGTGAGGTGGATGGCGGAAGCGTGGAGCCGCCGGGGCTTGGTCCTCGAAGGACGCCTTCGGGGAATCTGACGCCACAATCTCGCCCCTCGCGGGGCGCGGCATGGTGATGCTGATGCCCCGAAGGGGGCCTTCGCGGCGTCTGATTCCCCGAAGGCTCCCTTCAGGGCGCATTCGGGGCATGCGTCCCGGAGCCGGAAGGCCGCGTCCGCGGCATTCACGTCGATGAAGGCCCCTGCAGGAGCGCGAGCGTGGGACCGAGAAAGAGGCGCGAGCTGCGAAAACCCCGGCACATGCCCTCAAGGACGCCTTCACCGCATCTAACACCACAATCTCGCCCCTCGCGGCGCGCGGCATGGTGATGCCGATGCCCCGAAGGGAGCCTTCGCCGCATCAGATTCCCTCAAGGACGCCTTCGGGGCATGCGTCCCGGAGCCGGAAGGCCGCGTCCGCGGCATTCACGTCGATGAAGGCCCCTGCAGGAGCGCGAGCGTGGGACCGAGAAAGAGGCGCGAGCTGCGAAAACCCCGGCACATGCCCTCAAGGACGCCTTCACCGCATCTAACGCCACAATCTCGCCCCTCGCGGCGCGCGGCATGGTGATGCCGATGCCCCGAAGGGGGCCTTCGCGGCATCAGATTCCCTCAAGGGCGCATTCGGGGCAGGCGCAGCGGACCTCAACCTTGACCTCTACAGGAACATCCTTCAGGGCGGGAGCGGGGCACGTGCGCGGGAGCGGAGAAGGATCGTGAGTGCCGCATCCACGGCCCTCACGATCCTGAAGGTGGCCGTCGGGGAATCCGACGCCACATTCCCGACCCTCGCGGGCGCGCGACCCAGGCTGCTCATGCCCCGAAGGGCGCCTTCGGGGCATCTACGTCACCCAAGGTCACCTTCAGCGCACACGCGAACCCCTGCCGGGCCGGCGCGAGTTCTTGCGATGGCGAAGGTCGAGGCGCTCAAGTCCCCGAAGGTCACCTTCGGGGTATCCGGAGCCCCGCTGGGACAAGCCGTCCGGGCCAGGGATGCCCGGTCAGCGCGAGGCCGGGGTGATCGTGGTGCGCTTCGAGGCCGGGACCGCGCGGTAGCTCTTCAGGATCTGCACGACCTGCTCGCGCGGCGTCTCGCCCTGGTAGCCCTGGTCGGTGTGCACCACCAGGACGACGGCGCCGTCGGAAGGATTGTCGGCCGGTTTGATCGCGACCACGCCGACCAGCCCCTTCGGCCCGAGGCAGGGGTCGCCGCCCGGCGCGGGGACGACGTCGGCCAGTGTCATGCTGCCTTCGCGGGACTTGCCGCCTCCGAAGTCCACCTCGACCGGCACTGGCGGCGCGACGGTGACCGTCGGCGGCGGGCCGCCCTTCGCGGTGAAGTCGTACTTCGCGACGAGTTCGGCGGTCTCGGCGGCCGCGCGCACGTAGTCGTGCTGCGCCACCGGTGTGACACCGCTGCCGCCGCGGGTGCGCGAGGCGTCCGACGGGCAGTAGCCCTTGCCGACGAAGGCGCTGGTGGCCAGGGAAAGACCGGGTCCGGCCGCGTCCTTTTCCCAGCCGTGCACGGTGCCGGGTTTCGGCTCCCACGACGGCGGCACGTCGTAGGCGTAGGCGCCCTTGCCACCCGCGACCGACTGCCAGCCCGGCACCGCGGGCGGGACGACGACCTGCGGCGGCGGGGTGTACGGCGTGCGGGTGGTGGTGGGCGTCGCCGCGCTGTCCTCGCTCGAACTCCTCGCCATGCGGGTGACGAAGAACCCGAGCCCGAGGCACAGCAGCACCACCACGAGCCCGATGATGGGCGCCTTCGACTTCGAAGGCCGTGGGCCCCGCGGATTCGCGTACGGAGACGAATACGGCCCGGGCGTCGCGTCGCCCCGAGCCGGCAGGTCCGGAGTCTGCCGAGGCTGAGCGGCCGGAGCGGGGCTCGACCCGTCGGCGGGCTGGTAGCCGCCGACGCCGTCGAGCGCCGCGTTGTCCTCGTAACCGCCCGGTTCCGAGCGGCGCCGCCCCCAGGCCATCTTCGCTACTTCCCGGCGAGCCCGGTCAGGTGCGCGACGACCTGGTCGACCGCGATCTCCTCGCGCTGGCCGCTGGCCCGGTCCTTGACCTCGACCACGCCGTTCGCCAGCCCGCGCCCGACGACGAGGATGGTCGGCACGCCGACCAGTTCGGCGTCGGCGAACTTGACGCCGGGGGTCGCCTTGCGGTCGTCCAGGATGACCTCGACCCCGGCCGCGTCCAGTTCGGCCGCGAGCTTCTCGGCACCAGCGGCGACCGCCTCGTCCTTGCCCGCGATGACCACGTGCACGCCGAACGGCGCCACCTCGCGCGGCCACACCAGGCCGATGTCGTCGCAGTACTGCTCGGCGATCACCGCGACCAGCCGGGAGATGCCGACACCGTAGGAGCCCATGGTGATCCGGACCGGCTTCGAGTCGGGGCCCAGCGCGTCCAGTTCGAACGCGTCGGCGTACTTGCGGCCGAGCTGGAAGATGTGCCCGATCTCGATACCGCGCGCGGCGACGAGCGTGCCATTGCCATCGGGCGAGGCGTCGCCTTCGCGGACCTCGGCGGCTTCGATCGTGCCGTCCGGGGTGAAGTCGCGGCCCGCGACGAGGTCGACGACGTGGTGGTCGGCCTTGTCCGCGCCGGTGACCCACGCGGTGCCGGTGACCACCCTCGGGTCGACGAGGTAGCGGACCCCGTTGTCCTGCAACGCCTTCGGGCCGATGTAGCCCTTGACGAGGAACGGGTTCGCGGCGAAGTCGGCCTCTTCGAGCAGCGCGACCTCGGCGGGCTCCAGCGACGCCTCGAGCCGCTTCAGGTCGACCTCGCGGTCGCCGGGGAGGCCGATGCCGAGCAGCTCCCAGTCCTTCGCGCCGGGCTGGCGGGTCTTCAGCAGCACGTTCTTGAGCGTGTCCGCCGCAGTGAACGTGCGGCCCAGCCCGGCGTTGTTGAGGAAGTCGACCAGCGTCTCGATGGTCGGCGTCGCGGGCGTGTGGTGCACCTGCGCGTCGGGCTTTCCGTCGACGGGCTGCGCGGGCGGCGCAGGCGTGGTGACCGCCTCGACGTTGGCCGCGTAGTCCGAATCGGTGCTGCGGACGTAGGTGTCCTCACCGGTGGACGCCACCGCGAGGAACTCCTCGGAAGCCGAACCGCCCATCGCGCCCGAAGTGGCGGCGACGATGACGTAGTCGAGGCCGAGCCGGTCGAAGATCTTGATGTAAGCCGCGCGGTGCAGCTGGTAGGACCGCTCGAGACCTTCGTCGTCGAGGTCGAACGAGTACGAGTCCTTCATGACGAACTCGCGGCCGCGCAGGATCCCCGCGCGGGGGCGCGCTTCGTCGCGGTACTTCGTCTGCACCTGGAACAGCAGGACGGGATAGTCCTTGTAGGAGCTGAACTCGCCCTTCACGGTGAGCGCGAACAGCTCTTCGTGGGTGGGGCCGAGCAGATAGTCCGCGCCCTTGCGGTCCTTGAGCCGGAACAGCGCGTCGCCGTACTCGGTCCAGCGGCCGGTGGTCTCATAGGGCTCGCGGGGCAGCAGCGCGGGGAACTGGATCTCCTGCGCGCCGATGGCGGCCATCTCCTCGCGCACCACGCGTTCGATGTTGCGCAACACCTTCAGCCCGAGCGGCAGCCAGGAAAACCCGCCCGGCGCCACCCTGCGGACGTAGCCGGCGCGCACGAGGAGCCGATGGCTCGGCACTTCGGCGTCCGCCGGGTCCTCGCGAAGGGTGCGAAGGAACAGCGACGACATCCTGGTGATCACGTTGGGCACTCCTCGATAGCCGTTTCCGGAAGGGTAGTCAACCCCCCGCCCCCGGCTTCAACCGGTTATCGGGTTCTGTCGGTACCGGCCCATAAGGTGCCGTGCATGACTCTCGAACTGGGCATGATCACCATCGACTGCGCCGACCCGCAGGGCCTTGCCGCGTTCTGGGCGGACGCGCTGGGCACCGAAATCGCACAGGACTACGGGGAATTCCTGTTCCTCGCCCCCGCCAAGCCCGACGGACCCGCGCTCGGCTTCCAGCGCGTGCCGGAACCCCGCGCCGGCAAGAACCGCCTGCACCTGGACTTCGGCTCCGGCGACCGCGCCGGCGAGGTCCAGCGGCTGGTCGCGCTCGGCGCGGCGGAGAAGGGCGAGCACGAGGCGCCCGGCCTCGCGTGGACGGTGCTGGCCGATCCGGAGGGCAACGAGTTCTGCGTGGCCACCCAGTCGGCACCGCCCGGCTCGTGACGAAGTGCCCGCGACCCGCTGAGTCCTGAGTCCACTGAGTCCATTGAATCCACTGTGGACTCAGTGGATTTAGCGGGGCAGTAGCGCGGCCAGCTCGCGCGCGGCCTCCCGCAGCACCGGCACGAACGCCTGCAGCTCTCCCACCGTCATCCGGTAGGCGGGCGCGGGCGTGGACACCGAGGCGATGCGATCCCGTCCGGCCCGGTGACCGGCACCCCGACCGCCCTGATCCCCGGCTCGTGCTCCTCGTCGGCGATGGCGAAGCCCCGCTCGCGCACCCGGCCGATCTCGGCCGCGAACGCGGCGCGGCCGGTGATGGTGCCCGGCGTCCGCTACGCCGACCGGCACAGCGTCCGGACGCTGATCTTCTACTCGGTGCTGGCCTGGGGCGTCCTGGCCACCGCGCAGGGCCTGCTCAGCTCGGCGACCGCGCTGATCGTGGTGCGGTTCCTGCTCGGCGCGGCCGAGGCCGCCGCGCTGGTCGTGCTGCTCGCACGCTGGTTCACGAAGGCGGAACGCGGACGCGCCATCGAGGCGACGTCGTGGCGCGGCATGTTCATCATCGAAGGCATTCCCGCGGTGATCTGGGCCTTCGTCTTGGGATCTGCCCGCTTCTCGTCGCGCAGGTGGCAATCCGGTCGTCGAAGCGCTGCGGACCCCGAAGGTCCTGCTCCTGGCCGCGCAGTACCTGCTGTGGAGCGTCGGCGTCTGCGGCTTCGCGTTCTGGCTGCCGTCGATCGTGAAGGCGGGCTCGTCGTCGGGCATCGGCGCCACGGGCCTGCTTTCTACCGTGCCGTGCGTGCTCGCGATGGTCTGCAACTCGCGACGCTGGGATCGGCGCGGCACCCGCCGTCCGTTCGTGTGGCCGTCGTTGCTGCTCGGCGCGCTCGCGTTCTACGGTTCGTACCTGATCGGCGACGACGCGTTCTGGTTGTCGTTCCCGCTGCTCGTGGTGGCCGCGATCGGGCTGTACGGGCCCGTTCTTCGCGATGATCCCCGAACTGCTGCCGAGGCGGACCGCGGGGGGGCGCCGTCGCGATCGTCAACGCGGCGGGCGGGCTCGGCGGCCTCGTTCCTGATGCTCGCGCTCACCATGGCCGGCGGCGCGCTGCTCCTACTACCGATGAGGAAACCATGACCCGAGTGCTGCTCCCCTGGTCCGATCTCACCGTGCCGCCCAGCCTCGACGCCACGGTCTACGACGGGATCGCGGCCCCGCCCGACGACCTCGGCGACATCGAGCTGTACGTGCTGCCCTACGACCGCGGCATCGCGCCGATCGAGCTGATCGGCGCGATGCCGTCGCTGCGCGCGGTGCAGTCGTTGAGCACGGGCGTCGACAACGTCCACCCGCTCGTGCCCGCGGGCGTGCAGCTTGCCAACGGGCGGGGCCTGCACGACCTGAGCGTCGCCGAGCACGCGCTGGCGCTGATCCTCGCCGCGCAGCGCGACCTGCCACGCTGGATCCGGCAGCAGAACCGCGGGACTTGGGAACGCGCGCACACCGCTTCGCTCGCGGACAGCCGCGTGCTGCTCGTCGGCCACGGCTCGATCGGCAAGGCCATCGAACGCTATCTGCTGGCGGGGGAAGCCGAGGTCGTCCGGGTGGCGCGAACGGCACGCGACGGAGTGCACGGCATCGACGAGCTGCCCGCGCTGCTGCCCGCCGCGGACATCGTCGTGCTGATCGTGCCCGGCGGCGAGGGCACGCGCGGCCTGCTCGGCGCCGTGGAGCTGGCCGCGCTGCCCGACGGCGCGCTCGTGGTCAACGTCGGCAGGGGCACCGCCATCGACACGGACGCGCTCGTCGCCGAGGTCGGCACGGGCCGCCTGCGCGCGGCACTCGACGTCGTCGACCCCGAGCCGCTGCCGCCGGAGCATCCACTGTGGACGGAGCGGACCGTGCTGATCACCCCGCACATCGCCGGCGGCTCGGCGTCGTTCCACCCGCGCGCGAAACGCCTGGTGGAAACCCAGCTCGCCCGATTCGCCGCCGGAGAGCCCCTGCTCAACGTCGTGGACTAGCGGGCGAGCTCCATGCCCTGAAGGGTGCTCCGGCGGGGGTCGAAGTGGGGCAGTTCCCTTCACGCCCCGAAGGCGTCCTTCAGGGCGTGAAGGGAACTGCCCGGTCAGCGCCAGCCGGTGCGGTGCTTGAGCCAGGCGGTGGTGACGGCGGCGAGGCGTTGCTGGTCCACCCGAACCCCGCTCGTCGCGGGCGGCTCCGGCAGCCGCGAAACCCGCTCGTAGTGTCCGGCCAGCGCGACGCCGTAGGCGGTCACCGCCCACGCGGGAACCCCGGCCAGCACCGGCCGCCGTTTCAGCAACCTGTCCACCCCGGCGGGTTCGTGCCCGGCGGCGAGCATGTACGGCACGAGCGAGACGAGATCGAGCCACGCCGCGCCCCTGGCCGGGTACCGCCAGTTCACCACCTGCACCCGGCCGGGACCGCCGACCACCAGGTTTCCCGGGCGGAGATCGTTGTGCAGCAAGGTATCGCCCGCCGCCCACGGGTGCCACGAGGATTCCAGCGCGAGCAGCGACTCCAGGTTGCGGACCGCCCAGTCGCCGAGGTCGTCCGGCAGGTCCGCGCTCAGCTCGCTCCAGCCGCGCAGGAGCGGGCCGAGGTCTTCGAGCGCGTCCGGCGCGCCCGGCACCGGGCACGGGGTGAGCGTCCGCGACAGCGCGCCGAGCGCGGTCAGCACCCCGGACAGCTCCGGCGAACCCGGTCTCAGCCGCGGGCTCGTGCCCTCGATGTCGGAGAACACCAGCGCGAGCCATTCTCCGTCCACTGTGGACATGAGACGGGGCACCGGCGCGTTTTCGGGCAGGAAGGACATCACGTCGGCCTCCGCGCGGTAGCCGCCGACACGGGGATTGTCTGCCGGGAGCGCCTTCACGAACACCCGGTTGCCGCCTTCGAGGACGAGCCTCGCGGCGAGCCCGCCGTCGAACTCGGGCGTCTGCCGCAACGACCGCACGACCTTCGCGCCGATATTCCGCTCGACCGCCGCGCGCACCGGCAGCGGCAGGTCCTGCCAGCTCGCGTGCGCCACCCCCGCGGCTTTCCCCGCCGCCACCATGCTGCTCCCCCGGTAACCGTGCACCACCCGTGACGATCCACACTACCCAACCCGCACGGGTGACGGCGGCCGCTGGTTACCCTGCAGGGGTGCTCGTGCTCCTGCCTCCCTCCGAAACCAAGGCCGACGGCGGCGACGGCCCGCCGCTCGACCTCGACGCCCTGTCCTACCCGGAACTGGGGCCGACCAGGCGCAAGGTGGCCGAGGCGCTGACCGACCTCGCCGCGGACGTGCCCGCGAGCCTGGCCGCGCTCGGCATCTCCGAGCGCCAGTCCGACGAGGTCGCCAGGAACGCCGTGCTGTGGACGTCGCCGACCATGCCCGCGCTGCGCCGCTACACCGGCGTGCTCTACGACGCGCTCGACGTCAAGGGCTTCACCCGGGCGACACTGGCCAAGGCGCAGCACCGGCTCGCCGTCGCGTCCGCGCTGTTCGGGATCGTCTCGGCGACCGACCGGATCCCCGCCTACCGGCTCTCCGGCGGCACCACGCTGCCGTCGCTCGGCACGCTCCGCGGCGTCTGGAAGCCCGCGCTCGAACCCGTGCTGACCGGCGTCGAAGGTCTCGTCGTCGACCTGCGCTCCGGCTCCTATTCGGCGCTGGCGAAGACCGGCCCGAACTCGGTGACCGTCCGCGTCGTCACCGAGGACGAGCAGGGCAACCGCACCACGGTGAGCCACTTCAACAAGGCCTACAAGGGCAAGCTCGCCGCCGCACTGGTCGCGGCACGAACCGAACCGTCTACTGTGGACAAACTGGTCACGGTGATCTCCAAGGCGGGCATGACGGTCGAGCGCGACGGCGACCGCGAACTCGTGCTGCTCACGGGCTGAGCCGGGGAACGCGCGCCAGTTCGGCGATCTTCTCGGTGACCCCCGCGAGCCTCCGTTCGACGATATGCGCGCTCGCGCGGCAGATCGGCCTCCCGGTAGCCGTTCGGCGCTCGCCGCGGGTGGATCAGGCCCTGCTGTCGGCACGGATGATCGAGCCGGTGAGATAGCTCGCCTCGGGACGTGCCGCGGTGACGATCCACCAGGCGATTTCGTCCGGTGTGGAACACCGGGGCGAGGAAGTTGGTGGCGAGCTGCTCTTCGGCGACGGTCCGTTCGATGGCGGCGGGCGCGTCCGGCGCGGCGACGTCGGCCACGAACGCGCGAATGCGCGGGGTGCCTTCCGCGGTCTCCGCCAGGCGTCCGGCGGTGCGGCCGACGACGAGCACCTCGGCGCCCTCCGCCGCGAACCGCCTCGCCGTGGCGCGGCCGATCCCGGTGCCGCCCGCGGTGATGAGCACGGCCTTGGTGGTTGTCTCTTCCATGGCGGGGAAAGCCAAACCCTGACCCCGGTGTCAAGGTCAAGTTCACCAGGTCACAGCAAGATAGATCCGTACCCATACGGGCTCGCTCCCGGATTGCTAGCGCCCCCGCCCGCGCCGGAAGGTGACTTTCCAGCCACTGGAAAGGAACCGCTGTGAAGAGAACTCAACGGGTACTGGGGTTGTTCGCCGTCGGGCTGGCCGCCCTTTCCGCTCCGCTGCTCAGCATCACGGCCGAGGCGGCCGAAGCGCCGAACACGACCGCCGTGGCCCCCACCGGCGACGCGCACATCCCCCCGCTCATGCGCACGCAGTTCTACCACGGGCAGGACAGCTCGGTTAAGGAATTCCCGTTCATCATCGGGGGTCTGCGCGAAGGCGGCCCCCGCCCGCAGGGCCAGACGTGCACCGGTTCCGTGGTCGCGCCGCGCAAGATCCTGATCGCCGCGCACTGCAAGGCGGCCGAGGGCACGAAAACCTTCCTGTACGGACTCGACGACCTGAACGCGGGCGGGGGCACGCGCGTCGGTGTCGTCAGCTACGAGACCCACCCGAAGTACGTGAACTTCGACCAGGGCTACGACGTCGCGGTGGTCACGACCGACGCGGACATCCCGGTGCCGAGCGGCCAGTTCGCCAAGGTCGCCACCTCCGCGGACACCGATCTGAACAAGCCGGGCAAGAACGGGGTCGGCGTCGGCTACGGCAAGAAGGACTTCAACGACGACTCGAAGGACGTCACTGTCGACAAGGCGACCCTGCCGATCCGCGAGGGCTCGAACTGCCAGGGCGTCGGCGCGGGCTTCCAGGACGCGACGATGATCTGCGCCGGCTACGCCAACGGCGACCCGACCATCCTGCCCGGCGACAGCGGCGGCCCGCTCATCGTGGACGGCAAGGTCGTCGGCGTCGCGTCGTGGAGCCGCAGCGACTTCAAGTGGTACAGCGTCTACGGCCGCCTCAACAACGACATGGGCGACTGGGTCAAGGAAAAGATCGGGGACGTCAACACCGACACCTTCTCCCTCGGCATGTCCCCGGGTTCGGTGAAGGTCGATCCCGGCAAGTACATCTCGACCACCGTCACCAGCAAGGCGGGCAAGAACGGCGCCGAAAAGGTCGACCTCACCGCCACGG
>NZ_BAAANN010000073.1:0-19713 GCF_039529815.1 Amycolatopsis minnesotensis | reverse complement strand
ACGGCAGGTATGAGGTCAACGCGACAGCGAGCGCCACCTTCCGCTCCGCCGCGGCCTGCGTCAAATTCGACAGCAACGCGATCTCCCCGGCCACCGAAGACGCTCAACAAAGCACTACCAGGAAACACGCCAAAAAACGCCAGCCCAATCAATAGTCTCGACAGGCGCGTCAATACCGTGCAAACCACGATAGTCATCCACAGCCTGCCGACACCCCGAAATCGCATGATAATCATCGACGATCACGAACCCGCCGGGCGAAACCTTCGGCGCAAGCGCGCTCAAAGCGTCCCATGTGGACTCATACATGTCACCGTCGAGTCGCAGCACGGCGAGGCGCTCGATGGGCGCGGTCGGCAACGTGTCTCGGAACCAGCCCGGCAGGAACCGGACCTGGTCGTCGAGCAGGTCGTACTTCGCGAAGTTGGCCCTGACCTCTTCGAGCGGCACGGCGAGGAAGGCGACCTCGTGGTGCTGATCGCCGCTGTCCGCCGGGTAGCGGTCGGCGTCCGGGGGCGGCAGGCCGTCGAACGAGTCGGCGACCCACACCGTGCGGCCGGTCTCCTCGTAGGCGGCGAGCACGCCGCGCATGAGGATCGACGCGCCGCCGCGCCACACCCCCGTTTCGGCCAGATCTCCCTCGACGCCGTCGGCGATCACCGTGCGGACGCACTCGTGGAGGTTGTCGAGACGCTTGCGGCCGACCATCGTGTGCGCGGTGCGCGGCCAGTCGCTGCCCTCGCCGCGGGCCTGCGCGTCGAATCCGGCCGGTCCCCATGGCGCCGTGTTCGGATCCTCGTAGATGGTGTTCGTCAGCGCGCGCTTCAGCAGTTCGAGATAGCGTCCGCGGTTTACTTCCACGGTCGGTTCGACGGTCTTTTCGGCAGGCATGGCGGCTTCGATCAGTTCCTTTCGCGTCGCGCGGCACCTTGACGGGTCGCGTAAAAGGGCCGTAGTGCGGGCAGTTCGACGGTCGGCGGGTCCGCTGCCGGTACGACCGGGATGATCTCGGTGCGCGGCTCCGGTTCCGGCCCGCGCTCGGTCAACGCGGTCCGCAGCCGGAGTGCGTGCTTCTCCACCAGGTGCCATGACCCCAGCCCCAGCACCACGGCGATCGGCACGCCGATGCCGATCACCTGCCACGGGTGGTCCGCACCGAGCCAGACCAGTGTTTGCTCGACCGGGAAGCCGTAGAGGAAAACGCCGAAGCTGGCCACGGTCAGCCAGTTCGGCAGGCACAGCCACGAGGGCAGCTTGGTGCCGATGGTCAGCACGGCGTAGGGCACGGTGATGGCGCGCGTGACGTCCGCGATCGGGCTCGGGTAGACGAAGACCTCGATCGCGACGCAGACCACGACGCCCCACCAGGACAGCGGGAGCTTCTCGCGGTAGAGCCAGGCCGCGATGCCCATCGCGTAGATCGCCAGGTACTGCAGCAGCGGGTTGACGGGCAGCAGCAGCACCGTGTCCGGAAGGTCGACGAGACCGTTGACGTGCACCACGAGCAGCGCGCCGAACGGCACCGCGACCAGGAAGATCAACGGGCGCCTGCGGTTGATGCCGAGCAGGCCGACCACCGTCACCAGCGCGTAGCCGAGCACCTCCAGCGGCAGGCACCACAGCGAGCCGTTGACCGCGGCCGGGTACGGGTTGTCCGCGAACACCCCCGGCAGGTCGTACTGCTGCGGGAACAGCAAAGCGTTGTGCCACAGGAACGACCAGGTGCGCGACTGGCCGAAGTACTCGCCGGTGCTGTGGGTGGTGACGAGCGGGCCGAGCACGAGCGCGGCCAGCAGCACGACCACCACGAGCCCCGGCATGATCCGCAACGCCCTGCGCACCCAGAACCGGACGAGGTTCGGGTCCCGCTCCCAGGTCTTCATCACGAAGAACCCGCTCATCGCCATGAACGCGGCGACGGTCAGCGTGCCGTAGTGGTACCAGTGCTGGCCCCATCCCCAGCCGTCGTAGTCGCCGGTCAACGGCATCGCGTGGAACCCGATGACACCGCAGGCCACGACGAGGCGCAGGGTCGCGAAGCCGTCCTTGGCACCACGAGCCGGGCCAGCGGCCACAGAGCCGACCATGCGCGTCCCCTTCCGCCGTCCTCACGGGCGATAGACCGAACGGAGGATAGTCGTCGGCGTGCGCACTATACGGGCACGGGCATTTGCCCGTACCCGACTTCACGAGAAGGCCAACAACCAAGCAGCACTGCTTGCTTTGCTCGCGTGGAGCGTGTCAGTGTCGACACCGCACTCTCGATGAAGGAGTACGCCCGATGACCCGGACGCTGGCGACCCTGCTCGACGACAACGCCCGCCAGGCGGGCGGGAAGGTGTTCCTCCGCACCGGGGACTCCGCCACCACGTACGGCGACCTGTCGGCTCGCAGCCGCCGGGTCGCGGCCGCGCTGCACGCGCGTGGCCTGCGCGCCGGGGACCGGGTGGCGATCGCCGCGCCGAACCGGGTGGAGTGGCTGGAGTTCTTCTTCGGCGCGGTCCGGCTCGGCCTGATCGTGGTCACGCTCAACGTCCGCTACCGCGAGACCGAACTGGACCACATGCTCAACCAGTCCGGCACCCGCCTGGTGCTGACCGCCCGCCACGCGGGGGAAACCGATCTGCGGGCGTTCTACGCCGGATTCCGGCACCGGATCCCGGCCGTCGAGGTCGTCGTGTTCCTCGACGGCTACGCGGAGTTCGTCTCCGGCGCGACCGAAGACGTTCCCGACGCCGACACCGGCGCGGACACCCCGGCGGTGATCCTCTACACCTCGGGGACCACCGGTGTCCCCAAGGGCGCGGTGCTGACCCACGGCGGGCTCATCGCCTCCACCTCGGCACAGGTCGAACGGGTGGCGATGACCGCGGAGGACGTCCTGCTCGGGCTGCTGCCGCTCAACCACGTCGGCGGGCTGACCTGCAACATCCTCGCGGCGATGGTCGCGGGGGCCGCGGTGGTCATGCCGTCGGCGTTCTCACCGGGCGGCGCCGTCGCCGCGATCGCCGAGCAGCGGCTGACGATCGTGGGCGGCGTGCCGACGATGTGGGCGTTGATGCTCGCGGAACCCGCCTGCGCCGAGATCGACGTGTCGAGCCTGCGGGTGGCGATCGTCGGCGGCTCGAACGCCGAACCCGCGCTCTGCGACGCGATCGCGGCGAGATTTCCCGGCGCGCGGTTGACCAATCTGTACGGCATGTCGGAGCTTTCCGGTGCCGCGATCATGAGCGCGCCGACGGACACGCCGGAAGTGGTGGCGCGCACGCTGGGCACCGCTCTCCCCGGTTTCGAGGCCCGTGTCGTCGACCCCGGCGGCGAACCGGTCGAGTCCGGTGTGGACGGACAACTCCAGGTGCGAGGGCCGAGTGCCGCCGCGGGGTACTGGGACATGCCTGCCGAAACCGCGGAAGCGTTCCTTCCCGGCGGCTGGGTGGCGACCGGCGACATCGTCACCGCCGACGGTGGGCATCTCGCGTTTCGCGGCCGCAGCAAGGAGATGTACCTGCAAGGCGGCTACAACGTCTACCCCGTCGAAATCGAGAACGTGCTCACCGGATTCCCGGGTATCGCCATGGCCGCGGGCATCGGCGTCCCCGACCCCGTGCTCGGCGAGATCGGCCGCTATTACGTGGTGCCCCGCGATCCCGCGGCGGAACTCGACCAGGAGGAGATCCTGGCGTACTGCCGGGAACGCTTGGCGGGTTACAAAGTGCCCCGGCAGCTGTTGATCGTGGCCGAGCTGCCGATGACACCGGCGGGGAAGATCGCCAAAGCCGTGCTGCGCGAACGAATCAGCCAGGATCCCGCCACATGACCGGCGAGCAGGCGACCAGCCGTGTGCCGCGGCAGGCACGCGGGGCCGTGACCCGCCAGCGGGTGCTGGAAGCCGCCATCGAGTCACTCGCGGAACAGGGTTGGCGTGGTGCCGCGGCCTCGGCCGTGGCTCAGCGCGCCGGAGTGTCGCGCGGTGCCGCGCAACACTTCTTCCCCACACGGGAAGCCTTGTTCACGGCGGCGATCGAGCACGTCACGGCGGTCCGGCTCGCCGAGATCCGCGAGCGGGTAACCGCGCTACCGGCGGCGAACAGGTCGACCCGCGACATCATCGAGATGCTCGCGGAGCTCTACCGCGGCCCGCTGTTCCGCGCGGCGCTGCACCTGTGGTCAGCCGGATCGACCGACACCGAAGTCCACCCGCACGTCGTCGCGCTCGAACAGCAGGTGGGCAAGCAGGCCCACCGGGCAGCGGTCGAACTGCTCGGCGTCGACGAAACGAGCCCCGGCGCCCGCGAAACCGTGCAAGGCCTGCTCGACCTGATCCGCGGCCTCGGCCTTGCCGACGTGATGACCGACGACTCCCCCCGCCGCGGCACGGTCCTCGCCCACTGGGCCGGCATCATCGACCGCGAACTGGCCCCACACCGGGGATTCCCGAGCCGGGTAACCCGGAAGCCGGCTAAGGAACCAGGGGAGGCGGGCCTGCGTTCTGGCGTAGCCTTGGCGGTGAGTCCACGAGGAGAGCAGACGCGATAGGAGCCCGTTGCCTTCCGAGAGCGCCACCGGCCCCGGTGCGACCGTCGCCTCCGCGAGCGTGGTCGAGCGGGCCGGGCGACTCGTGCGGCTTCTTCGCGACCTCGTCCGGTGTGACGCGGTGATGTTGACGGCTTCGAACCCCTTCGCGGTGAGCCCCCGGCACGAACTGCTCGCCGCCGACGGCTACTCGGACGCCGCGCTCGGGCGGTTCCTGGACGGGTTCGTCCCGGACACCGGGAATCCGGGTTTCCGCGTGGTTCGCGGCAGGGGCCGCGCGGCGCTCCGCTGGTCGGATCTCGCGCGTGATTGGCAGGTCCGGTTCGCCGCGACCGCCCTTGCCGAACAACACCTCGTCCCCGCCGGGTTCCACGAGGGGCTCACCGCCTGTCTGTGGTTGCCAGACGGGTCACCGGCAGGCGCCATTCACATGAACTGGGACGTGTCCCGTGCGGCCACGGACGACCGGCGGAGGATCGTCGAGCAATTTCACCCGCTCCTCGCCGAGGCCAGCAATCTCCTTCAGCCCCACCGCGTTCTCGCGGACAAGGTGCACGGCGACGCGCACGTCGCCGTGCTCGGCGCCGGTCCCTGGCAACGCATTTCCCGGCCGCGACGTCGGCCCGATCCTCCGCGCGGATGGTCCACGACCCCGCGCTCCCGACACTGGTCCTGATCAACTCCTACACCACCTCGGCCGAGCTGTACCGGCCGCAGTTCGCCGACCCGGCGCTCGGGTCCGCGGTCAACCTGCTCGCGCTGGAGCCCTACGGTCACGGGCGCACGAGGGCCGCGTACCGGCACTTCACCTACTGGGACAGCGCGATCGCGAACCTGCAGGTCCTCGAAGCACTCGGCATCCGCGAAGCCTTTGTGCTGGGGACCTCGCAGGGCGGCTGGGTGGTGGTCCGCATGGCACTGCTCGCCCCGGACGTCGTGCGGGGCCTCATCCCGCTCGGCACGTTCATGGACTTCGAGAGCCCGCGCAGCCGCGAACTCGGCTGCTGGGACGGGATCGGGTTCAACACCCCGGTCGTCGACGCCCTCGCCGATCCGGTCGGCGAGGACTGGGCCGTACCGGACGAGTTCGTGGACGGCGTGTTCGACACGGCCCTCGGCGGCGTCTCGGGTGAGGAACGCGAGTTCTGGCTCGCCACCTACCGCGCGAACTACGCCGGTGACGCCGGGCGCCACCGCCTGCGCGTCAGCACGGTGAACCTGCGGGACCGCGACGGGCTGCACGGCAGGCTCGACGAGGTCCGCTGCCCCGTCCGGTGGCTGCACGGCACCGCGGACCAGGTGTACTCCGTGGCGAACGCCGAGGAGGAGATCCGGATGTTCACCCGTTCCCCCGAGGCGCGTCTGGAAGCCATCGCGGGCGGGCAGCACTTCCTCAGCGCCTCGAACCCCGTGGAGGTCGGCTCCGCGGTGATGGAGTTCGTGCGGCGCTGGAGCTGAGCACGCCCCGCAGGACAGACCCCCGGCACCAGGCCAGCCGCGAAAGCGGCTGGCCTTTTCGTGTTCTCCGGCGACAGGCGGACGCGCCACAAGAACGCCACACTGGCCCCGAGCGACGCCACTGAGACACCACCCGTGACCGAATGCGCCCCAGATTAACCTGGCCTCCGGCGAACCACGATCATCTCAGGAAGAGCATCCCTCCTGCTCAAGGCCCCTTTCACAACCATTGCGCCACTTCGGGCTTGCCATGGTGCCAATATTGCGCCATAGTGGCGCCATACAAAGGACGGCATGGCGGAGTGACCACGCGCCGCGGACGAACCGCCGTCGACCCGAAGCCCGGAAAGGGACAAATCCATGACCACTCCGTCGCGCCCACCGGCGATCACCGCGACCGGGCTGCGCAAGTCGTTCGGCGACCACGTCGTGCTCGACGGCATCGACCTGCACGTCCAGCGGGGCACGGTCTTCTCGCTGCTCGGCGCCAACGGGGCGGGGAAGACCACCGCGGTCAAGATCCTGTCCACGTTGCTCACCGCGGACAGCGGCACCGTCACGGTCGCCGGGCACGATCTCGCCGCGGACCCCGACGCGGTGCGTGCCGCGATCGGTGTCACCGGCCAGTTCTCCGCGGTGGACAACCTGTTCACCGGACGCGAAAACCTGATCCTGATGGCGGACCTGCACCACCTGGACCGCGCGGAAGGCAGGCGGCGCGCCGACGAACTGCTCGACCAGTTCGACCTGACCGAGGCGGCGGGGAAAACGGCCGCGACCTACTCCGGGGGCATGCGGCGGCGCCTCGACCTCGCGATGACGCTGGTCGGCGATCCGGAGGTGATCTTCCTCGACGAGCCAACCACCGGCCTCGACCCCCGCGCCCGGCTCCGCATGTGGGACATCGTGCGCGGCCTGGTGGCTCGCGGCGTCACCATCTTCCTCACCACGCAGTACCTCGACGAGGCCGACGAACTCGCCGACCGGGTCGCCGTGCTCAACGGCGGGCGCGTGGTCGCCGAGGGCACCGCGGAGGAACTGAAGCGCCGCGTACCCGGCGGCCACGTCGAACTGCGCTTCGCCGACGGGCGCGAGTTCGACGCCGCCACCCGCGTCCTCGCCGCCGAGTCCCGCGACGACGACGCGCTCACCCTGCGGATCCCGAGCGACGGCGGCGTCCACGCGCTGCGGACCCTGCTCACCCGGCTCGGCGACGAGCGCGTCACCGTCGACGCGCTCACCCTGCACACCCCCGATCTCGACGACGTTTTCCTCGCCCTCACCGGAAATCCCACGAACGAAAAGGCAGCCATCCGATGAGCACCCGGTCCTACGCCCTGCGCGACTCGGCCACGATGCTGCGCCGCAACCTCAAGCACCTGGCCCGCTACCCGTCCATGACGGTGATGCTCGTCGGGATGCCGATCGTCTTCCTGCTGCTGTTCGTCTACGTGTTCGGCAACACCCTCGGCGCCGGGATCGGCGGTGCCGGCGGCGGCCGCGCCGTCTACGTCAACTACGTCGTGCCCGCGATCATCCTGATGACCGTGTCGGCGACCGTCCAGGGCACCGCGGTCTCGGTCGCGATGGACATGACCGAAGGCATCGTCGCCCGGTTCCGCACGATGTCCATCGCCCGCGTCTCCGTGCTCACCGGGCACGTGCTCGGCAGTCTCATCCAGTCGTTGCTCAGCATGGCGGCCGTGTTCGGCGTGGCGTTCCTGATCGGCTTCCGGCCGTCGGCAGGGGTCGGCGCGTGGTTCGCGACGGCGGGCCTCCTCACGCTGATGTCGTTCTCCCTGATCTGGCTGTTCGTCGCGTTCGGACAGGCGGCCAAGACGGTCGAGTCCGCGAGCAACGTTGGCCTGCCGCTGATCCTGCTGCCCTTCCTCGGCAGCGGGTTCGTGCCGACGGAGTCCATGCCCGCCGCACTGCGCTGGTTCGCCGAGTACCAGCCCTTCACGCCCATCATCGAGACCCTGCGGGGCCTGCTCATGGACAAGCCGATCGGGAACAACGCGGTGCTCGCGGTCGGCTGGTGCGTCGTCGTCGCGCTCGGCGGCTACCTGTGGTCGAAGAAGCTGTTCAACCGCGAGTCCGCGAACTGATTTCCCTTACCACGTCAGGAGAAGACCGTGCACCCCGAACTGACCGCACTGCCGACCGAACGCCCGGCCGGCTGCCCGTTCGACCCGCCGGAGGAGCTGGCGCGAATCCGTGCGGAGAGCCCGATCAGGCGGATGCGCTACCCCGACGGGCACGAGGGCTGGCTGGTGACCGGGTACGAGCTCGCCCGCGCGGTGGCCGCCGATCTCCGCTTCAGCTCGCGGTACGAGCTCATGCACTTCCCGACCCCGCTGCCCGGCGTCACCGAGGTACCGCCCGCGTCGGCGGGCGATCTCACCGGGATCGACCCGCCGCACCACACCCGCTACCGGAAGCTGCTGACCGGCAAGTTCACCGTCCGCCGGATGCGCCTGCTCACCGAACGCGTCGGTGAGATCAGCGCCGAGCACCTCGACGCCATGGAACTGCAGGGCCCGCCCGCCGATCTGGTGCGGGACTACGCGCAGCCCGTGCCCGCGATGGTGATCTGCGAACTGCTCGGGGTGCCCTACGCCGATCGCGAGTCCTTCCAGGCGCACGCGCTGGCGATGAACGACGCGGGCATCACGATGGACGAGATGATGGCCGCCTACGGCGCGATCCAGGACTACGTGCGGGAACTGGTGCTCGCCAAGCGCGCGCGGCCAACCGACGACCTGCTCAGCGACCTGACCACGACCGACCTCACCGACGAAGAACTCGCCGGGGTCGGCGCGTTCCTGCTCAGCGCGGGCCTGGACACCACGGCCAACATGATCGCGCTCGGCACGTTCGCACTGCTGGAGAACCCGGATCAGCTCGCCGCGCTGCGCGCCGATCCCGGCATGGCCGACCAGGCCGTCGAGGAACTGCTGCGCTACCTGGCCATCACCCACACCGGAGGGCGGGCGGCGCTGGAGGACGTCGAACTCGGCGGGCAGCTGATCAAGGCGGGCGAGAGCGTGACCATCTCGGTCCAGGCCGCCAACCGCGACCCGGAGAGGTTCGCCGATCCCGACTCACTCGATCTCGGACGGCACGCCAGCGGGCACCTGACCTTCGGGCACGGCGTGCACCAGTGCCTCGGCCAGCAGCTCGCCCGCGTCGAGATGCGGGTCGCCTTCCCCGCCCTGTTCGCCCGGTTCCCCGGCCTGCGCCTCGCCGTCCCCGCCGGGGAGATCCCGATGCGCACCGGCGCGGACATCTACGGCGTGCACCGGCTGCCGGTCACCTGGGACGGCGCGTAACCCGC
This sequence comes from Amycolatopsis minnesotensis, assembly GCF_039529815.1. Classification (NCBI taxonomy): domain Bacteria; kingdom Bacillati; phylum Actinomycetota; class Actinomycetes; order Pseudonocardiales; family Pseudonocardiaceae; genus Amycolatopsis; species Amycolatopsis minnesotensis. The sequence continues at coordinate 10,385 of NZ_BAAANN010000073.1, read as the reverse complement.
GGAACGGCTCCAGATCCCACCGGGGGTGGTCTGGAGCCGTTCGAGGTGTCCACAGTGGTCCGAGCGAGTGTCGGATCGGGGCGCGCGGCGTGGCGGCGCTGATGCCCCGAAGGTGGCCTTCGCGGCGTCAGATTCCCTCAAGGCCACAGTGATGATGTGTGCGCGTTGATTCTGGTGAGGTGGGTGGCGGATGCGTGGAGCCGCCCGGGGGGCTTGGTCCGTGAAGGTCGCCTTCGGGGAATCTGACGCCGCGATCTCGCCCCTCGCGGCGGGCGGCACGGTGGTGCTGATGCCCTGAAGGGGCCCTTCGCGGCGTCAGATTCCCTCATGGGCCCCTTCGGGGAATGCGCCCGGAGCAGAGCGGGTCCGTGACGGCCGCATCCGTGGCATTCACGCGCCTATGAAGGCCCTTTTTTGGGGCGCCAGCGCGGAGATGAGAATGAGACGTGAACGGCGAAGTCCCAGTGCATGCCGTGAAGGGCACCTCGCTTTTGACCTCTATAGGAGCATCCTTCAGGGCGCGAGGCGAAGCCGTGAGCCACCTCGTCACGACCATCGTGCCCCGCGGACTCGCCCGCGCCACCAGGTATCCCGGTTCTCGGACATCTTCTAGCCGGTGGCGGCGTCGAGCAGCGCTTCCGCGGCGGCGCGGGCGTGCCGTCCGCACGCCGCGTCGTTGAGCACCATCGCGCGGGTTGCCGCACCGTCGGCGAGCATCACGAGTTGTTCGGCGAGCACGCCGGGATGCGGTGCCCCGAGCGTGCCCACGAGTTCGGCGACCCGCCGCGCGAAACGCTGCTTCTGCTCCCGCGTGTACGCGTGCACGGGACTGTCCGGGTCGGGGAACTCGGCCGCGGCGTCGACGAACGGGCATCCGCGAATGGGGCCGGTTCCGTTGTCCGGCACCGTGAACAACGCGAGAATCCGTTCGCGCACCGGAAGATCCTCGCGATCGAGCGCGCCTTCGATGGTGTGCCCCGCTTCCGCGAGATGGCTCAGATACGCCACCACCAACTGGTCCTTGGCAGGGAAGTGGGCGTAGAGGGTGCGCTTCGAGACCGGCGCGCTCGCCGCCACCTGCTCCATGCCGGTCGCGTTGATCCCGCGCGTCTCGAACAGCGCGGTAGCCGCGGCGAGGATGCGCTCCCGTCCCCCGCGCCCGCGACGACGAAGCACCACATCCACGTCCTGTTCGGCCACCCCTTAAGTGTACACCGCCGTTTACCTTGGCTCGTGCGTCCGCTACAGTCGGCCACTAGGTACACGACAGCGTTTACATAAGAAGGGGCGACCATGACAGCCGACCTGTCCGACTACGCCGAGCGCCTGATCAGGGGACGGCGAGCCACGCGCGCATTCCGCCCCGACGCCGTACCGGAAGAGACGCTGCGGGCGGTCTTTTCCCTGGCGGGCGCCGCGCCGTCCAACTCCAACACCCAGCCGTGGCACATCGAGGTCGTCAGCGGCGTCGCGCGCGAACGCCTCGGCGACGCGTTGGTCGACGCGCATGCCGGCAAGCGCCTCTCGATGGACTTCCCCTACCACGACGACCTCTACCGCGGGCCCTACCAGCAACGGCGCCAGCAGGCGGGCGAGCGGATGTACGGCGCCGTCGGGATCCGCCGCGACGACCACGCCGCTCGCGAGGCGTACAACGCCGAAAGCCTGCGTTTCTACGGGGCGCCGCACGTCGCGCTGCTGTTCACCGCGCCCAACGCGGAGGTGCGCATGGCCGCCGACGTCGGCATCTACGCGCAGACGCTGATGCTGGCGATGACGGCGTACGGCATCGCGAGCTGCCCGCAGGGACTGCTGGGCTTCTACGCGGACACCATCCGCGCCGAACTGGGCGTCGAGGACCGGAAGGTCCTGCTCGGCATCTCGTTCGGCTACGCCGACGACACCGCGCCCGCGAACAGCGTCCGCATCCCCCGCGCGGAACTGGCCGAGACCACGCGCTTCCACGCGTGATCCCGGCGGGCTATTCCTGGCGCGCGGTGTTCGTGCGCAGCCACCGCTCCGAGCCCGCCATCCAGGAAGCGAACGCGAGGCAGCCGGTTTCGAAGGCGATCAGATCGCCGTCCCACCGCTCGGTCCCGCCGCGCCGCGAGGCCCGCAGCAGCAGCGTGCCGCCGACGAGGTTGAGCGCGGCCCACACGGCGTTCACCTTCGGCCCCGATCCGCGGCCTGCCAGCGGTGTGAGGTGCTGCCGACCGGTGACCGCGGTGGCGAGATGGGGCGCGCTGTTGGCGATCAGCACCCCGGCGGCGAACGACTGGATTCTCGACGATTTCATCCCGCGATGCTAGGCGCGCGCGGACGAGCGCGGGTCCGGATCGAAGACCTTCGAGCGTCCGTTTGCCGCGGGACTGTTGAACGCGCCCCGGCACTTGGGTGAATTGTCGGGTTGGCCCGGCGGCGGAGTGGATCTTTCTCAGTAGGGTCACCGCATGTGAGACGAATCCTCCCGCTCCTCGCCGTGACCGCGTTGCTGCTCGGCGTTCCCCTTCCCGTCGCGGAGTCCGCGGGCTCGGCGCTGCCGGTCGTCGGCACGGTTTTCGCGGACACCAACGGAAACGGCACGCGCGACGACGGCGAACCCGGGATCGCCGGTGTTTCGGTGACCGACGGCGCGGTGTGGGCGACCACCGGGCCGGACGGCGGCTATGCCATCACGATCGATTCTTCGCGCCGGGAAACGGATCTCGTCTACGCGGTGTCGCCGGACGGCTACACGCCCGCACTGCGCGAGGACTACGTGCCCCGGTTCTTCAAGGAGGTCCGCGGCCCGGAAAGCGGCGTCGACTTCGCGATGGTGCCGGATCGGCACGCGGCCGATCCGCTGGAGACCTGGCAAATGCTCTCCGACACCGAGACCAGCAACCGCAGCGACCCGGAAGTGCCGTCGACGCTGGCGAAGTGGACGGGACAGGTCACCGCGCTGGCGAAGGATCCCGCCGCCACCGTCAGCATCGCGACCGGGGACCTCACGGTCACCGACTACACCGACGCGCCGCGGCGGCAGGGCAGCTACGACATCCTCCGCAAGGGCCTCACCGACGGCAGGCTCGGGCATCCGTTCTACCCGGTGATGGGCAACCACGACGCGGGCGGCCCGACCGGGGCGAGCGGCTACTCCGCGGCCATGGAGACCTACCGCCGCAACATGGGCCCGGAGTGGTACAGCTTCGACCGGAACGGCAGGCACCTCGTCGTGCTGGAGGACAACTACGACACCACCGGGCTCGCGCCGCAGCTGACCTGGCTGCGCGAAGACCTGCGGCGCAACGCCTCGGGCAAGCAGGTGTTCGTGTTCGCGCACCGGTCGCTGTTCACCAAGTGGGGCCCCGGCGCGAGCATCCAGCCGATCGTCGACGAGCTCGCGAAGCACGATGTGCGGATGTTCGCCGCCGGCCACGACCAGCAGAACGAGTTCCGCCGCGGCGCCTTCCCCCGTTCGGTGGAGATCAACAACATGGGGCTCACCTACGGCATCGACGGCGCGCGCCCCGGCTACACCGTGCTGGACTTCGCCGAGATCACCGACGATCCGGCGACTCCGGCCGACGAGGACACCGGGTACGTGCGCGGTTCGCACCGCGAGTTCTTCGTCCACGACGCCGTGACGCTGGCCAGTCCCGCGAAGGCGAGCGTCTACGGTTCGCGCACCCCGATCCCGGTCGACCTGCACGTCCAGGACGACGGCAGGACACCGGGCACCGCGACCGTCACCGTCAAGGACCTGGCAGGCAGGACGGTGTGGCGCCGGGACAAGCTGCCCTTCGGCGCGAAGACCGCGCCGGGCGGCATCGTGAACTGCTACACCCCGCCCGGTGGCGCGCCGGAGCCGTGTCCGTCCACTCATGACAATCCGGAGACCGCGCGCACCGTCGTCGACGGGTTGCCCATCGGCCTCTACCGCACCGAGACCGTGGCCTACGACACCACCGGAAAGCCTTGGCCGACCAGGAAAAGCTCGTTCCAGGTGGTGCCGAAGTTCCTGCTGCGCACGCCGTCGGGCGGTACGGACTGGCCGCGCCAGGGCGGCGGTGAACAGGGACGCTCGGCGAGCGCGAGCGATCCCGGCGCGGTGCTCGACCAGTGGTGGACCGCCAACACCGGGGAGCAGTTCACCCTCAACGGCGCCGCGGTGTCCGGCACGAAGGTGATCGTCTCGTCGCAGGCGTTCGACTCGCCCTACAACCAGATCCTCGCCTACGACCTGCGCGGCGGCCGCGAACTGTGGCGCACCTACCTCGACGGCGACGCCGAGTCGTTCCCTGCCGTGCACGAGGGCAAGGTGTACCTGAGCACCGGCGTCGGCAGGGTCTACGCGCTCGACGAAAACACCGGCGCCGTGGCGTGGGAGACCATCGACGACGAGGAGCGGCACGGCGGTACCGTGCGCCGCTACGGCAGGGCGGGCGGACCGGTCAGCGTTTTCGGCCTCACCGGCCGGGGTCGCTCGGTCGCGGTCTACCAGCAGTACGGGCGGATCGTCTGCCGCGACGCCGCCACCGGCGCGAAACTGCCCGGTGGTTTCGACGCGGCACCGGGCTGGGGCGAGTTCCACAGCACCGCGATCCGCGAACCGGGCTCGGACAAGGCGTACCTGCACTCCGGGTCCAGCCAGACCCTGATCGCGATGGACCTCGCGTCCTGCACCCAACTGTCCTCAGTGGACACCGGGGGCGACATCTACAGCCACTCCTCGCCCGCCTTCACCGATCCGCGGCGCGGCGCACCCGCCGTCGTGACCGCGACCGCGACCGGTGTGCGCGGGCACGACACCGGCGCGGGCGGCAAGGTCACCTGGTTCGCGAAGGTGCCGGGCAGCAAGTGCGAGATCGGGCCGCCGCCGGTCACCAGCCCCGCGATCCGCGATGAAAAAGCTTACGTGGCCTCGGTCGACGGCATGATCCGCGCCTACGACACCCGTGCCGCCGACCCGTCGAAACCGTTGTGGGAGACGGCCGTCGGCTACCCCGACGGCACCAGCCCCGCCGACGATCCGTGGCAGGTGGCGGCGGGCTGCCGCGATGCCGGGGCCGGTGCGCCCGCGATGCACGCGCTGGCCACCGAAACGGTCGTCTACGCGGGGACCTGGGACGGCAGGCTCGTCGTGCTGGACCGCGGGACCGGAAAACCGCTCGCGCAGTACGCGCTCGGCGGCGCGGTCGCTTCGGCGCTTTCGGTCAGCGGCGACTGGGTCTTCGCGCTGACCACCGACGGCACCGTGCACGCGCTCGCGGCACGGCGCCCGCCGTGGCCTTTCGGATGAGCTTCGGGCGGCCGGCCACCGGCGGGACGCCCCGCGGCTGCGGGTCGGCGCGGTCGCCAGCGCGCTGGTCCACCTCGTGCCCGCCGCGCTGACGGCCGAGTGGCCGGACCTGGACGCGCTCACGGTCATGGGCGACGGCGAACTCGCCTCGGCGAGCTGGTGCGCGCGGGCGTCGCCGATCCTGGCGGGACCTGCGGGCCGTTGCGCACCGGGGTCTTCGCCGGGCTCGGGGTCACCTGGGCGCCCGATCACACGGTCCGCGACGTCTCCACGGTGTTCGCGATGGTCGCGGCCGGGATCACCGCGGGCGTCGTCCCCGCGCTCGCCGTCCCGCGGCCCGAGCCGGACGGGGTGGTCCTGCGCCCGCTCGACCCGCCCCTGCACCGCACCCCGCACGTCCACGCCGATCGCCGGAACCCGTGCGCCCGGAAGCTCGCCGCGCTGCTCGCGGACGGGCCGCGGTGATCACTTTCCGTGTTCCCGCCTTTCGGCGGGTTCCGCGCCGGTAAGGTCAACCCATGTCGTCGACCGGTGCGGCACACGTCCTCCTCGGCAGGGACGCCGAGCTGGCCGCGCTGGTTCGCGCCGTGACGAGCCCGCCCGCGCACGTGGCGGTCGTCGGGGAACCGGATGCCGGGAAGACCCGGCTGCTCGCCGAACTCCCCCGGCACCGGCTGCTCGCCGACCGGACAGTGCTGTCGGCTCGCTGCGAACCGCTGCGAAAACCGCTCCCCCTCGGCCCGGTGCTCGAAGCCGTCGCGAAGGCACCGCTCGCCCCGGTCGCGGACCGGCTCTCCCCCGTCGCGGGGGTGCTGCGCGCGGTGCTGCCGGAACTGATCCCCGTGCTGCCCGCACCGCCGCAGCCGCTCGGCGCCGAGCTCACCCGGCACCAGATCTTCCGCGCCCTGCGCGAAGTGCTCGTGGCCTGCGGCCGCACCGTTCTCGTCCTCGACGACGCCGAGCACGCCGACGAGGACACCCTGGACTTCCTGCGCTTCCTCACCGGCGCGCAGCCGCAGGAGCTCGCCGTCGTCACCAGTTCCGTCGAGGAGACCCCGCACGGGGCACCGGTCCGGATCGCGCTGCGGCCGTGGACCCGTGCGGACGTCGAGCGGTTCGCCCGTACCGCGCTCGGCACGGCGGCGCTGCCCCCGGGGTTCGCCGAAGACCTGTGCGACCGCACCGGAGGGCTCCCGGGAGTGGTGCGCGAACTGCTGCGCCGCGGTTCACCGGCGGACGCGAGCGTCGCCGAACTCGCACTGCCGCCGCGCGTGCGCGCTTCCGTCCGCGACCGGATGGCGAGGCTGGGACCGGCCGGTGCCGAGGTGCTGGCCGTGGCCGCGGTACTGGGCGAACCTGCGCGGGAGCACGCCATCGCCGCGCTGTCGCGCCTGCCGGAGGACACCGCGTCCGCCGCCGTCGAAGACGCGGTGCGGGCGGTCCTGCTCGTCGAAACCGCCGGGCGGTACCGGGTGCGGCATCCGCTTGCCGCGCAAGCGATCCTGGAGTCGATCCCGGGGACGCGGTGCCGTCGGCTGCACGCGCGCGCCGCCGCCTTCCTCGCCACGGAAGGGCAGCCTCCCGCTCGTGTCGCGAAGCACTACCGCGAGGCGTTCGAAATCGGCAACTGGACACAGTGGACGGGAACCGCGGTGGACCGCGCCGCCGGGGAGGACGACGTCGACGAGGTCGTCCGGCTGCTGGAAGAAGCGCTCGACGATCCCGAACTCCCCGCCGCCGCGCGGGAGCGGTTCGCCGTGCGGTTGAGCCACGAAATGCACCACGGCCTGGTCCGCGCCGCGACGCTGACCCGCCTGCGGGCGATCGTGCACGAGCGCGCGCTGAGCAAGGGCGCGCGCGGTGAGATCCGGATGAACCTCGGCAGGGCGATGGTCACGCAGTCCGGCGAGATCGACGCCGGGCGGCACGAGATCGAACTCGCCGCCGCGGACCTGACCCAGCGCAGCGCGGTGCTGGCGCGCGGCCTGATGACGCTGGCGATGCCGCACGTCGGCGCGGTGCCGCTCAAGGTCAACCTGCGCTGGCTCGAACGGGCCGAGCTGGCGAGCAAGGGCGTCGCCGACGTCGAGCTGATGGCCGCCGCCATGGCGAACCGGGTTTCCACCCGCATGCAGGTCGCCGATCCGGGGGTGTGGTCGGTGATCGACGCGCTGCCCCGTGCCCCCGCCTCGCCCGAGGTACGGCGGCAGCTCGGGCGGACCTACATCAACCTCGCCGACGCGGCCGTGTGGAACGGCCACCACGCCGTCGCACAGTCCTATTTGGACACCGCGCGCCGGTTGATCAGCGGTGACCGCCAGCCCTATCTCGATGCGCTGGCCGCGGGCACCGAGCTGCGCCTGAACGTGATGACCGGCCGGTGGTCGCGGGTCGCCGAGGACGCGCGGCTGCTGATCGGACGGGTCGGCGAGGCCAGTTCACTCGCCGCGGAGCCCTTGCTCGCGCTCGGCTGGCTCGACCTCGAACAGGCACGGCCGACAGCCGCGCTGCGCAACTTCGAAAACGCGTTCGCGCTTTCGACGGGAACGGTGCCGCTGCAGGCTTCGGCCTTCGCCGGGCGCGCCGCGGTGCACCTCGCGGCCCACGACGCCGCGGCGGCGCGCACGGTCGCCGGGTACGGCATCGACGCACTGCGCGCCAAGGGGAACTGGGTGTGGGCGGCCGAGCTGATGCCCTTCGCCACCCGCGCGCTGCTCGAAACCGGCGACACCGAGTGCGCGCGATCGACGCTCGCGGAGTACGAGCAAGGCGTGTCCGGTCGTGACGCTCCCCTCGCCAAGGCCGCGGCCACGGTGTGCCGTGGCCTGATCGCGCGCGCGGACGGCGAGCTCGCCACGGCCGCGGACCTGCTGCGGCGCGCCGGTGAGTCCTACCGCGCGCTGCCGCACCCGTACTTCGCGGCGAGCGCGGACGAGCGCGCCGCCGAGTGCTTCGCCGAACTCGGCGACCACCAGAGCGCGATCGACCTGATGACCGCGGCGGAGGCCGCGTTCGGCGGGCTGACCGCGTCGGCGGACGCGCTGCGCTGCCGCCGCGTGCTCCGGCGCTTCGACACCACGTTGCCCCGTCGCGGCCGCAAGGGTTACGGCGAAGCGCTTTCCCCGCGCGAGCTCGAAGTCGCGCGCCTCGCCGCGCGGAACCTGACCAACCGGGAAATCGCCGAACAGCTCTTCCTTTCCCCGCGCACGGTGGAAATCCACATCGGGAAAGCGCTGCGGAAACTCGGTCTGCCGTCGCGGAAAGTGCTCAGCGAGGCACTGGAACGCTCCTCGCTCACCGGCTGAACGCGCTTCAGCCGAGGAAGTCCGAATACGCCTCGGCGGCCAGCTCGCCGAGGCGGTCGGCGAGTTCGCACACCCGGTCGACCTCGACGAGCTGATCGACCACCTGGCGGTGCGCCACCGCCGCGCCGGGGCTCAGCGGAATGTCGCCGAAGGCGTCCACCAGGTTCGTGTAGTGCTCGCCGAGCAGTTCCTGGAGCCGCGCCGCGGTCTCGGTGCTCTCCCACACCGCGCACTGGTGCGCCCACGCCTTGAGCGCGACCGACGGCGGCAGCGCGACCTCCGAAACCGCCCGGCGGATCCGGCCCGAGGCAAGGTGCCTCGCCAGCGCGACCGCGTCCTCGCGGGCCGCGCCGCGGGCGGCGACCTCGAACACCGGCCGCCCGCTCGCGGACACGAGCTGGCCGAGCGGTGACGGCGCGCGGCACACCGCGACCGGCACCCGCACCTCCTCGGTGTCACCGACCTGCGCCAGCAGGCCCGGCAGCTCCGCGAGGCCGCGGTCCAGCGCGCCGTCCAGCACGACGACCCCGTCGACGTCGACGACGGCCATCTTCCGCCCCGCCGCCCACACCACGCCGCAGAACAGCGGCACGCCACTCCCACCCATTCTGATCATTGTGGTCGGCTCGTTTCCGGCCGCAATAGCGCGCGCATTTTTTAGGGATGCCTACTCATTGCCGGTGCGACCCTCATGGAAGGGCGCGAGTACGGCATTAATTACGGGCCGGTACGGGTTGTCGCCCTGGTTGCGCCGACTGAAGATGGAATACGCGGTACCGCATCCCCCGCTCCTCGTCCGAAGATTCGGAAAGGATCAACCGTGCACAAGAGACTACGCAGACTCGGATTGCTGGCACTGGCCGCGGCCGCGTTTTCCGCGCCGGTGCCCACCGTGCTCGCGAACGCGGCCGGGACGGGTGCCGGTGTCGCGCCCACCGACGAAGCGCGCCTTCCCGGCGGCGCGCACGCACAGGACATCGGCGGTGCGCCGGCCTCGGTCAAGGACTACCCGTTCGTCATCGCCGCGCTGCGCGAAGGCGGATCGCGGCCGAAGGGCCAGAGCTGCACCGCTTCGGTGGTGGCACCGCGCAAGGTCGTGCTCGCCGCGCACTGCAAGGAGCTCGACGGCAAGAAGACCGTCCTCTATGGACTCGACGATCTCAAGGGGGCGGGCGGCACCCAGCTGAACGTCGTCGACTACCGGACCCATCCCAACTTCACCCAGCCGTGGAACGGCTACGACGTCGCGATCATCACCACCGACGCCGACATCCCGGTGCCGGCGGGCGGCTACGCCAAGATCGCCACCTCCGCGGACGCCGGGCTGGAGAAGCCGGGCAAGGACGCGTTCAGCCTCGGCTACGGGAAGAAGGACTACAACGACACCCAGCAGGACGTCACGCTGCACAAGCTGACGCTGCCGATCGTCGACCCGAGCCGGTGCACCGGGGTGGAGAACGGGGTCGACCCGAAGACGATGATCTGCGCCGGGTACGCCGACGGCCGCAAGACCGTGCTGCCCGGCGACAGCGGCGGCCCGTTCATCGTGGACGGCAAGGTGATCGGGCTGACCTCGTGGAGCCGCAGCGACTTCAAGTGGTACAGCGTGTACAGCAGACTGAACAACGACATGGGCGACTGGGTCGCCGAGCAGATCGGCGACCCGCCGTCGAGCGACGGGTTCACCCTCGGCATGTCCCCTGGTTCGGTGAAGGTCGATCCCGGCAAGTACATCTCGACCACCGTCACCAGCAAGGCGGGCAAGAACGGCGCCGAAAAGGTCGACCTCACCGCCACGG
>NZ_BAAANN010000072.1:0-20413 GCF_039529815.1 Amycolatopsis minnesotensis | reverse complement strand
TCGACTACCGAACACCCCACGAAACCCGCATAAGCTATCGTCAAGACCTCGCACTCGCGGCATAAAGCCCGGTGTCCGGTTTCCGGGGGCAACCTCAGGTTGACAGAAATGGTGCATCACTCGCTGCCGGTGATGGAAGGGCTCCGGGTCGGTTTTGCCCATTATGTCACCGCGATTTGCACGCATCTGATGTTGGCGGCACGGGACTTGACCAGCTTGATGGAACTGATGGCGGCGTTGCCCACGGACGATCCTGAGTGACGAGGGCCGTGGCAGCAGGCGAGTCGGCACCGTCGACACGACACCGAGTGACTGGACCACCGCTAGCGGTGGGTGGAGGAGGTGAGCAGTGGTGGGTGACGTGACTTCCGCAGAGTTGACCGATGTGCTCCAGCAGCTCGTGCAGACGCTACGGATCACGGAAGCGCGTACGGAGCTCTGTGTTTCCACGGTGTCTGAGATCGACGCCGAGCTTGGGCAGGCGTTGCGCACGGTGGTGGCGGATTTGCGGTTCGGATGTGTCAGCGTGGCGACACTGGCGGATTTCTACCACCGGGCGTTGCCGCCGCACCAGCGCAGTGCTCGCCCATGGCGAGGAAGGGAGTGATGATGGCGGTGTCGTCGGCAGCAGTACTGGACTATCTGTTCCCTACCGTTTCGGGAGTGCAAGCGATTGGTGAATTTCTGAAGCTTAAAGCCCCTTTTATCGGTGAGACCGATGTGATCATCGGGCGGATGGCTGATAACGCGGGGATTCAACTGCTGGATGTGGGGTTACGGATGAGGGCGGTGGCGTCGGCGTTGGAGACCGTGTGCTCTCGCCGCGGCGACGAGTCCTGACCTACGGAGGCAGCGGTGGCGGTGTGACGTGTGACGAGTGGTGACGAGGAGGTAGTTGCGGTGGGGAGTAGGGCGGCGATACGGGATTGTGTGGAGGTGCTGCACGGGTTGACTCGGATCGTGGGCGAGGTGTTCGCGCAGTTGCAGTACCTGGAGATTGTGTGGGCGCGCCTGGATATAGCAGAAATATCAGAGACCGCCGGGCGTGTGATGGAACTGGCGGTGACGCTGCGCATGGAATTGGAACGGCTTGCTGACCGATTAGACGAAGCCGCGGCGGTCGCCTCCTGATCGTGGACCGCGTCCGCCATGCCGTGCCACTGCTCGTACGGATGCAGCAGGCAGGAAGGTGATGTGAGTGGTGCAGGACAGGACAGTGCGGTGACGGGGCCAGCGACTCCAGCGCAGGTCGTCGACGAGTTGCAGCGGATCGTGCGGGTGCTGCACACGATGTCCACCGTGATGGAACGGTGCGTTCCGGTGGTGGCGTCGGTGCGGGAGGAACTGGCTGGGGTCACGAAGACCCACAGCGTGGACTTGCTGTTCTTGCAGGTTCGAATTGGCGGGTTGGTCGAGTTGTTCGAGGAAGCTCTCGGCGACAGCTCCCGCGACCCGCGCTAGGTCGAGGCTGTGCGCGCACGGGCACAGGGTTCTGGAGAACAAGCGGCTGGAGAAGGGAGGTGTGGATGACGGGTGGACACGGTCACGGTGGTGAAGGTGCTGGCGGCGTATCGGGAGATCGTCAACGTGCTGGGTGACATGTCGGAAAAGCTGGACTATTTCACGAAGACGGTGCAGCCGGTGGACGAGACACTGGGTGCGATGGCGACGTGCTATGCGATTGATGTGTGGTCGCTGGAACAGCGACTAGAAGCGTTGACGGACAGGGTGGCTGAGTTGATAAGAACGCAGTCGCAACGGACGTCACGAACGGGAGGGTAGGAGGGTCGATGGCCACACGGACGGCGTTGCTGGACATCTCAGAGGAGGTGTTGTCGATGTCGCGGCAGCTGCACAACGCGGGCGAGTTCGTGATCGGCTCCGCGCCGCTGCTGAAGGAGCTGAATGAGGTGTTCACCCAGCTCGCGGACGCCCACGGGGTGGGGATGCTGCTGATCCACGAGCAGTTAGCGACGATGGCGGGTGTGGTGGAGGAAACCGCCCGCGCCATGCCGGAATAGCCGTAACACAAAAACACACAGAATAGAGAGGAGTTGAGGGATGCAGATCGGGGTGTTGAACGAGCGGGCCCGCGGCCGCTACGGCGCGTTCGTGGGCGCGATGGATGGAGTGTTGGAGTCGCTGGACGAGGTGAACAAGATCATCGACCGCGTGAAGGACGATCATGCCACGGCGGGGTTCACCGTGGCGACTCGTGATGAGCTGATGGGATATAGCCGCCATGCGTTTGCTGACCTGGATCGGTTGCGCAGCACCGCGAAGAAGTATGAAGCAGAGTTGATGAGCAGGGAGTGGAGGTTGTGAAAGCCATGTCGTATCAGGTGGATCGGGTGATTGAGGAGTTGGATGCGGCGCTGCGTCTGTTGAAGGACACGATGCGGGGTATTCCGGCCCGTCGGCAGGGGTTTGTGGCCATCCATGACCGGATGGCGAAAAGTATGGCGGAGCTGACGGTGAACCTGTCGGACGCACGATCGGTGGTGGAGTCCTAAACCCCGGTTCGTGCTCGACAGTCGCCGGCCGACAGCATCCACCACGAGGGGTGTAGGGGCCGGTTTTTTCATGCCATGACCAGGAGAAAAGGAGGGCGGTGACACGAGGATGGGCACCTCGACACGGCGGAAGGGGGTGGAGGTTCGCGCGCTGTTGTGGGCGGGGCGGCATCCCGGTGTGCTGGCGACTCCGGCGGCGGTGACCGCAGCGGGTATCCAGTGCGGCTGGACATCAACCGGTGTCGCAGTGGGTAGTGCGGTTGCGGGGGTGGCGGGTTGGTATCGGGCACATCCGGCCAGTTATGACCGGTTCGCTGGCCCGGTGCTGCGGGCCTGGTCGCGTCGGTGGCGGGTGTATGTGGGGCCACGGTGGCATCGGGCGTTACGGGCGTGCGAACTGTCCAAAACAGACCGTAAAACCGGGGTGGAGTTGTTTCCCCGCATCATGAAGGTCCGCTCCTATTCCCCCACGATCGACACCCTGCATGTGCGGATCGTGGCTGGCCAACACGCCCGCCAGTTCGAAACGAAACTCCTCGAGCTAGCTGAGGCGTTGCGGGTGGAACGCATCGCGGTGGAGCGGATCAAACCCGGCGTGATCGGGTTGGTGCTGGAGCGACGGGAACCGTTCACCGAGGTCATTCCGGCCCCGGACCTGCCGTATGAGTCGGGGTCGGTGGATGTCAACGACCTGTATATCGGGGAAACCGAGTACGGCGAGGAGTGGCGGATCCCGATCAAGGGCAAACACATCTTCATCGCCGGCGCGACCGGGGCGGGAAAGAACTCGGTACCGATGTCCTTGCTACGTGGGCTGGCGCCGCTGATCCGCGACGGCCTGGTCCGGCTGTGGGTGTGCGACCCGAAACAGTTCGAGTTCTCGCTGCTGCGCGATATCTGTCACCGCTACGCCGACACCGAAAGCAGCTGCGCCGAGCTGATCACCGACTATGTCGCGGACATGCAGGCCACCCAGCGGGCGTTCGCTTCGGGTCAGCACCGTCGACTCACGGTGTCGCGGGAGACCCCACTGAACCTGCTGATCTTGGACGAGTTGGGTGCGCTATTGGCCTATGGCGATCCGATGGTGGCCCGCGAGCTGCGTCGGCAGTTGGCGTTGGTGGGTTCGCAGGGTCGTGCTACCGGGCACAGCATGATCGGTCTCGTCCAAGAACCCACCAAGGACACTGTCGCGATCAGGGATCTGTTCACGCTGCGGATCTGTTTGCGGCTCACCGCCGCGGCACATGTGGATGGGGTGTTGGGTGAGAACGCCCGACTCCGCGGTGCGCTGGCCGACGAGATCCCCGATATCCCGGAGACGGCGGGGATCGGCTATGTGGTGCGGCAACGCTCGCGGGTGCCGCTACGAGTCCGCGCGGCCTACGTCGATGACAGCGAGGTCGCGGAGCTGGTCGCGTTCGTCACCACCGGCTGGTCTCAGCCAAACCAGCAGCAGGCGGTGGCCTGATGTGGTGGCTCGGATTCCTGGTATGGCGGGCCTGGATCTATCTGAAGCTGACCGCACCTGCCGCGGTCGGGCTGTGGCTGATCTACCGCAGCACCGGGTTCTCCACCCTGTTTTGGGTGCTGGCCGTGTTCAGCCTCGGCACCGTGATCGGGCTGCGCTATGGCCTGCGGGATCTCGCCCGCCATGAACCACACAACACACGCTTCGGCAGCGACCGAAGCACAAGGAGGAGGTGACCAACCATGACCACTGATTTCGATCGTATCCAGTCTCTGGTGCAGGAGTACTGGCGCATCTGCGCCCAAGTACCTGAAGAGGCGGTGCTGCCCGTGCGCCTGCCGCATCCCCGCTTGGCGCAGCTGGCAGCCACTGTGGCCACAGAAATGGGTGACTGCGCCGCCCATTTCCGGTCGATGGCCGTGCTGTGGCGCGGGGAGTACCCAGGTGACGCCCCGGACGAGACAGGCGTGACGTAATGGACGCCGACGATCTCGCGCTGGGCGTCATCGTGGACCTGGTGGCCGAGTATCACCGTTTCGGTGTGCTCTTGGGCGAGTTGGTGCGCGACAACGCAGCAGTCGAGGATCGGGTACCGCTGTATCGACACCTGATAGCCACCTCGGCCGACCTCGCTCACCGCTTCGGAGAGGAAAGCGAACGCTACCGCCACCGCGCGGACAGTTGGCAGGCCGGACTGGACCGTATCTACCAGGAACTCTGACCGATGCCGACCACACCAGGATCCCGCAGTGTTCGCGGGCGGGTGAGCGGTCTGATTCGGATCGTGGTGACGGTCGCGTTGGGTGGGATCGGCGCGGCGGCGGGGTTCACCCACACCCACGACTGGGCCGCCCACCACGGTCAAACCGGCTGGCTCGCCTGGGCTGATGCCATTGTCATCGAAGGACTCGTGGTAGTCGCCGGATTCGAAGTCCACCGCGACCACCATCGTGGTGATCGACGGACCGTCACGTTCCCGCTGCTGGTGCTGGTCGTCGGGTTCGGGGTGCAGATGGCCGCGCAAGTCGCCCTCGCCGAGCGCAGTGTGCCCGGATGGCTGCTCGCGGCGATGCCCGCGCTGGGCTTCCTCATCGTCGTCAAACTCCTCATGCGCCGAACACCCGAACCCGTCCCCCTCCCCCCGGCCGCACCCGAATCCCACGAACCAGTGTCACGTCCGGCACCGGACGACACGACGACGGCGCAAACCACCAGCGTCGCCAGTCGGGTCAAGCTGCCACCAGCCATGGTCGTCAAGGCCGACGCCGCGGTACGCGAGGCCCAGGCCGAAGGCCGAGACGCCACCCCCGAGGACATCCGCCGCGCCGTGCGAGTACCAGATCCCTTGGCGCAACGCCTCCTCGACGCTCTCAGCGCCGACAACCGGCCACAGTAGACAGACAAAGGGCCCTGCGGTGTTCTGTACGGCGGTCACCCCTGCGCGGGTGACGATGCCGATTTCTGTGTGATCGCAACAAGATTAAGGCGGTGTTCTATGTGGACTCTCGAAGAACGTGTCATGAACCTCGTTCGCTCAACGCGCTACGAGCGGTGGCGAGCCAGAGTGTATGCGGTCGGCGGTTGTACTCGACCAATCCGGCTGCACGGCCTCACCCAGGTTCACCACGTCACGACAGGAGCGGTGCTGTATCGCTTCGGTGGGGAGGTGTTCACCCCCTGCGGTAACCGCCGGGAAACGGTGTGTCCGGCGTGCTCGGACCGTTACGCCGCGGACGCCTTCCACGTGGTGCGGGCGGGACTGGTCGGTGGGGACAAAGGCATCCCGGTCACGGTCAGCGCCCGACCGCGTGCGTTTGTCACCGTGACCGCACCCTCATTCGGACCGGTGCATTCCCAACCCGGTCGCTCCGCGCGGGGACGACGGATACCGTGCCGGTGCAGACAACACCATCACGACGCCGATCCCCGGCTCGGGTCACCACTAGATCCCGACAGCTACGACTACACCGGATCGGTGCTGTGGCAAGCACACGCCGGTGTGCTGTGGCAACGCTTCACCGTGCACCTGCGCCGCGAACTGGCGAAACACGCAGGGATCCGGGTCCGCGACTTCTCTCAGCACGCGCGCTTGTCCTATGGCAAGGTCGCGGAGTTCCAACGGCGCGGACTGGTGCATTTCCATGCGATCCTGCGCATCGACGGACGCGAAGGGCCCACAGATCCCCCGCCGTCCTGGGCCGATGACGACCTGCTCGACCGCGCGGTCCGCGCCGCAGCCGCCACCGTCGCGGTGACCACCACTCGCCCCGACGGCACCCCGCTGCTGTTGACGTGGGGCGATCAACTCGACATCCGGCGCATCCACCACCGTGGCGCAGCCGAGGTTGAGGACCCCAACGGGCAGATTAGCGAGCAACGCTTGGCCGCCTACATCGCCAAGTACGCCACCAAAGGCACCGGCGCCCGCGACACCCCCGACCGCCCGGTGCGCTCACCGCGACACATCGACCACCTCCACGTGTCCGATCATCACCGACACATGATTCACACCGCCTGGCAGCTAGGCGACCACCACAACTACGCACATCTGAACCTGCGTCGCTGGGCGCACATGTTGGGCTTTCGCGGCCATTTCCTGACCAAATCACGCCGCTACTCCACCACCTTCACTGCCATCCGCGGCGAACGCCGCACCTACCGCCTCGAGCAAACCCTCAACCGGATCGGCCTCGCCGAGCACGGCGACACCATCACCGTGATCAACGACTGGCGCTTTGTCAGCGCTGGCTACCGCGACGACGCCGAACACGAACTAGCTACAGCCATAGCACAACGCCTCTGTCAACAGAGGAGACAGAATAGGAGAAACGAATGACCACACAGGACAGTCAGTATCTGACCGTCGACGAAGCAGCGGAGTACCTCAACACCTCCCCTCGCTTCATCCGTCGACTCATTGCCGAACGGCGGATCACCTTCCATAAAGCGGGCGCTCTCGTACGCCTCAACACCAGCGACCTCGACCGGTTCATGCGAGAAGGTCGCGTCGAACCCGCGACCGGCGGCACCGAGTCTCCACACGACCGTGGGCAGGTGGACCATGTCGAATAGTCAAAGCCGCCGCGGGTTCGGCAATGTTCGCCAACGTAGCTCAGGCCGTTGGCAAGCGCGATATCCGGCACCGGACGGATCTCCCCAATACGCACCGGACACGTTCACGACACGGCGGGCCGCCGAACGCTGGCTCTCCGATGTCGAAACCCGGATGGCGCGCGGCGAGTGGGTTGATCCCGAACGGGCCAAAATCGAACTGAAAAAATATGCCACGCACTGGATCGTGCAACGCCCACGCTTAAGTCCGGCCACGGTGGCGCTGTACCAGTGGCTCTTGCGCAAGCACATCCTGCCCACTCTGGGCGGGGTCACCCTGGGCTGCCTGTCCGCGGCGCTGATTCGGAAGTGGCGCGCAGACCTACTCGCTGCTGGAGTGTCGGAATCCGTGGCGGCCAAGTGTTACCGGCTGCTACGGGCCATCTTGAACACGGCGGTCCACGAAGATGGCCTGCTCACACGGAACCCCTGCCGGGTGCCGGGTGCAGGCAAAGAACGTGCCCAGAAGCGACCGGTACTGACGGTGGCACAGGTCTTCGCCATCGCGGACCGGATGCCACCTCGATTTCGGGTCCTGGTGCTGCTGGCCGCGTTCTGCTCCCTACGGTGGGGCGAAGTCAGTGCCCTGCGTCGTTGCGATCTCACCGACGACGCCAGTGCGCTGACCGTGACCCAGACCCTGGTGCGCGTGCCGGGAATATCCGGCTTCGTCGTCGGTCCGCCCAAATCCGCAGCGGGGATGCGCACCGTGCCCATTCCGCAGGCCATCCGCGCCGACATCCTCGAGCACCTTGCCCTCTACGCTGACAGCGATCGAGAGGCATGGCTGTTCACCGGTGAACGCTCAGGTAACCCGCTGGCGAAGTCAAACTTCAACCAACGCACCGAATGGACCAAGGCCATGGCCAACCTGGGGCTGAACGGTGTCCACTTCCACGACCTACGCCACGCCGGGAACACCTGGGCGTCCAAAACCCCCGGCACCTCCACCAAGGACCTGATGGCGCGGATGGGACACGACGACCTGCGTGCCGCGCTGATCTACCAACACGACACCAGCGAAGTCGGTGAACGGGTCGCGCAACAGTTGTCTGATCTCATCCACGATCACCGCGCCAGCTCGTCTGATGTCAACGATGAAGACGATGACGGCCCGGCCGGATCATTGGTGCCAGCGACCTAATGGCCCACTAGTGGCCCAACGCCGCCGAAAAACTCAGGCCACCGTTGCTCACAGTCTACAAAGGACATCCGCTGACCTGGGGTTTTTGCTTTGGAGCGGATGACGGGAATCGAACCCGCGTATTCAGCTTGGGAACCAGGGTGATCATGCTCGAAAGTGCCCCTGACCTGCGGATGGCGTTCGCTCGGGGTGCCTGGGATTGACCTTGGTTGACCCCCTCGTATGGCCCGTTAATGGCCCACCGCATCCTTTCCCACCTGCGTCTTGTGCCTCTTCTCTCCGCTTCCCTCGCCCCCGCCGATCCCTAGCGCTGGGTCGGCCGTGTCAAGGCACGCTTTCCCGCCTTGATGCGGGCGGCCCAGCGTTAGACGCTGAGAAGCGAGGGACCACCGTGGTGACCACGGCGTCCTTCGTTCGGGTCTCTTGGCTGGGCTCTGACAACCGCTGTCGATACGGTCGGCGTGCGTGGCGCTCGGCTTGGGCGGGTCGTGAAGGGCTAGCAAGGCTGGGCGCCACGCGTGACGTGCTGAAGTCGGTATGGCGGCTGGGTCCCCCGCGGCGGCGCGCCTCGCAGTGCTGCGTGACGGCGGGCCTGCCCGGCGGCCGACGGCCGGAGCGGAGCGGGAGGTCGTCGTGTCGCACTCGGGCGGGCGCGCCGCACGCAAGGTGACGGGCGCGCCGCCGACGGCGGCGCCTTGATCCCATAGAGCCAAATTCGGCAGAGGTGCACGAGCCCAGTCGTCCACGTTGCGGCTCGGGGCACTCGGTCGCTAAGGTCGCTGGGGCGTGGCATCCGACTTCGCGGGGCTGTGAAGGGCCTACCGAGAGACCGGGTGCCACGCCTTTTTGCTGATATCTGGCGCAGTGGTCACGCGGAGTTCTGCACTGTCACACCTTCGGGCGGTCGCCATTCACCCGGGAAGCGCGTTAACTGGACGGTGGTCTGTTCGCCCCACGGAAGGAACGCTAGAAATGTCCTTGACAGTTCCGGAGGAATTGGTTCGCAAGGCACACGACGGCGCAATGACGGATGACGAGTTTCTCTCTTGCGTTCAATCCTCGCTGCCGTACGCGTGGTCCGTTGTTGAGGGGCTCGTAAAGCAAGTTCAGAGCGGAAGTGATGCCGTGGAGGATGGCACGGTACCGCCGGACGACAAGGCGTGGGGTGAGCTGCTTCGCTTTGCTGCCAGCGACTCCATGCGTGGCGCGGTTGAGCGCAAGTACGGGGTGAAGGTGGCGTTTCAAAACTGCTGCAAGACTGGAATGTTTACATCGAATGCAGAGAATGAATACAAGGAATTTGTTTCTCCGCGCTCGCAGATCCTCAACCAAAAGCCGGAGCTGCTTAACTGCTGACGCATAAACAGAGGGCCCGTCGCATTCATGGCGGCGGGCCCTTTTTCATGCTTTCATGCACTCATGGCAATGGGTCTACTGTTAACACGTATTCAAGTTCGAACCTATGCGCATCCAACAATATATCGGCAGTTTCAACGGGAATATCGTTTGAGTACGTGGTCCGCATGATGATCACTACGGGCGTTCCCTTTCGAAGCCTGAGGACTTCTGTTTCCGACGGACGGGGCATCCGTGACCGAAGCCGCTCGACCACCCGCGTCGGCCGCAGATCGATCGCAGTAAACCGGTCGACAAGACCAGCGGTCATAAGAGGTCCCTCTTCCGGGCGTTCAATGATGGTGCCCTTCGTGCGTTCCAGCGGCTCGTACGAGTGCGTGAGCATCGTCGGTTCGTCGTTAGCATATGACACGTAGTCGGTTCGCATGACGTCGGCGCCGACCGGGATCTTGAGTCGCGCAGCGATGTCGCCCCCGGCGCGGTCAGGGTAGGTCTCGTGGCCATAGCGAGGTATGCGATCTGCGGCGAACGCCTCCTCGGCGAAGGGGGCACCGGGGTTCGTCCGGTAGTGCTGCTCAGAGCGGCGTACAAGCGGCTGATACCGGCGAACGAAGGCACCAAGGCGCTTTGTCCGGTCAATCAGCCCCTCGTTTTCCAGGAGGTCAAGAGCTTCACGAGCGACGATCCGGGACACGTCGTACTGATCAGTCAGCGCCTCCTGAGAGGGCAGACGGTCGCCGGGCGCGAGGGCCCCGCTGACAATCTGCTCGCGTAGCGCATCCGCGATCCGCTCGTACATGTGCTCCACGTTCGTCTCCTGCCTGGTCGGGCCGTGCTTCCAGCATCCTAGTTGACTTGGCATGCCAAGTCTTGGTATACCTAGAAGGAGCTTGGCATACCAAGAAGTCAAGGACAAGGCACCAGATGGCTGAGAGGTTCAAGATGGCAATCGCGAAGGGCCACCGGTTCGAGATCGAGTTCGACGTTGCATTCCCGCATGGGTTGGTGCTGGTCGGTGAGGTCGCGCCGGACACTGAGTACCAGTCGAAGGAAGACAGGGCGTCCGGGCGACCGGTGCGGCAGCGGATCGACGAAACGACCGGAAAGCGGCAGTGGAAGGGCACGGTCACTGATCCGGGCGAGACCAATCCGAAGCGGGCTTCGTTCCCGATCACGCTGCTGGCTGATGTGCAGCCTGTTCCGACCACGGCGGAAGCCCTGCCCGGAATGCGACCGATCGAGCTGGAGGGTGTGACTGCGGAGCCGAAGGTCATGGGGCAAGGCGAGTACAAATACCAGGGGTTCGCCTTCCGTGCGACCGGGTTCAAGGCGGCGAAGTCGCCCGCCGCTACCGGGAAGTCGGCTCGTAGTGAGTCGACGAACGACACCGCAACCAAGGCGGCGTGATCATGTCTGGACGGTCACGGCCGCTGCGTGATCCCGCTGCGTTCCCCAAGCTCGTACGAACATGGGAGATCGCGTATCGAGAGTACGCGGATGCGTTGTCACGTCACGAAAGTGAGCCGGGCGGAAACCCTCGGCATGTCGCGGATGCCGCGCTACGGGTCGCGCGGGCTTGGCACGATCTATCGCAGGAACGCCTGCCGTGGTGGTGCGTTGCGGCGGTAGAAAAATCGGTGGAGTCCTTCTCTGAAATCGCTGACAAATGGATGGAAAAAGCGCGAAATGCTGCCGCCATTGAAGTTGGCAGTTTGTGAGGTCGGCGCAGTGACAGGCAAGGTGATCCCGATGGATAATGAACGTGCTTGGTATGACCGAGTTATGGCATGGCAGCACGCTTATCAGGAGTACGCGCAAGCCTGGCAGGAAATGAACGTGGAACCTCGCAGTGATGCGACTATCCGCCGGTTCATCGCAGTATCCCGTGAGGTGGCCCATGCGTGGCGCCAACTGGCCCGCGCGGATCGAACCGCATCATGGTGGATCTTGGCTGCTGGCGAGTCGTCTGCGGCTGCTTTCGATGACCAGGCGCGCTTATGGGAGGCGGAAGAATCGAATGATCCCGTTTTCGTGGGCATGGCGTGGTTCGGGGATGGCCTAGACCCCCGTCCGGCTCCGATTCAGCGGCTTAGCGGTCCCGCTCGGCGCGGCCCTGGCGGCGACCACCGTCGTACGGGTGGGAATCGGGGTGAGCTGTGATGTCAGTCGCGGGGGATTCGGCTCATTGCTTGGCGTGCGGGGAGATGTACAAGTTCATCACCTACGACAAGGTCACGGTGTCGTTCGGGGACCGGCTGCGGCGGATGCGGAAGAAGCTGAAGCTGCGGCAGTGGGAAGTTGCTGAGCGGGCGGGCTTGTCGCGGGACTACATCAGCGTGCTGGAGCTGAGCGACACGCAGCAATTGAAGATCTCGACACTGGCCGCTCTCGCGGGCGCACTGGAGGTATCGGCCCGTCACCTCGTCCTGTTGGCGCTGGAGGACTACTTGCACGTTCAGGCGCAAAAACAGGAAGCGGGGGTGTGAGTCGTGACTGTGATGCGACCTGATCCGTACTCGCTGGGATCGCTGGTGCTGTCGACGGACTGTCACGGCTGCGCCGAACTGTTCGAGTTCGAGCAAAACCCTAAGGCGCGGTTCGGGGATCGACTGCGGTCGATCCGGAAAAACAGCGGTCTGAGCGTGGCCGAGGTGTCCGAACGGTCCGGCTACTCCGAGGACAGTGTGACGGTCCTGGAGTCCGTGGCCGTGCCACCGGTGGATCTGGTGTCGCTGGTACGGCTGGCGGACGCGTTAGAAGTGCACCGCAAAGACGTGGTGCTGCTCGCGCTCGGCCGGTTGATCGCCGACTTCCCGCCACTGGTCCGGCGGCCCGCGTCGGGTGAGTTTCCCCCGGAAAGGCTGTGGTGGTGACCGAGGACAGTACGACAAGTTAACACGAGAACAGAAAAGCACGTGACGGCGTGCGCTACACAAACACGCCCTGATGCGTCCAAAAATGATCTTATAAACACAGAAGCGGTTCCATGGCTACCAACCTTTTCACCGCTTCTGTGCCCGTCCACTGGAAGTGAACAATGGCAACCATAAACGACAGTAAACAACCGGCGCTAGGCGGGGTCACCCGAATGCCCGCCGTTTTCGGTAAGCGGTTCCCGCTGCCGCTCGTGTTCGGCGGGGGTGCGCGATGAACCTGCACTCTCCTGGTACCTGGATCGTCGTCCTGGCCGTGCTCGCGGTGACGGTGTGGGTCCTGCACAAGATCGGCAAAGCGCTCGCGGGCGTGCTGGAGGCGTTGGCCGCGCTGTTCGTGGTCTGGCTCGCGCTGATGGCGGCGGTGCGGGCGGTGGTGTGGCTGGGCCGCCAGCTCGTGACCCGCTGGCGAACCACGCTCGCCCTGCTGCTCGGGTGGGCCTGGTGCTCCTTCTTGGGTTGGGTTTCGCTGGTGGTCACCGCGGCTTGTGTGGTGTTTCCGCTGGTGGTGTGGCGTGCTGTCGCGCCGGTGCGGTTCGACCACTGGTGTGGCCGTCATCTGCGGGCCTGGTGGCTGCGGTGGACGCTCTACGGCCGCAAACTCCCCGCATGGCTCCGGGCCTGCGGTCTCACGGTCGCCGATGAGTCGACGCCGGTTCAGGTCACGGTGAACCTGGTCGGCCGTCGTCGACGCGCGCTCACCTCGCGTTCGGCGGGGTCGTCGCCTGAGGTGGCGGTGCCTCGGATCGTCGGTGTCCGCTCGGGCGCCTCGTGGGATGAGGTCCGGGTCGAACTCGTCCCCGGCCAGACCCCGGAGGATGTGGACGAGGCGGCGCGGGCGTTGGCGTCGGCGCGGAAGGTGTCGCGCTGCCAGGTCCGGGAGCTGGCCCCCAATGTGGTCTCCATCGATTTTCAGCGCCGAGACCTGCTGGCCTCCCCGGTGGCCTGCCGGGCGCTCCCCGATCTTGGTGGGTCGCAGTCGCATGGGGTGGATCTGCGGCGGGTGTGGGCTGGGCGCACGGAGTACGGCGCGGACTGGACGGTGCCGCTGATGGGGCCTGGTGCTCACCTGCTCGTCGCGGGTGCGTCGGGGTCGGGGAAGAACTCGCTCATGTGGTCCCCGCTCGTGTCGGCCGCGCCTGCGATCCGGGCGGGGGTCATCCGGCTCTCCGGTATCGACCCGAAGGGCATGGAGCTGTCGTACGGGCGCCGGATCTTCGCCCGCTACGGCGCGACCGGGAAGGAAGCCCTCGACGTCCTCGACGACCTGATGGACGTCATGGAAGACCGGAAGCGCGAGTTCGCCGGAAGGTTGCGGACGGTGCCGATCTCCACCGAACACCCCCTGGAAGTCCTGGAGTTCGACGAGATCGGCGCCCTGACGAAGTACACCGATCGCAAGACTCGTGAGGCCATTGTGGAACGGGTCGCACTGCTCAACACCCAAGGCCGCGCCCTGGGCATGACGGTGCGCGGGTATGTGCAGGAGCCGACGAAGGACACGGTTCCGGTTAGGGAGTTGTTCACCCGGCGGGCGTGCTTGCAGGTGACGGCGAAGAACCAGATCGGCATGGTCCTCGGCGACGGCGCCTACGAACGGGGCGCGTGGGCGAACCGCATCACCGATCCCGGTGTCGGCTACGTCTGGGGCGAAGGACTCCGCGAACCCCTGCGCATTCGCGCGGGCTGGACCTCCGACAACACCGTCAAAGCCCTGGAGAACTACGTAACCAACGGCGGCACACACGTCGTGGATCTGGCTGTGCGCAACGAAAACACCGGCGGGAGGGCTGCGTGATGGACCCTGTCATGACCTATTTGGACAACATCCGCGATCACCTCGACGTGCACCTTCTTCCCCCAGCATGGTCAGTCGTTGCGGAGGCGAAGGGCATCGGGAACCGTCCCCCGGTGACCGTGCACGTGGACCCTTCGTCGCTGCCGGAGTTGGCCGAAACGCTGCTGGCGTGGGCGAAAACTCTCGATGACGTGTCAGCCGAGCTGTGGCGCGTTCCCAGCGGCGAGTCCGTGCACCTGGACATCATCGGCCGGATGGCTTCCGGTGTCAGGGTTCGCGTATTCGGTGGAACGGACTTCGACGAGACCATTTTTCCGGACCTGCCGGTCAATCAGCGGCAAGAGATGCCGGTGTTCGCGCTGCGGGCCTGGATCGACCATGGGGAGGTGGCTGCCTGATGACCCCAAACCCACGAGAGAGCGCTACGCCCAGCAGGCAGCCGGCGGCGGGCTCGGCGGCTTCGGTTCCGGATGCTGGGTCGGTGCCCGCTGCCGTCTGCCGGACCCCGCGCGCCCCACTGACCGCTGACGTGGTGAAAGCAACGGCGGAGAAGCACGGGGTGTGCACCCGGCCGTTCACGATGGAAGTCGCCGACAACACCACCGGAGAGCTGCGGTTCGTGCCGGTGCCGTGCGGGTCGACGGTGGAATCGGTGTGCCTGCCCTGCGCCCGCAAAGCCAAAGCTCTGCGGCAGCAGCAATGCCGGGAAGGCTGGCACCGCGACACCGAACCGGAAACCGCGCCTGCCGAGGCGCCTTCGGAAGCGCATACGGAGCTGCTGGAGTTCCGGGCCGATCTCGTGGCCCGCTTCCGCGAACTGACCGGCGCGGAGCAGCTCGACGGTGAGGGCCAGGCGTAGGCCGACGAGATCCGGGAAGAGGTCGCGACGGTCGATGCGGAGCTTCGGCAACTCGGCTTGCGCGGTCGCCTGCCGTCACTGGATGCCCCTGCGCGTCGGGCGGTGAAGCGGTCGACGAAACGGCGGCAGGACGCGCCGAACCTGCCCCGGCGCAAGGTCACCAAGACCACGGTGGGCCGCGAGTACGCGGGACGGTTCCGGCCGTCCATGTTCGTCACGCTGACCTGCGACTCCTACGGGCCGGTCCGCGGTGACGGATCACCCGTGAATCCGGCTGCCTATGACTATCGGCGGGCTGCTCGCGACGCGGTGCACTTCTCCGCGCTGATCGACCGGTGGTGGCAGAACCTGCGCCGGGTCGTCGGCTGGGATGTGCAGTACTTCGCCACCGTGGAACCCCAGAAGCGGACCGCTCCACACCTGCACGCGGCCGTGCGGGGTGCCATCTCGCACGACACGATCCGGATGGTCACCGACGCCACCTACCACCAGGTCTGGTGGCCCAACCACGATGAAATCGTCTACACCGACCGGCTGCCGGTGTGGGATATGCGCAGCAAGTCCTTTGTAGACCCCGAAACCGAGGACGCGTTGACCGACTGGGACGACGCGATAGAAGCTGTGGAGACCCCGGCGCATGTGGTGACCTTCGGCCGTCAGGTGCACTCGAAGGGCATCCTCGGCGGTACCGAGGAATCCGGGCGGCACATCGGCTACCTGACGAAGTACCTCACGAAGTCCACGGGTGAGGTTGTGGTGGCCGACTCGGCGCGGCTGGCCGATCATCACGACCGGTTGCACGCGGCGCTGTCGGTCACGCCGTGTTCGCCTCGGTGCGGAGTCTGGCTGCTCTACGGCATCCAACCCAAAGGCGCGACGGCGAGAACCACGCCGGGGCACTGCAAAGGGCGGGCTCATCGGCGCGCCACGCTCGGTCTGCCTGGTCGGCGGGTCCTGGTATCGCGGAAGTGGTCCGGCAAGACGCTCGGGGACCACAAGGCCGATCGCAAGGCGTTCGTCACGCGGGCACTGGCCGAGATCGGGATCGAGAAACCGCAACCCGATCCGGCGCGGCTGTCCTGGCGCAAGGTCGAGTCCAACGACCCGAACCTCCCACCCCGCGACCACCTGATCATGCACGCGATCGCCGAACGGATCACCTGGCGGGCCGAATACGACCGGGCAATGTTGGCCGCGCAAGGGCCACCCGGTGACACCGAAACTTCGGCAATTCCGGAAGCGGCGTAAGAACTGGGAGGCGAATCGTGCACAAGAACTACCTGACAGTCCAAGAAGCGGGCGAGTACCTGAACACGGGCGTCCGGTTCGTGCGTCGGCTCATCGCCGAACGACGTATCGCGTTTCACAAGGTCGGCGTACACGTCCGCTTGGCCGTCACCGATCTGGACGCGTTCATCCAGGCCGGTCGAGTCGAGCCGATCACTCAGGCGTCGGTGCTCCGCGATCTCGGAAGGGCGGCCTGAGATGGCGAACAAGCAAGGGCACCGCGGCTTCGGCAACGTCCGCCAGCGGGCATCCGGGAAGTGGCAGGCGCGCTATCCAGGGCCGGACGGCCAGATTCGTAGCGCTCCCAACATGTTCGACAGCAAGCGCGCGGCCGAACGATGGTTGTCGTTGACTGAAACGCAGATCATGAAAGGCGAGTGGATCGACCCTGAACGGGCGAAGGTCACGCTCGGGCACTATGCGGGCCAGTGGATCACACAGCGGCCCGGCCTGCGCCCGCGCACAGTCGAGCTGTACCGGTGGCTTCTGCGCAAGCACATCGAAGCGGACCTTAGTGGTGTCGAGCTGGGCAAGCTGTCGACGGCGGTTGTCCGGCAATGGCGCGCGGATCGGCTGGCGGCCGGAGTGTCGGAGTCGGTCACGGCCAAGGCGTACCGGCTGTTGCGCGCGATCCTGAACACGGCGGTGGATGAGGACAAGATCCTTCAGCGCAACCCCTGCCGTGTCCGCGGGGCCGACCGGGAGAACGCGGAGGAGCGGCCGGTCCTGACCGTGGCCCAGGTGTTCGACCTGGCGGGCAGGATGCCGGAGCGGTTCCGGGTGCTCGTGCTGCTGGCCGCGTTCGGTTCGCTTCGGTGGGGTGAGGTGTCCGCGCTCCGGCGGTGTGATGTCGCTGACGATGGGAGCTGGGTTCGGGTCTCACGGGCGCTTGTCGAGGTTCCGGGCCGTGGCTTGGTCATCGGCCCGCCGAAGTCGCGTGCGGGGGTCCGGACGTTGATCATTCCGGCGGCGATCCGGCGTGACGTGGTGAAGCACCTTGAGGCTTTCGTCAAGCCGGAGCAGACGGCGTTGCTGTTCACGGGTGAGCGCGCGGGTAACGCGGTGCGGCGACCCAACTTCAGCCAGCGAACGAAGTGGACCGAGGTCGTGGCGAAGATGGGGCTCAAGGGCCTGCACTTCCACGATCTCCGGCACGCCGGGAACATCTGGGCATCCAAGGCGGGCACTTCGACCAAGGACCTGATGTCACGCATGGGGCATGACGACATGCGGGCGGCGCTGATCTACCAGCGGGCGACCAGCGACGCGGACAAGCAGATCGCCGCGAAGCTGTCCGATCTCGTCGACAAGCACCGCAACGGCGCGGCTGCGGACGAGGATGACGAGCCGGACGACGGTGGGAGTGCTCAACCCGTGCCGGTCGGCTAATGGCCCGCTAATGGCCCAGCCGGAGAATCAATTGCCCAAGACGAAAGCCCCAGGTCTAAAGTGGACATCCACTGACCTGGGGCTTTCGTGTGAGAGCGGATGACGGGAATCGAACCCGCGTATTCAGCTTGGGAAGCTGATGTTCTACCATTGAACTACATCCGCAGTGCGTCGTCAGCATACACAACCCAGCCGAAGCCTCGCACGCGAGCCCCTTGACGCCTTCGCCGCAACTGACAACACTTGTTGTCGAGGTGAGTGTGATGATCGACGGCCGGTTGCCCGATCCCGAGTTGTTCCGCCAGGGCGGGTTCTGGCTGGCGGCCAAGCTGCTGCCGGGTGACATTCGCGGCGACGAGCGGCAGGTCCGGCGGTTGCGGCGGTTCGCCGGCGCTGAGGATCCCCGTGCGGACGCGGTGGTGGCGATGATCGGCCGCCTGCCGAAGGGCGAGGGGCGGAAGCTGTTCGAGTACGCGCTCGAACGCGGGATCGAGCAGGTCGAGGATCCGCCGGAGGCGCTTGCCGCCTTCTTCCACGACGTGGAGGCCACGCCGTACTGGGTCGATCGGGAACGGCTGGACCGCGGGGCGCGCGCGATCACGCGGACCGGGCTGCTCGGGTTGTTCCCGCTCGGCGACATGTCGCTGATGGGCGGGTACCTGGCGTCGCGGGCGACGAAGGCGCTGGTCGGCACCGGGGAGATCGAGTACAACGCGAGCCGTCGGCTGGTCGAGACGGCGACGTGGTGGATCGACGTGACCACGCCGGGCAAGCTGCGGCACGGCGAGCGCGGGTACGCCTCGGCGTTGCGGGTGCGGCTCGTGCACGCCCACGTGCGCGCGGCGATGAACGGCCGCGCGGACTGGGACTACGCGAAGTGGGACCGGCCGGTGAACCAGGTGCAGACCACCGGCACGCTCCTGCTCTTCTCGCTGGTCTTCGTGTTCGGCACGCAACTGCTCGGGGTGCGCTACACCGAGCGCGAGCGCGGCGACATCCTGCACCTCTGGCGCTACGTCGGCTGGTTGATGGGCGTCGACGAGGAGTTGCTCCCGGCGAACGAGGACGACGCCTGGCGCATGCTGTGGCTGCTCGCGAGCACGGAGTTCATCCCCGACGAGGATTCGAAACGCCTCGCGAAGGCGCTCTTGGACGCCCACGCGCAGATCGGGCACGGCCGCGGCGCGGTCGGGAAGGTCCTGTCCCACGTTTCGGTGCGGGTGCACTCCTCGATCAGCCGCATGGTGCTCGGCAAGACGAACGCCGACTTCCTCGAACTGCCGAACGACCCGGTGGCCCAGAGCGCGGTACTCGTGGCGGCCGCGGTGAACTTCGCCGCCGAGACCGTCCGCCCGCTCATCCCCGGAGCCACGGCGCTCCAGGAGCGGATCGGGCGCGCGGGCCGTCGCGCATACCTGCGCAGGCTCGGCGGGATCTTCGCGCCCGACCGCAGCTACGCCCAGCACATGCGCGCCGCCTGAACTGCCCCGTTAGGCTGACCACGTGCTGCTCAGTGACCGCGACCTCCGCGCCCAACTCGACGCCGGAAGCCTCGGGGTCGAGCCGTTCGACCCGGCGATGCTGCAACCGTCGAGCATCGATGTCCGGCTCGACCGTTTCTTCCGCGTCTTCGACAACACCAAGTACACCCACATCGATCCGAAGCTCCAGCAGGACGAGCTGACCTCGATGGTGGAGAAGGAGGGCGAAGACCCCTTCGTGCTGCACCCCGGCGAGTTCGTCCTCGGCTCCACCTACGAGCTGGTGACGCTGCCCGACGACCTCGCCGGCCGCCTCGAGGGCAAGTCCTCGCTCGGCCGCCTCGGCCTGCTGACGCATTCCACCGCCGGGTTCATCGATCCCGGGTTCTCCGGGCACATCACGCTCGAACTGTCCAATGTGGCCAATCTGCCGATCACGTTGTGGCCCGGCATGAAGATCGGGCAGCTCTGCCTGTTCCGGCTCACCAGTGCGGCCGAGTTCCCGTACGGCTCATCCCAAGCGGGCTCTCGCTACCAGGGACAGCGGGGCCCGACCCCGAGCCGCGCCTACCAGAACTTCCACCGCGTGGACACCCGCCGCTGACCGCGCACCCGGAAATTGAGGCTCGGGGACCTGGGCGCCCCGAAGGCACAGTGATGTGTGCGCGTCGGATCCCGGTGAGATGGGTGTCGGAAGCACGGAGCCGCCCGGGGCCGTCCGGGACTCGGTCCCTGAAGGCGTCCTTCGGGGAATCTGACGCCGCGAACTCGGCTCTCATTGCGCGGGGGGTGGTGCTGCTGATGCCCCGAAGGTGCCCTTTGCGGCGTCTGGTTCCCTCAAGGGCGCTTTCGGGGCATGCGTCCTGGAGCCAGGGCAGGTTCGCGAAGGCCACGTTCCCGTCGACGTAGGCCGCCCCCCTGTAGGGATTGAGCGTGGGTGCGAGATGGAGGCGCGGGTGGCGAAAATCCCAGCACATGCCCTGAAGGCGTCTTGGGTTCATGGGGTCGTTGCAACACCGGTTGTGATCGGAGGTTGTGATGGTGGTTCGGGCGCGGTTGCCGCGTGGTGTG
>NZ_BAAANN010000071.1:0-22128 GCF_039529815.1 Amycolatopsis minnesotensis | reverse complement strand
GCCCGGTCCCATCCCGAACCCGGAAGCTAAGCCTGGTAGCGCCGATGGTACTGCAGCCGAAGGGCTGTGGGAGAGTAGGACGCCGCCGAACACCCTTCACAACCCGGGCCCCGGTCGAGAACACCACGTTCTCCCGGGGCCCGGGTTGCTTTATATGCACCCACACCCAACCCCACACAAGCCACCGGCCGATCTTCGCCGGAATCCCGCTGTGCCGCCGAGCCAGTGCACAGCAGGATCGAAACCATTACGTGGTGGTCGAGACCAGAGCGGCGGCCCGCATCCCCGGCGCGGTCAACCCGCCGTACCGCACGCTGACCGCGGAGAGCGCGCGTGGACTCGACCCCGGTCTCGTCTAATCTGCTACTGCGAAAACATTTTCCGCAACGCCGCCGGGTACCCGAAGGAGAAGGGGACGGCGCCACCATCGCGTGCGCCTGCTGACGCCGGTCGTACGCTGGTGTGGTGACTGCTCCACGACTGCTGATCATCCAGCCGGACGAGACCGATCCGATCGGCACCCTCGGCGAGTGGCTGACCGGGGCCGGTGCCGAGCTCGACATCCGGCTCCCCCCGCGCGACGAGCTACCGGACGACCTGACCGGCTACCAGGGTGTGGTCTGCCTCGGTGGCGGCATGGGCGCGCACGAGGACAGCGAGCACCCATGGCTGAAGCAGGTGCGCAGGCTGCTCGGCCTCGCCGCGGGCACCGGGAAGCCGACGCTGGCGATCTGCCTCGGCGCCCAGCTGCTCACGGTGGCGGCCGGCGGCCGGGTCGAGCGCGGCAAGGACGGGCCGGAGGTCGGCGGCGCGCTCGTGTCGAAAAAGGACACGGCGTGGACCGACCCGCTCTTCGCGGACCTGCCACTGATGCCGGACGTCATGCAGTTCCACCAGGACGTCATCGCCATCCTGCCGCCCGGCGCCGAACTGCTCGCATCCGCGCCGCGGTACCAGAACCAGGCGTTCCGGCTCAACCGCTGCGTGTACGGCGTGCAGTTCCACATCGAGACCACGCCGGACATCGTGCGCGGCTGGGCCGAGGACGAGCCCGACCTCGCCGCCTTCGGCCGTTCGAGTGCATTCGAGACAGACAGTCTCACCCAGGTGCACGCCGATATCGCCGATACGTGGCGGCCGTTCGCGGAACGGTTCGTCCAGCTGGCCGATGGCAGGCTCTCCCCCGCACAGGGGACCCGGAACTCGTTGCCCCTGGTGTGACAAAGGGGGTGTCGTAAACGATAACGCGACCTTAACGGCGAGCGCTGAACTTCAGGTACCTTGCGGGAAGTCCGACAGGGTACGGAGGTTGGGGTGGACCCCACGCTACTGGTCGTCGTCGTGGTCGCCACGGCGCTGGTCTTCGACTTCACCAATGGCTTTCACGACACGGCAAACGCGATGGCCACGTCGATCGCCACCGGTGCGCTCAGACCCCGTACCGCCACGGCGCTTTCCGCCGTGCTCAACCTCGCAGGCGCGTTTCTGTCCATTGAGGTCGCCAAGACCATCTCCAGTGGACTCGTCGACGACAGCAAGGTCGGGCCCGCGATCGTGTTCGGCGGCCTGATCGGGGCGATCGTCTGGAACCTGTTCACCTGGTTCGTCGGGCTCCCGTCCAGCTCGTCGCACGCGCTGTTCGGCGGCCTCATCGGCGCCACCTGGGTCGCCGCGGGCACCGGCTCGGTCCACTTCTCGAAGATCGTGGAGAAGGTGCTCGTGCCGGCCGCCGCGTCGCCGGTGATCGCGGGCGTGGCCGCGATGGCGGTCACGTACCTGGTCTACCGGGTGATCAGGGCCAGGCGCGGCGGGCGGGAAGGCACCGGGTTCCGGGCGGGCCAGATCCTGTCCGCGTCGCTCGTGTCGCTCGCACACGGCACCAACGACGCGCAGAAGACGATGGGCATCATCACCCTGACCCTGGTGACCTCCGGGCACCTCGCGCCGGGGTCCGCCCCGCCGACCTGGGTCATCCTCAGCGCGGCGCTCGCACTGGCGCTCGGCACGTACCTCGGTGGCTGGCGCATCACGCACACCCTCGGGAAGGGGCTCACCGATATCGAGGGCCCGCAGGGGTTCGCCGCGCAGACCAGCTCCGCCGCGGTGATCCTGGTGTCGTCGCACCTCGGGTTCCCGTTGTCCACCACGCACGTGTGCTCCGGTGGCGTGCTCGGATCGGGGCTCGGCAGGCGGGAGGCACCGGTGCGGTGGCGGCTCGCGGGCCGGATGGTGATCGCCTGGCTGTTCACGCTGCCCGCGGCGGCCGTCGTGGGCGCGATCGCGGGCAAGTTCGCCTCGATGGGCTCGGCGGGCACGATCGGGGTCGGGGTCGTCGGCATCGGGTTCGGGATCGGCATCTACCTCCTCTCGCGCCGCAAGCCGATCACCGCGCACAGCTTCACCGTCCCGGAACCGACCCCGCCCGATCACGACGGCAGGTCACGGCTCTCCGTCTGACACCCGTTTCCGCGTGCCGACCGGCTACGGTGGATGCCGATGGCAGAACGAGTCCGGCCGACCGCGTCCGCGGCGAGATACGGCTTCACCGATGACCGCGCCGACGCGCAGCTCCGCGCCGCCGGCTGGTGGACCGACAACGGCCCCGCCGACGGGGCCGCCCCGGTGCTGACCGCGTTGTCCCGCAGCGCCGATCCCGACCTGGCGTTGCGCGGTTTCGACCGCGTCCGGGAGGCCGACGAGTCAGGCTGGGCAGCGCTGACCTCCGCGCTCGACGAAGATCCCGTGCTGCGGGGCAGGCTGATCAGCGTGCTCGGCACCTCCAGCGCGCTCGCGGACTTCCTCGCCGCCTCGCCCGGCCGCTGGCGCCGCCTCGCCGAGCGGAAGCTGACTCCGTCCGAGGAGTACGCGTCGAAGCTGCTCGCCGCCGTCGAGGAAGACGGCCTGAGCAACGAGGACGCCGAGCAGGCTCTGCGCGTCGAGTACCGCGGGCTGCTGCTGGAGATCGCGGCATCGGATCTGGGCAGCACGGTCGAGCCTTCGCTGGCCCACCCGTCCTACGGCGATGTCGCGCGCTGGCTGACCGCGCTCGCCGAGGCGGCGCTGACGGCGGGGCTCGCACTCGCGCGGCACATCACCCGCTCCGGGGACGACGCACGGCTCGCGGTGATCGCGATGGGCAAGTGCGGCGGCCGGGAGCTCAACTACGTCAGCGACGTCGACGTCATCTTCGTCGCCGACGGTGATCTTCAGCTCGCCACCAGGGTCGCGAGCACGATGATGCGGATCGTCGGCAAGGCATGCTTCGAGGTCGACGCCAACCTGCGGCCGGAGGGCAAGGCAGGCGCGCTCGTGCGCACGCTCGACGGGCACACGGCCTACTACCAGAAATGGGCGCGCACCTGGGAGTTCCAGGCCCTGCTGAAGGCGAGGCCGGTCGCGGGTGACGCCGAACTGGGCCGCGAGTACGCCGAGATGGTCGCGCCCATGGTGTGGTCGGCGGCCGATCGCGACAACTTCGTGCCCGACGTCCAGCAGATGCGCCGCCGGGTCGAGGGGCACGTGCCTTCGGAGCTCGTCGAGCGCGAGCTCAAACTCGGCCGCGGCGGGCTGCGCGATGTCGAGTTCGCGGTCCAGCTGCTCCAGCTCGTGCACGGCAGGGTGGACGCCGACCTCCACTCACCGTCCACAATGGAGGCACTCGCCGCGCTGGGGAACGGCGGCTACGTCGGCCGGTCCGACGCGGCGGAACTCGAGGCGTCGTACGAATTCCTGCGCACCGTGGAGCACCGGTTGCAGCTGCGCAAGCTGCTGCGGACGCACCTGTTCCCCGATGCG
Organism: Amycolatopsis minnesotensis; assembly: GCF_039529815.1. Classification (NCBI taxonomy): domain Bacteria; kingdom Bacillati; phylum Actinomycetota; class Actinomycetes; order Pseudonocardiales; family Pseudonocardiaceae; genus Amycolatopsis; species Amycolatopsis minnesotensis. Next base: position 18,333 of record NZ_BAAANN010000071.1, on the reverse strand, counting down.
TCCGAAAAGGACGAACTGCGGGTGCTGGCGAGGGCGATGGGGCTGCGGCCGGCCAGGGGCAAGGGCGAGGGGCAGCTGCTGCTCGCCGAGTTCCGCCGTCACGCCCAGCGAATCCGGCGCCTGCACGAAAAACTGTTCTACCGGCCGCTGCTGCAGTCCGTCGCGAACGTGCCGACCGAAGCGTTGCGGCTGACCACGAAACAGGCGTCGAGCAGGCTCGCCGCGCTCGGGTATGCGGCGCCGGACGGCGCGCTGCAGCACATCAAGGCCCTCACCGCCGGGGTGTCGAGGCGCGCGTCGATCCAGGAAGCGCTGCTGCCGGTGCTGCTCGACCTGTTCGCGGACACGCCGGATCCCGACCGCGGCCTGCTGTCGTACCGGAAGGTGTCCGAGGCGCTCGAGGCCACGCCGTGGTACCTGCGGGTGCTCCGCGACGAAGGCGCCGTCGTCGAACGGCTCGCGTTCCTGCTCGGCACCTCGAAACTGGTGCCGGACCTGCTCGCCAGGGCACCCGAGGTGCTGCAGCTCCTCGGCGACCCCGAGCGGCTCGCCGGGCGCTCACCCGACGAGGTCGCGACATCCCTGCGCGCCACCGCGCGACGGCAGCCCGGCCTCAACGCTTCCGTCTCGGCGGCTCGTTCGCTGCGGCGCCACGAACTTCTGCGCGTCGCCTCCGCCGATCTGCTCGGCCTGATCGACGTGCCCGCGGTGTGCGGTGCGCTGTCGAAGGTGTGGGTCGCCGTGCTGCAGGCGGCGCTCGCGGCGGCGGTGCGCAAACGCGACGCGGAGCTCGGCACCACGCCGGCGAAGATCGCCGTCATCGCGATGGGGCGGCTCGGCGGCGCGGAACTCGGCTACGGCTCGGACGCGGACGTGCTGTTCGTGTGCGAGGCGGCGGACGGCGTCTCCGACTCCGACGCCGTCCGGTACGCCTCGTCCGTCGCCGAAACCGTCCGGAAGGCACTGGGCGCGCCGACCGCGGATCCGGCACTGGTCGTCGACGCGGATCTCCGGCCGGAGGGGCGTAGCGGCCCGCTCGTGCGCACCCTCGAGTCCTACCGCGCCTACTACGCGCGCTGGGGCGAGGTCTGGGAGGCGCAGGCGTTGCTGCGGGCCAGGTTCGCTGCGGGGGACCACGAACTCGGCGACCGGTTCATCGCGATGATCGACCCGATCCGCTATCCCGAAGGCGGTCTCGACGCGACGAAAGCCCGCGAAGTCCGCCGGATCAAGGCACGGGTCGAAACCGAGCGGATGCCGCGCGGCTCCGACCCGACCCGGCACACCAAGCTCGGCCGGGGCGGTCTCGCCGATGTCGAGTGGACCGCCCAGCTCTTCCAGCTCCAGCACGCGCACGAGGTGCCCGGCCTGCGCACCACGTCCACAGTGGACGCTCTGCGGGCGCTGGCTGACGCGGGTCTCGCCGAGCAGGCCGACACCGAGTCGCTCACCGAGGCGTGGCTGCTGGCGACCAGGGTGCGCAACGCCGGGATGCTGGTGCGGGGCAAGGCCGTCGACGAGGTGCCCAGCTCCGGCCGCGACCTCGCCTCCGTCGCCCGCGTGCTCGGCTACTCAGCCGATGACGACCCGGGTGAGTTCCTCGACACCTACCGCAAGGTCACGCGCCGGGCCCACGGTGTCGTCGAGCACCTGTTCTACGAGATCTGATCCGGCGGGCCCTACAGTGAACTGGTGAGCGAGCGCGAACCCTTCAGCGTCCAGATCAAGGTGCGGCATTACGAGCTGGACACCCTCGGCCACCTCAACCACGCCGTGTACCACTCGTACGCCGAGGTCGCGCGGCTGGAGATGATGGAGGCGTCCGGCGCTCTCGCGGGCCTCCGCGACGAGAACATCGCCGCGGTGCTGCTCGAGTCGACCGTGCGGTTCAAGCGGGAGCTGCGCGCGGGTGACACCGTCACGGTGACCTGCGACGGCCGGTTCGGCGAGGGCAAGGTCCTGCAAGCGGACTCGGTCATCTTCAAGGCCGACGGCACGGTCTCCGCCGAGATCGACTGCACGCTCGGGCTGATGGACCTCGCCCGCCGCAAGCTCGTGGCGGACCCGCGCGCGGTGCTGGAACGCGCCGGCGCCGATCTCAAGCTGATGTCCACCACCGAGTAGCTAGCCGCCGGTCACCGGGTAGTTCAGCGAGATCGACCCGCCGGTCGCGTAGTTCGGCACGTCCGCGCGCGTCGCGGCACCCTCGGGCGAGGAAAGTGCTTCCCGCATGGCTTGCGCGTCGGCGAAATCGGCCTCGAAGATCGCGAAGTAGGGCGATTCCTGGCCCGCGGCGCGGACGTCGAAGCTGTAGCGCCAGCCGAGGATGTTCGGCAGCTTCTTGACCAGCTCGAGGTGCGTTTCCTCGTAGTAGCGGCGGAAGTGGTCCGGATCGGCCGGCGCGGGGTAGAGCACGACGAGTTTGTGCATGCCTCCGAGTAAACACTCGACCTGGGACCGGCGAACACGGCGGGCACCGGTCTGGCCACTCATCCGCTCGAAGCGCTCGCTCGAAGCGCTGAGACGGGCGGCTGCGACAACGTGGTGCGAACGCAGCATGGCCCCGCCCGATCGGCGAGGCCATGCTGGTCGAGATCGGGGATGTCCCCGGCTTCGGATCACACGTCGTAGTAGAGCGCGAACTCGTGCGGGTGCGGGCGCAGGCGCAGCGGGTCGATCTCGTGCTCGCGCTTGAAGCTGACCCAGGTGTCGATCACGTCGGAGGTGAACACGCCGCCTTCGAGGAGGTAGTCGTGGTCGGCTTCGAGGGTGTCGAGCACCGTGCCGAGGTCACCCGGCACCAGCTTCACGTCGCGGGCCTCCTCCGGCGGAAGCTCGTAGAGGTCCTTGTCGATCGGGTCCGGCGGCTCGATCTTGTTCTTGATGCCGTCGAGGCCCGCCATCATCATCGCCGCGAACGCCAGGTACGGGTTGCCCGACGAGTCGGGGCAGCGGAACTCGGCGCGCTTCGCCTTCGGGTTGTTGCCGGTGATCGGGATCCGGACGCACGCGGAGCGGTTCCGCTGCGAGTAGACCAGGCTCACCGGGGCCTCGAAACCGGGCACCAGGCGGTGGTAGGAGTTCACCGTCGGGTTGGTGAAGGCCAGCAGGCTCGGCGCGTGCTGCAGCAGGCCGCCGATGTAGTGGCGCGCGGTGTCCGACAGGCCGGCGTAACCGGACTCGTCGTGGAACAGCGGCGTGCCGTCCTTCCACAGCGACTGGTGGCAGTGCATGCCGGAGCCGTTGTCGCCGAACAGCGGCTTCGGCATGAAGGTGGCCGACTTGCCCGCCGCCCACGCGGTGTTCTTCACGATGTACTTGAACAGCTGCAGGTCGTCGGCCGCGTGCAGCAGGGTGTTGAACTTGTAGTTGATCTCGGCCTGGCCTGCGGTGCCCACCTCGTGGTGCGCGCGCTCGATCTCGAAACCGGACCCGGTCAGCTGCTGCACGATCTCGTCGCGCAGGTCGGCGAAGTGGTCGACCGGCGGGACGGGGAAGTAGCCGCCCTTGTACTTGGTCTTGTAGCCGCGGTTGCCGCCCTCTTCGTCGGCGCCGGTGTTCCACCAGCCCTCGACGGAGTCGATCTCGTAGAAGGCGCCGTTCTCGGCGGAGTCGAACCGGATCGAGTCGAAGATGTAGAACTCGGCCTCGGGACCGAAGAACACGGTGTCCGCGATACCGGATTCGGCGATGTACTGCTCGGCCTTGCGCGCGATGTTGCGCGGGTCGCGGCTGTACGCCTCGCGCGTGAAGGGGTCGTGCACGAAGAAGTTCAGCGACAGCGTCTTCTGCTTGCGGAACGGGTCGATCCGCGCGGTCTCCGCGTCCGGCAGCAGCAGCATGTCCGATTCGTGGATCGACTGGAAACCACGCACCGAGGAACCGTCGAAGGCGAGGCCCTCTTCGAAGGCGTCGTTGTCGAACGCCTTGGCGGGCACCGTGAAGTGCTGCATCACACCCGGCAGGTCACAGAACCGGACATCGACGAACTGCACGTCCTCATCCTTGATGAGGCGCTGGATGTCGTCTGGAGTAGTGGTCACCCTCGGTAACTCCTTCGTCTTCGTTGCCCGGCGGTGCTGCGGGCTGCCGCGGTCGCGGCCGCACCGACCTCGGAGCGTGATAGGCCGACCGCCGACGCCGCTTGCGCGTTACTCTCTTCGGCTCACGCTAAGAGCGCGGTGTTGCCCGACCGTCACCCGAATGTTTCGCCGGTGTTAACGGGTCGGCGGATCCAGGTAGTGGACCAGTGCGGGCCCCCTCCTGGCCAGCCGGTTACCCTGGACGGGTGGCGAGATGGACCGGCGAATGGCTGTCCGCCCCCGGCGCGGCCGCGGGCGAAGACGAGCCGCCGCGCTGGCGGGGCGAGCGGCTGGGCCTGCCGGAAAACGGTGCCGGGTCCGCCGCGACCTTCGGCACGCGGGTGCTCGCGCTGCTCGTCGACCTCGTGCTCGCGTCACTGGTGACGGCGCTGTTCCGGCGCCCCGACTTCGCCGACGTGGCCACCATGCAGGCCTTCAACTGGTGGGCGGTCGGCACCTGGGCGGTCATCACCGTGGTCCCGGTCACCTTCGCGGGGTTCACCCCCGGCATGGCGGTCACCGGTATCAGGGTGGCCCGGCTCGACGGCGGCGCGCTGGTCGGCCCGGTGCGCGCGCTCGTGCGCGGCGCGCTGACGTTCGTGATCGTGCCCGCGCTCGTGCGCGACAACGACGGCCGCAGCTGGCTGGACCGGCTGACCGGCACCGTCGTCGTCCGGCTGCGCTGAAAACCCTGACGAACGAGAACGGGCGGCGAGGAAGCTTCCTCGCCGCCCGTTTCGCGTACTCGGTGCGGTCAGCGCCTGCGGATGGTGCGCTGCACGTTGCGCATCTTCGCGCCCTGCGGCATCGGGCCCTTCGGCATCGCGGCGCCACGGCTGCCGAGCGCGGCCAGCTTCGCCTCCAGCGCGTCGACCTGGGCCGGCTTGAGGTTGCGGGGGAGCTTCATCAGGTAGTTCTGCAGCTTGCGGAGCTGCACCTGGCCCTCTTCGGTGCCCACGATGACGTCGTAGATCGGCGTCTCGCCGACGAGCCGCGCGACCCGCTTCTTCTCCTGGGCGAGCAGGCCCTTCACCCGGTGCGGCGCGCCCTCGGCGACCAGGACCACGCCGGGGCCGCCCAGCACGCGGTGCACGGCGTCGAGCTGCGTCGTCGCCGCGACGGTCTGGGTCACCCGCCACTTGCCGCGCAGGTTGTCCAGCGCCCACCCGGCCGCGCCGGGCTGGCCGTCCGCCTTCGAGTACACGGTCTTCTGCACCCGGCGGCCGAAGATGATCACGGCGGCGAGCAGGCCGAGCAGGATGCCGAGCGGCAGCAGCGCCCACTGGGCGTTGATCAGGAACCCGATCCCGAACACCACACCCGTGATGACCAGCACTGATCCCAGCATCCACGGGATGAGCGCCTTGTCTTCCTTGCGCTGCATCTTGAACGCTTCGAAGATCTGCCCGCGCCGAGCCTTGCTCGCCGCGCGCTTCTCCTTCTTCGCCTGCTTAGCAGCTTCCTTGTCCTGCTTTCCCGCCATACGAGCCAGGATACGGCCGGGCCTGCGCTCCCGGAGCCGCACCCTCTGCGAGGATGCGACGGTGGCCACCGCACTGGGATCCTCGACCAGGCCGGGGTTGCTGGACGCGCTCGACCCCGAACAGCGGGCTGCCGCCGGCGCGCCCCGCGGGCCGGTCTGCGTGCTGGCAGGCGCCGGCACCGGCAAGACCCGCACCATCACGCACCGCATCGCGCACCTCATCGCGTCGGGGCACGTGGCGGCGGGGCAGGTACTCGCCGTCACGTTCACCGCGCGCGCCGCGGGGGAGATGCGTACGCGGCTCCGCTCGCTCGGCGTCGACGGCGCGCAGGCGCTGACCTTTCACGCCGCGGCACGCCGCCAGCTCCGCTACTTCTGGCCCCGCGTCGTCGGCGACCGGCCGTGGGACCTCGTCGACAACAAGTTCCGGCTGGTCGGCCAGGCCGCCAACCGCGCGGGCGCCGGTACCGAGATCGAGACCGTCCGCGATCTCGCGAGCGAGATCGAATGGGCGAAGGCCTCGCTGGTCGCCCCGGACGACTACCCCGCGGTGGCGGCCCGAACCCAGCGCGACACCCCGGTCCCGGTCGCCAAAGTCGCGGAGGTCTACCGCCGCTACGAGGAGGTCAAGAACTCGGCGCAGGTCCTCGACTTCGACGACCTCCTGCTGCACACCACCGCCGCGCTCGAGGAGCACGGCGCCGTCGCGCAGGAGTTCCGCGAGCGGTACCGGTGCTTCGTCGTCGACGAATACCAGGACGTCACGCCGCTCCAGCAGCGCCTTCTCGACGCGTGGCTCGGCGGCAGGGACGACCTGACCGTCGTCGGGGATGCGAACCAGACGATCTACTCCTTCGGCGGCGCTTCACCCCGCTCGCTGCTCGAGTTCACGCGGCGCTTCCCCGAAGCCACCGTGGTCCGGCTGGAGCGCGACTACCGGTCCACACCACAGGTCGTCGACCTGGCGAACCGGGTGATCGGCGCGGCGCACGGCAGGCCAGCGGGCTCGCGCCTCCAGCTGATCGGGCAGCGCCATGCCGGGCCGGAACCGCGGTTCGCCGAGTACGAGGACGAGCCGGCGGAGGCGAGTGCCGCCGCGGCGCGCATCCGCCAGCTGCTCGACGGGGGAGTCGCGGCCAGCGAGATCGCGATCCTCTACCGCGTCAACGCGCAGTCCGAGGCCTACGAGCAGGCGCTGACCGAGCTGGGCATCCCGTACCTGGTGCGCGGGGGAGAGCGGTTCTTCGCGCGTGCCGAGGTGCGCCAGGCGATGAGCGCGTTGCGGGTGGCCTCCGCGGATGACGGCGGGCGCGACCTCGTCACCTCCGTCCGGCGGGTGCTCGCCAAGGTCGGGCTCACGGAGCAGCCGCCCGCCGGCGGGGCGGCTAAGGAGCGCTGGGACGCGTTGCTCGCCCTCGTCGAACTCGCCGAAGAGCTCGCGACCGCCGTCGAGGGGGCCGACCTCGCCAGGTACGTCGCCGATCTCGAACAGCGCGCCGCCGCGCAGCACCCGCCGACGGTCGAGGGCGTCACGCTGGCGTCGCTGCACGCTGCGAAGGGCCTCGAATGGGACGCGGTGTTCCTCGTCGGGCTGGCCGACGGGACCATGCCGATCCTGCACGCGGACGGTGACGACAGCGCGATCGAAGAGGAGCGGAGGCTGCTCTACGTCGGCGTCACGCGGGCGAGGGAGCACCTGTCCCTCAGCTGGGCGCTGGCGCGCAACCCCGGCGGTCGTCGTCATCGCAGGCGAAGCCGGTTCCTGTACGGGCTGATCCCCGAGGACCACCCCGCCGCGCGCGTCGCGAGGTCGCAGGCGAAGCCGTCCGGCAGCAAGGCGCGGTGCCGGATCTGCGGCGGCGTGCTGACCGAGACCATGGAGATCAAGCTGAGCCGCTGCGGCCGGTGCCCGTCCACTGTGGACGAGGACCTGCTCGAACGGCTGAAGGCGTGGCGCGGCGACCGGTCGCGCGAGCTCAAGGTGCCCGCCTACGTCGTGTTCACCGACGCGACGCTCGTCGCGATCGCGGAGCAGCGGCCTGCCGACGACCACGCTCTGGTGTCGATCTCCGGGATCGGGGCGAGCAAGCTGGAGCGGTTCGGCGCCGAGGTGCTCGCGGTGGTGCGCGGCCGGTAGGCCCGGCGGTACGGTCGTACCACTCGGCCGCGCGCGACGGGGGATCCGCGCGGCGCAACCGCTGATGGGGGATGATTTTCGCCGCTTCGGCGAGAATCTTCAAAAATAGGTTGCACGGTCCTTCGGGGGACCAATAACCTGCAAGCACCGAAGTCGGAAGGCCTCGGAGAAGACTTCGCCGGCCCGCTCGCGGCCAGGCACGGACAGTGAAAGGTGGTGTCCCACGATGATCACATTCTTCATCATCGGCAACCCGGGTACCACGCTGTCCCGCGCCACCGAGCGCGTGCACGCCGACCTGGGCACTGGCATGTTCGGCGCTTCGCGCTGGACCGAGGTGAACGAATGCAGCCGCACGCCGCGGCCGCGGCACACCTATGTCCACGCCACCGCCACTGCCACCGATGTCTTCGTGCCGGCCGCGGCGTTCGACGCCGTGCGCCCGGGCACCACCGATGTCAAGCCGATTGCCGATGGGCAGCTGGTCACCCAGCCCCATGTTCCGCAGTCTCCTCTCGAGAGAAGTCCCTGACCCGTCGTCAGGACGACAGGCTCACGAAGGCCGCGGAACCGGAAACGGATCCGCGGCCTTCGTGTTTTTCATGGTCGGTTCCTGGTCCGGCCGAGCCACTGTCCACTTTCCACCGTCAGAAAAATCGGTACTACCCAAAGGAGAACGGGAATGTCATCGGCAATCGCCTTCGCGTCAGAGGGGGCGTTACCCGACGTGTTCACCCAGGCCGCTGGTCTCGGAGTGGGGGACCTGATCGACGCGGTCGCGGCACCGGAGTCGGCACTGCCCTGCCGGTCCGGCGACGCGGACCTCTGGTTCGCGGAGACCCCGGCCGACCTCGAGCGTGCCAAGGGCCTCTGCGGCGACTGCCCGGTACGGGCAGCCTGTCTCGCCGGGGCATTGGCCCGGCGCGAGCCATGGGGCGTCTGGGGTGGCGAGATCTTCGAGCGCGGCGCCGTCGTCGCGAGGAAGCGTCCTCGTGGCCGTCCGCGCAAGAACCCCGTCGAGCACGCCAGTTCCGACGCCCCGAAAGCGGCGTCCGACCGGAGGAGTGCGGCGGCATGAACACGACGTCCCTGACGACTCGAAAGCTTCAGCCAGTGCTCGGTGAACCGAGCGCGACTCCGATCCCGATCAAGGAGATCACCGAGATGTTGATCTACGAAGAACTGTCCAGAGCACGAATACACGACTCGAGGGAGGCGACGCGGGTACGGCAGGCGCTCGAACTCCGGTCCGCCCGCAGGTGGGACCGGATCGCGCGCTGGGCCGCGAAGCGCGCCAGGCGGTTCGACGGCTGATCCGCCGCTGATCCTGCGCCGAGTCTGCTGAGGCCGTCGTCCCGCCTGCGGGGCGACGGCCTTCGCCATGTGCTCTTGACCTGCGGATTCGTCGGCACTGTGCGGTCAGGGTATTGCGATCCCGACCAGGCGAATGATACGCATACTCAACGCATGCGTTAGGTATGCCAACGACAAAGGAGTCGAGCATGTTCGTTCGCCGCCAGGCACCTCCCGCGCTGGACACGTCGATCGTGGACGCGTTGTCGAAGGTCCAGACCTCCACCCTCGGGCACCTGCGCGACCACGGCTTCCCGCGCGGGCTCTCGCCGATCCGGCGCCCGCTCGGGTTCGTCGGCTCCGCGTTCACCGTGCGGCTCCCGCACCTCGACTCGACGGCACTGCACGTCGCCGCCGACGAGGTGCGCCCCGGGGATGTGCTGGTCATCGACCAGTCCGGGGACAGCCGTTCCTGCTTCGGCGGCATGGTGGCCTTCACCTCCGCCGCGCGCGGCGCGGTCGGCGCGGTCGTCTCGGGTTCGATCAACGACGTCGACGAGATCCTCGAACTCGGGCTGCCGGTGTTCTCGGCAGGCGTCTCGGCGCGGACGACGCGCATACTCGGCGTCGAGGGGGCGATCAACGTGCCGGTCACCGTCGGCGGGGTGGTGATCAACCCCGGTGACGTGGTCTTCGGTGACTCGGACGGGGTGGCCGTGATCGGCCGTGAAGAGGCGCTCGAACTGGCGGCGGTCCTGGCCGGGAAGGAAGCGCTCGAGCCGGAGCTGAAGGAGAAGATCACGGTGGGGGGCAAGCTGTCCGAGTGGTCCGGTGCGCTCGCGCACTTCGAGGCCGGCCTCGGCGCCCCGGTCGAGTGACGCCGCGATGACTGCCACGAACGGTTCGCCGCGCACCGATGTGGCGGGCCAAGGGCTGTTCTCCGGCAGGCTGCGGTGGCTCATCGCGGGCGGGCTGCTGCTGCCGGTGACGTTCGTGATGAGCATGGACCGCGCCGCGATGACCGTCGCCGCGCCGGTCATCCAGAAGGAATACGGCTTCAGCGTCACCGAGATGTCGGTGATCCTCACGTCGTTCTGGTGGGCCTACGCGTTGTTCCAGGTACCCGGCGGGCTGCTCGCGAAGCGGTTCGGCCCGCGCCGGGTGCTCGCGCTGGCCGGGATCTGGTGGTCGGTCTTCACCTTCCTGACCCCGTACGGGGTGGTGTTCCTCGGGTTCGTCGTGATCAGGATCCTGCTCGGGCTCGGGCAGGCGGCGGACTGGCCGACGTCGGTCTACACGCTCCAGCGCTGGTTCCCGCGCCGGGAGCAGTCGAGGGCGAACTCGTTGCTGTTGTGCGGGCTCTACCTCGGCAACGTGATCGGCTCACCGCTGGTCGTCTGGATCATCGACAGTTTCGGCTGGGAGGACTCCTTCCACGTGTTCGCGGTGGTCGGGCTCGTGCTGGCGCTGTTGTGGTGGTGGGTGGTGCGAGACGAGCCGAGTTCGCACCCGAACGCGTCCGGGGCCGAGGTGCGCCACATCGAGTCGGACCGGCAGCGGACCGAAGCCGAGGTCGCACTGCCGTGGCGGGCGTTCGCGCGTTCCGGCCAGTTCTGGGCGATCGGCGCCCAGTACGCGTGCCTGCTGCTGATCCAGGGCTTTTTCGCCACCTGGCTGCCGACCTACCTCGTCGACGCCCGCGGGCTTTCGTTGCGGGAAATGGGTTTTCTCGGCTCCTTGCCCTGGGTCGCGATGATCGCGGGCGTGTTCGGCATGGGCGCGCTCAACGACCGGGTGTTCCGGCGCTGGCGCGGGCGGGTGCGGATCGCCTCGGCCGGGTACCTGCTGGCCGCGGCGTTCCTCGTGCTCGGCGCCCTGTCCACCAGCGTGCCGGTGCTGATCACCTGCCTGTGCCTGAGCCTCGGCGCCGTCGGGGTCGTCCAGGTGCACGTCTGGGCGGCGTGCCAGGACCTCGGCGGCGGCTATTCGGCCACCGTCACCGGCTGGACGAACCTGTGGGGCAACCTCATGTCGGCGGCGGGCCCGCTGTGCACCGGCATCCTGGTCGGGATCGGCGGCAACTGGGTGCTGGCGATGGGCATCCTCGCGATTTCCGGCCTGCTCGGCGTCGTCTGCTGGTTCTTCGTGCACCCCGAACGGCCGTTGCGGGCGCCGGAGCTCACCTCCTCCTCTCTGCAGAAAGGCTGAATCATGTCCCTTCCCGTCGCGGTGGCCCAGTTCGCCGCCGGTCTCGACAAGCAGGAAAACCTCAAGTTCGTCAGTGAGGGCATCAAGGCGGCCGCCGACCGTGGCGCCCGCCTCGTGGTGACCCCCGAGTTCGGGATGTACCACGACCCGGCGAAGACGAGCGAGGACACCTCCTATCCCGAGCCCTTGGACGGCCCGTGGCTTTCCGCTGTTCGCGAGGTCGTTCGCGACGCGTGTGTGCACGCCGTCGTGGGTTTCGCGGAACGCCTCCCGGAGGAGTCGCGTGCGGCGAACACGGTCGTCGCGATCGCTCCGGACGGCTCGTTTTCCGCGCTCTACCGCAAGGTTCACCTCTACGACGCGTTCGGCTACCGCGAGTCCGACACAGTCGTGCCCGCCGAGATCACCGACCCGGCGACCTTCGAACTCGACGGTTTCACCTTCGGCATCCAGACCTGTTACGACATCCGCTTCCCGGAGAGTTCACGACGGCTCGTCGACGGCGGCGCCGACGTGCTGCTCGTGCCCGCCGCGTGGGCGGCCGGCCCCGCCAAGGAAGAGCACTGGCTCACCCTGCTGAAGGCGCGTGCCATCGAGAACACCAGTTATCTGCTCGCCGCGGGGCAGACCGGCCCGCACTGCACCGGGCAGAGCGTGATCCTCGACCCGATGGGTGTCGTGGTGGCAGGGGCGGGGGAGGCGCCCGGCACCGCCGTCGCCGATCTCGACCAGGCGAGGATCGAGTCGGTGCGGGGCAGGAACCCGGCACTGGAAAACCGCCGCTTCCGCGTCGTCCCGGCGTGAGCGCCCGGTGTGCCGGATCGCCACGGTCCGGCACACCGGCCGCGCCGCGCTGGCCTGTCACCGGTGCTGACTCTCCGCCTAGACTGGGCGGGTCCCGCAGTCCCGAGTCAGGAGCGGCAGTGAGCGCCCCGTTCGCAAGCACCGGATCACCTCCCGTGCTTCCCGAGGCCAGCCGGCCAGCCGACCAGCCCGCGAAGGACTTCGTCTACCACTACGTCAAGCAGCTGATCGTCGACCTGGTCCTGCCACCGGGGCACATCGTCACCGAAATGGACATCGCGAAGGTCACCGGCCTTTCCCGCACCCCCGTACGGGAGGCGTTCCTGCGCCTGGACGCCGAGCGGCTCCTGCAGCTCCTGCCCCGGCGGGGCGCGCTGGTGACCGAGGTGACCGCACGCCAGATCCGCGAGCTCTCCACCACCCGCCTGGTGCTCGAGCAGTACGCGGTGCGGGAGATCGTCGAGCGGAACCTGGACGTTTCGGGAGTGCTCCTTCCGCTGATCGACAAGCAGCGCGCCCTGCTCGCGGACCGCGCCGGGTACCCCGAGGTCATCGCGTGCGACCGCGAGTTCCACACCTCCATCATCCGAGCGGTCGGGAACACCGAGCTGACCGAGCTCTACTGTTCGATGGGCGACCGCCAGCAGCGCACCGGAGTGGTGGCGTTCTCGGTGCAGCCAGGCCGCGCCGAGATGGCCGTCGAACACCACCAGCGGCTCGCCGACGCGCTCGGCCGCGGCGATCTCGCCGACGCTCAGGCCGCCCTGCGCGAGCACCTCGACCGGAATGTCTGGGACCTCGAAAGGTTCCTTCCCTGACTTGGCAGGTCGTGTTGAATGGGCCGGGTGGCAGCGCACACGCACGATGACATCAACTGGTCCGAACGCCTTTCCGCGCTGCGGCGCGCCGACGAACTCGATGCCGCCGCCACCGCCGTGGCGGCGGAGCGACTCGTAGCGGAGCTCCCTCCGCGGCCGGTCGTGGTCGACGCGGGGTGCGGCGCGGGCGGAATGAGCAAGGCGCTCGCGGCCGCGCTCGCCGCGAGGCGCGGTGGCACCCTCATCCTCGTCGACGCCGTGCCCGAGCTGCTGGCCGCCGCTGCCGAGGTCTCCGCACCCGCGGCCGCCGGGCTGGTCGAGATCGAACAGCACCAGGCCGACGCGGCAGGCGGCCTGCCGTTCCTGCCGCCGGTGGACCTCATCTGGGCGGCGGGCATGGTGCACCACCTGCCCGACCAGCAGGCCGCCGTCACCGCGTTCGCGAAGGCGCTCAAACCGGGTGGCGTGCTCGCACTCGGCGAAGGCGGGCTCGACATTCGCTGCCTGCCGTACGACCTCGGCATCGGGGAACCCGGCCTCGAAGGGCGGCTCAACACCGCGCGCGAAGCGTGGTTCCTCGACCTGAGGACGACCATGCCCGGCGCGGTCCGCATGCCGTACGGCTGGGGCGGCGCGCTGGCCGAGGCCGGTCTGACCGGCGTGGGTTCGTTCAGCTACCTGCTCGATCATCCGGCTCCCCTGTCCGAGTTGGCGCGTGACTACGTGCTCGAACGGCTCGACTGGTTCGTCAAGGTGTGCGGTGACCGGATCGCCGAGGCCGACCAAGCCGCCGTTCGCGCCTTGCTCGATCCGGCGGCACCCGAGTACGCGGGAAACCGTGCGGACCTGTTCGTCCTCGGCGCTCGAACCGTCCACCATGGACGGTCGCGGTGACGGAAGCGGCCGCGGCGCGGTGTTATCGCTGCGGACGGATCCAGGACGCGCGAGCGGACCCGATGGACGCGCTGGCATGGGTTTCCGAGCACGAGCACGAGCACGAGCACGAGCGCGGCCGGGTGCGGCATCTGTGCCCGGACTGCGCGCGCTCCCACACGAGGGACATCGAGGGCAAGCTCCCCGACGAGTACTGGTGAGCCCGGCACCGAGTTCGTCCACTGTGGACCGCTGGCGGCTCATGCCGCGGCCACCACGCCCCGTGCGAGGACCGGCGGGCGCTCGCGACGGGCGGCGAGGCCGAACGCGCGCACCAGTTCCTTCGCCGCGCGGGCAGGGGAGTCTTCGAGCATGCCGGCCTCGGTGCGGACCACCACGACCCCGGCGGCGCGGAGCGCGAGGTGGCTCATCTTGCCGCCGGCTTCGCCCGTCCCGCGTGCCCCGAACTGCCAGGCGAGGCCGATCTCGTCCCACCAGGCGTCGGCCAGCCCGATCGGCCGGTCGAGCCGGTCGCACACCGTCACGTTCCACGCTGGCGGTGGCAGGGGCGCCGTGCGCAGCAGGCGCCGTGCCATGCCGTGGAGGAACGTGTCGCCAAGGGAATCGAGGCGGCGCAGGGTATCGCGCACCGCGCTGGTGCCGCGCTGGTTTCCCGCGTCGAGTTCGGCGTTCAGGTCCGCTCCGGTGCAGAGGCCGTAGTACACCGGCAGCGACAGCAGGCGCCGCAGCCGCTCGGCGTCGGTCTCCTGCCGTGCCGCGTCGATCGTGGCCCTCGGTACCGGTGCGAACGGGAGCCCGTCGACGAACACCGGGTCCGGCAGCCGCGCGGTCCGCTCGTGGTTCACGAAACCGTGCGGGATGAGGCGGCGCGATCTCGGGAGGAGCAGGTGCACCGAGCACGACCTCGGCAGCGCGATCCCGTGCGCGCACAGGGCATCGACCCCGGTGATGACGGCGGGCGGGCCCGCGCGCGTCACCGCCGCCCGCAGCTGCTGGTTTCGCGTGGGTTCACCGCCGCTGAGGAGAAGCACGCCCGGCAGCAGGCGCCGCCACGGGCCGCCTGGGCGGCATCGGCCCGCGATCGTGCTGCCGGAGACACCCGCGCTGCGCAGGGCGTCGATGCTGGACACGGAGTCGACCACACCGGACGGGAGGTCGGTTCGGACGTTGCTCGGACGAGTCATGACGAAAGCGTCCTGCGCGGCGGGGCGCCGCGGTACCGGGTCCGGCCAACTGTGGACAGGTTCGGGCCGCGAACGGCATTTTCGTGCGGATCAGCGCCGGGTTGTGGACAACTCGTCCCGATCGGCTCCTCAGGCGGCGAAGCCCGGCTGCCACCGCTCCACAATCGACCTCGCCGGGATTTCCGCGTCGAGCTGGCAGAGGATGCCGGTCGACCCGGCGGTGACCCGGTGGATCAGCAGGTACTCCGGAGGGAGGTTCAGCGAGCGGCCGGTGCGGAAGTCCTGGCCCCTGGTGTCGCCGATGCGGCCGGCCTGGCGCTGCATCCACTTGCGCGTGAAGTGGAAGGTCTCGGTGGCCAGCGGTTCGGTGAACGGGGCGAGGTAGGACAGCACGTCGTCGGGGTCGAGTTCGGTCCCCTGCCGCACGAAACCCGAGCTGCGCAGCAGGGACATGAGTTCGCGTGAGCGGCCGTCGAGCGCGAGCCTGGTCATCTCGCCGAGATGGCTGGGGATCCCGTCCGGCAGCCTGGCGACGGCGCCGAAGTCGATGACGCCGAGCCTGCCGTCGCCGAGCAGCATGAAGTTGCCGGGGTGCGGGTCCGAGTGCAGCAGGTGCGCGCGCTCGGGTGAGGAGTAGTGGAACTCGGCGAGCAGGGTGCCCACGTGGTCCCTGGTCGCCTTGTCACCGGAGGAGATGATCCGGGAAAGGGGGGTGCCGTCGATCCATTCGCTCACCACGACCTTCGGGGCGCTCGCCACGATCTTGGGCACGACGACCCTGGGGTCGCCGTCGAGGACCTTCGCGAACGCGCGCTGGTTGTCGGCCTCCGCGCGGTAGTCCAGCTCTTCGTCCATCCTCGCCGCCAGCTCGGCGAGCAGGGGCTTCACCTCGGTGCCCGGTACCAGCGCCTGGAACAGCCTGCTGAACCGCTGGAGCTGGCGCAGGTCGCTGCGCAACGCCTCGTCGGCGCCCGGGTACTGGACCTTGACCGCGACTTCGCGGCCGTCGTGCCACACGGCGCGGTGCACCTGGCCGATGCTGGCCGCGGCGGCTGGCACGTCGTCGAAGTCGCGGAACCGCTCGCGCCACGCCCTGCCCAGCTGCTCCGTCAGCACCCGCTGCGTCTGGCGGATGGGCATCGGCGGGGCCGCCGCCTGCAGGCGCGTGAGCGCGTCGCGGTAGGGCTCCGCCATCTCGTCGGGCACCGCGGCTTCGAAGACGCTGAGCGTCTGGCCGAACTTCATGGCGCCGCCCTTGAGCGTGCCGAGGACTTCGAACAGCTGCTCGGCGGCCTTGGCCGACAGGGCCGCGTTGACCTCCTTGGCGCTCTGCCCGGTGAGCCTTCGTCCCCAGCCGCCGACCGCGCGTCCGGCGATGCCGAGTGGCAGGCTGGCGAGCTTCGCCGTGCGGGCCGCCGTCCGGTGCGGGATCGCGGAGTCGGTCCGTTCCTCGGCTGCGTCGTGGGATTCAGTCACCCGAACGATTCTGCCTTGCCACCATTGGTCGGCGCAGCCGATCACGGGAGTGGATCGGTGCTACGCCATCGGGGGTATCCCAGCTGATGGACGGCAGCCGCAGTCCGGGTGCGGTGGCGCGGGGTGGTGCGCGACCGTGCCGTCGAAGGCGTCGACCTCGAGCGTGGTCTCCCAAGTGGGCGGCCGCCGCTCCGCCGAGAGCAGCGCGCGCAGCGATTGGACACAGGCCAGTGCCGCCGTCGCGGACACGTCGCTGAGGTCGGCCCGTTGCCTTCGCCCGGCCAGCTGGCTCGCGACCAGCGGCCAGTGCCCGTCCCGGTCCGCGTGGTGGAGGTCCAGGCAGCGGAGGCAGCTACTGCGCCCGGGGATGACGAGCGGGCCGACGACGCCGCGCCCGTCGTGCACCCCGGCCCGCAAGTGCGTGATGCCGTCGGCGACCAGCTCCGCCACCAGCTCGGGTGCCGGGACCACCGCGTCGGCCAGCACCGCGAGATCGGGCGGCCTGCGGCCGAGCTTGCCGGTCTTGACGCGCGGGTTCACCCGCTGGATGAGCTCGGCGGTCGCGGTCCGCCGCTGCCGCCCGAGATCGGCGTCGGAGAAGCCGCCGCCGAGTTCCTCTTCGCCGACCAGGCCGTCCGTCTCGACCCGTACGTGCCCGACGCCCGCGGCCGCGAGCAGGCAGGCGACCGTGGTGGTGAGCCTGCCGACGCCGTGCACCACGACCGCGTAGCGGGCCCGGTCAGCGGTCGTCTCGCGCCGGGTGCGGCCCGTCCGCAGCGACCAGAACGAGGCGTCGCGGAGTACGGGGGTGTCGGTGCGTGGTTCGTCGGCGTCTTCGAGGAATCCGAGTTCGGTGAGTTCGGTGAGCAGATCCCTCAGCTCTTCGGCGTGGTGTTCGCCCTCAGCGAGCGCCAGCAGATCGGTCGTGCTGGTGCTGCCGTCGAGCCGCCGCAGCGCGGAGAGGATGTCGGGCGAAACGTCGCAGGCGACGACGCTGTGCCCGGAGTGCACGCCGAACTGGACCTGCCCGTCGCCGCGTTCCAGCACGTCGAGGCCGGGAAGCAGCTTCGGCTTGACCGGGAGGACGATCTCCGCCGATCCGTAATCGTGTTCGACCATGCGCACAGGGTGACAGAGTTTTGGCGATCCGAAAGGGGAAAACGAAGTTGTCCACAGGGTGATTCAGGTGTGGACAACTCGGGGGATGTGACCTTGCAGCCATCGGAGTTGTCGGCACTTGGTCGTACCGTGGATGAGTGGCCGAAGCACGGGTGCCCTCGCGGAAGAGCGGGGGAGAGACGTTCCAGCGAACGGAATCCGAACACCAGAAGATCGAAGTGCGGCGCAGCGCGCGGCGCCGCCGGACAGTGACCGCCTACCGGGACGGTGACACGCTCGTCGTGCTCATCCCGGCGAAGATGAGCCGCGCCGAAGAGGAGCACTGGGTCGCCGAGATGGAGCGCAAGCTCCAGCGCACCGAACATCGCCGGGCGTCCCCGGCGCGGGCTTCGGACACGGCGCTCGCACTGCGGTGCGCCCAGCTTTCCGCCCGCTACCTCGAAAACGCGGACGGCCCGGCGAGCGTCCGCTGGGTGCCCCCGATGCGCACGCGATGGGCCTCGTGCACCCCGTCGGACGCCACGATCCGGGTGAGCGAGCGGCTCCGGGACGTGCCGTCCTGGGTGCTCGACTACGTGCTCGTGCACGAACTCGCCCATCTCCAGGTCGCCGGGCACAACGCCCGGTTCTGGGCGCTCGTGCACCGGTACCCGAAAGCGGAGCGGGCCATCGGGTACCTCGAAGGGCTTTCCGCGGCGGCAGGATGGGGGATCAGCGAACTCGACAACGACGACTAGGTGTATTGACCATGGAGGTTGGGTACGGGGCGACACGTGATCGGATGATCTTGGTGTGAGGAGGGCCTCCGGGTTCGGTGTGGATTGCGACATCTGCA
>NZ_BAAANN010000070.1:0-22242 GCF_039529815.1 Amycolatopsis minnesotensis | reverse complement strand
GCCCTTTCCCGGTGACCGCGTGCAGGTAGAACTGCGCTTCGAGGTATTCGAGGTTCAACGCGAAATTGAGTACCGCGCCGTCGCTCACGCCCCCGGCGGCGGCTTTGGCGGCCGGGGAAGGGCGGGCGGCGGCGACGGCGGTGCCACCGAGCCCGCCCAGCGCGCTCGCGCCGACGACACCCAGCCCGCCGAGCCCGGCGGCGCGGAGGAACCGCCGACGGTCACGCTCGTTTTCCGCACTGCGGTTGATCATTCTGCTGGCGAAGCTCTTGCCGAACACTGACGATCTCCTCACTGCCCGCCACGGGCGCGCGGGCTCGTCCGCCCGGCTTCGCGCGATGCCAGGGTGCGAAGCGCGGCGGTGGTCTTCGCTGACTCAAGGCCATTCGGAGTGGATGCCCGGCCGGATTGCCCCGATCTCCCGCGTTCGCCCGAACGAATATTCCCGCCGTCGCCGCGTCCGCGGTGCGGACCTCTGTTGCCGCCTCCGGCCCGCCCGCGCAATCGTCGTGACATCGACGAAGGGTGGTACGTCAGGGGCGCCCCGGCCGCGGACTCGCTTGCGGTCGACGGCTGAGCCGTCGGTCGCTGTCGACGGCTCAGCCGTTACCGCTCCAGCCAGGCTTCGGCGAGCAGTTCGTAGGAGCGGACGCGGTCGGTGTGGTCGTGGGTGATGGTCGTGATCGCCAGCTCGTCCGCGCCGGTCGCCTCCTGGAGCTGTGCCAGTTTCGCGGTGACCGTCGCCGGTGAGCCCGCGAACTGCGTGGCGACCCGGTCCGCCACGAGTTCGCGGTCTTCGCCGGTCCAGGGGAGCGCGGCCGCGTCTTCGGGGCTGGGGAACGGGATGGCGCCTTCGAACCGGCGGATGCTCCGGACCCACGCGGCGTACCCGGTGGCGAGCCGCTGCGCCTCCGCGTCGGTCCCGGCCACCACGACATCGGCCGAGACCGCCACGTACGGCCGATCGAGGGTGTCCGAGGGCTTGAACGCGGCACGGTAGGCGTCCACGGCTTCGAGCACGCTGGCCGGGCTGACGTGGTAGTTCGCCGCGAAGCGGAGCCCGTTCGAACCCGCGACGGTCGCGCTCAGCCCGGCGCTGCTGCCGAGGATCCACACCTCGACGTCCGCGCCTTCCCCCGGCGTGGCGTGCGCTTCGATGCCTTCGGGCGTGCGGTACGTGCCGCCGAGCAGCGCGAGGATGTCGGCGACCTGGGCCGCGTAGTCCGGCGGTGGCGCGCCGTCCGGCCGCAGCAGCGCGGAGCTCGCGGCGAACCGTGCCGAGGAAGCCAGCTTCACGATGTCGATCGACGCGGGTTTCGGGATGAGCAGCCCGTTGGGCGCGGTCCGTTCGACGACTTCGGTCGCGGGCCGCCGCGCCCGCTCCTTGAGGAGCTGAGGTCCGCTGCGGCCGAGCCCGAGGTCGATCCGGCCGGGGTGGCGCGCGTCGAGCAGCCCGAATTCCTCCACAGTGGACAGTGCGGTCCGGTGCGCGAGCTGGACACCGGCGGAGCCGAGCCGGATCCGGTCGGTCGCCGCGGCCACGAGCGCGATGACGACCGAGGGCGAGGCGCCGGCGACACCGGGGTTGAAGTGGTGCTCGGCGAACCAGTACCGCCGGTAGCCCGCGCGCTCCGTCCGTTGCGCGAGGTCGACGGTGTTGCGGATCGCGTCGCGCGTGGTGGAGCCCGCGGAGATCGGGACGAGGTCGAGTACCGAGAGCGGGATCGGGGACATGCGTGCCTTTCAGTCGCGTCCGGCCACGGCGGGTCGGGAAGTGCGTCGCGGAGGTTGTCCAAGGTCGCGTAGTCCTCGAACGCGCGCACCGGGTCGAGCAGGCTCAACGTGGTGACAGCGGTGAACAACCGGATCCGGGGTGTGCGTGATCAAGGTGATCAGCAGGAACTTCATGGCCCCCCTTCCCGCGTGCGGACCTCGAAGACAGTGTGCGACCGATCCCGCGTCCGGGTCGGCCGTGATCAAGGAGTGGGATTTCCACCGTGCGGGAAACGTTGACCGCGTCCGGCCGCGATGGTGCTATCGAAACACGAATCGGGGCAGCCACCGGAGGAAATCTCATGACCGCGTCCGTCGTCCGCGTAGCCACGGAGCCCAGCGGAATCGGCGTGCACATCCGCGTGTCGGGCCCGGCAGCCCCCACCGACTACCCCGGCCTGGTCGCCGACGTCACCGAAGCGATCGACGCGGTCCTCGCCCGCCGCGAAACCGGCGTAACCGTCCCTCCGCAACGAGGAAGCACGGGCGAACCACTGGTCGTCCACCTCGCCTCGCGCCAGGTTTTCGCGCACGGCGACCCCGTCCGCCTCACCAGACTGGAATTCGACCTGCTGGCATTTCTGTGCACCAGGCCCGGCGCGGTACACGACCGGACGACCCTGATGCGCGAGGTATGGGGAGAGCCGCACGGCCACGGCTCGCGCACCATCGACGTCCACATCCGGAAACTGCGCGAAAAACTGGGCCCGGGAACGGCGAACATCACTACGCTGATCGGTGTCGGGTACCGCTTCGATGGGTCGGGGACGGCGTTGGTGGCTTGATCCTCGGTCGCGTGGCTTGTCTCGGCTCGCGTGTTCTCGGGGAGCGTCAGTTCCCCCACGAACCGAACTTGATGGTCGCCTTGGTTGCCGTACCCGGCTGACATCGGTGAGCGGGCAGTGTCCCGTAACCCTCCGGTACTGGGGAGCCGGGGCGAGGCGGGAAGTGTGTGGTGGTTTCTAGTCCATTGTGGACGTAATGGGTTGCTCGCCGGGCCGCGCGCACAGTGGTGGCGGAGTATTGGGCGAGTGAGTGTTCCCGCAGGGGCGGGGCGGGTGGTGCTGGCCCCTGTCGGAAAACTGTCCACGGTGCTGCCGGGGTGCCCCGCTGGGGTGGCGGGGTTCCGGGTTAGGCGGCGCGGGGTTGGGCGGTGTGGATGGTGTTGGTTCTGGGTTTTCGCCAGGGGTCGAGGAAGGCTGGTGGGGTGAACTCTGGGAGGCCGTTGACCATGCGGAGTGTCCAGTCGCTGTTGTGCAGCAGGCGGTGGTGGTAGCCGCATAGCAGCACGAGGTTACCCAGGTCTGTCTTGCCGCCCGCATGCCACGGCAACACGTGGTGCGCTTCGCAGTGTCTCGGCTTGCGGGTACATCCGGGGAAGGCGCATCCGCAGTCGCGGATGGCGAGCATGTATCGGATCGCTTCGGTGACCAGGCGTTTGGCTCGTCCCATTTCCAGGGGCTGTCCTGCACCGTCGAGGATGGCGGGGATGATTTTGCAGTCGCAGGCGAGGATGCGGGCTTCGCTGGCGGTGATGTCGGTGACCATGTCCAGGCACGCCTTGCCCAGTTCCTTTTTCAGGTCGTTCAGGGTGATGGTGACGATGAGGTCCGCGCGGGTGCCGCTGCGGTTGGGGGAGTCGGGGTGGCTGGCGGCGAGGGTGACCATTTCCAGGAACGCATCCCCGTTGCGCTCAGCCTGCCCACGCACCAACGGATTATCACTCGGATCATCCTTACGAGCCGCAGCGAGTGGCTCCAGCAGTGCCAGGGTCTTCGCCCCGGAGATCGGATCGAGGTAGCCGTCGAATTTGACGGAGCCGTCTTTGCGGGTGTGCCACCGCATCGACCGTGCCGGTTCAGGAGTGTCGCGGGGTTCGGCGCCGTCGGGGTCGAGGGTGTCGCGGAGCCGTTGGCATCCTTGGGCAAGCTCCGGCATACCGGCGTTGCGGGCGAGGTCGACCAGAGTCTTCTCGGTCCTCTCCCGCTCCTGCGCCGACACCGTGGCCGGGATGGCCCGCAACGCTGCCACGATCGCGTCCGCGTGCTGCGCCGAGATCGCACCCTCCGCCGCCGCCTGCCCGGTCAACGGCGCCGCTGCCGGAATCTCCACGCCACCGACACCGTGGCTGGGGTTGAGCGCGATCGCCCGCGCCACCATCTTCCGCACCGCCGCCGACGAGGTCCGCGCGATCTCCGCCACCAACGCCGTCGTGGACGCATACCCCAGTTCGCGGGAGCCGCCGTTGTCGAGGTCGGCGATGATCCGGTAGACCCGCGATTCCTGCTGCCACAAGGACATCAACTCGTCCCGCAGCGCGGCGGCTTTCTCACGCGCGGTGAGTTGCCACAGCTCCCGCTGCGGTACAAGGGAAGAAGTCTCGGACACCCCACCATTCTACCGTGCCCGCACACGCAATCGAACGCACGATCGAGTGAAACGGCCGGGTAGCTATTCAGGTTGTTGCGAATTTTGTTGGCAGTCAAGGGTTCTCGGTGATGGCGTTGCGGAGTGCGGTGAGGGTGTGGATGTCGTTCTTTCGCAGAGTGGAGATGTAGGCGCGGACGCTTGAGTAGACGGTGACTGGTGCCCTGCTTGCGTTCCCGTTCGGGTGGGTGCAGCAGCAGGCCGACGTTGACGGCGCGGATGAACTGGGTGATCAGTGGCTTCGGAATCTCCGCGGGATAGCGCTGCGACCGGCATCGCGGGCTTTGTGAACGGCCTTGTTGAGCTTCTCCAGGGCGACCAGTTCGCGCAGATGGTGGGCGTTGCAGCGGGCGTGTGTGAGGCCGTAGTAGTCGTAGGGGCGCCAGCCGTCGTGGACTGCGGCACCACGGAAGGTCGGCAGGATCCCGAACTCGTCCATCGCTCCGCTGCCGCGCACCGGGTGGGCGAGGTATGCCGTGAGTGTGGATGTGCAGGCGGTGTGCAGCCACCAGGTCTTGCTCTCGACCCGGATTCCGGTCTCGTCGAAATGTGCCACCGGTGCCGTGCGTATCGCCGCGATGGCCTGGTTTTCGGACTTGTCCAGTTCGGTCGCGATCGGCGTGGGGACCTCCGCGACCCAGCCGGTCTAGACCGGCGTGCCCATCAGGTCCATCAGCAACTGTGCTGTCCGGGCGACCGGGATGTGCGGATAGGTCAGCAGAGACGCCGCCGGCGCGGTCACGTTCGGCCCGTAACACACCGGCGCGGTCGCCTCCCGTGGCGCGTCCGCGGCACTCACACGTCGGGCAGATCCACCACCTGCCGGCCCGTCGCACCGGCCCGTATGGACTCAAGGAAGAAGTGTTGCGAGACAAGGAACAACGCAACCGCAGCCCGGACTACGCGAGCCTCCACCTCCTCACTGTCCAACGCCTTCTTTTGAACCGCCACCCAACGCGGCGAAACAACCACAGCGAGAAGCAGCTACCCGATCCGAGTGGACCGCACGGGTCGCCTCCGGGAAGGGGCGCCGGTGGGGACGGGGCTCGTCACGCTGACCAGTGGCGTCCACAGTGGAACACGTGCTCCCGGATCGTGAGAACCCGCGCGGTGCGGGGAATTTCTGCCTAATCTCAGTACGGATGCGCGGCGACGCGCATGTCGATGGGATGCCCGTCGGTCGGTCCGGCCGGGCGTCCGGCGCCGAACAGGTACAGCGCGGTCTCGCTGATGCCGTCGATGCCGAGCGCCGCCTCGACCTCGCTGTCGCGGAACGCGGCGGTCTGGAACGGGCCGAGCCCGGTCGCGGTGCTCACGAGGTCGAAGGTCTGCGCGAGGTGCCCGGCGTCGAGCATGATCATGCGCAGCGTCCTCGGGTGCCGGTACTTGTAGGTGGCCCGTTTCACCAGTGCGGTCAGGAAGATCGTGAACCCGGCGGTGACCGCCATCTGCTGCCCGAAGGAAAGCCGGTCCACCTGCTCGCGGCCGAACTCGGCATCGATCAGTTCGAGGCTGTGCTGTTCGGGGTTGTAGTGGTACAGACCAGACGCGACGCCGTCGACGTTGAGCACGGCGACGTACGCCTCCAGTTCGTGCCGCGCGCCGCCGCCGGGGCTGGTGCGCATGAACAGCGTGCCGTACTCGCGGGCGTCGACGAAGTACATCGGGGCGAACGTGTAGTGCAGGACGGTGGCCAGTTCGCGCAGCGTCACCGGGCCGTCGGTGAACTCGCGGTGCGTCCGGCGCGCGAGGAGCACTTCGTCGAAACCGCGGTGCAACGGCAGGAACGCCCTTGGCAGCCGGACCCGCGGCGCGTCGGGGTAGTGCTTGAAGATTTCCGGCGGCGGGCCGCTTTCCTGCGCCACCGCGGCCGCTGCCGCGCGGTGCTCGTCGTCGTCGCCGATGTAGGCGGCGTCCTTCGTGCCGAAGTGGAAGAACCGGGCCTCCTCGCTCCAGCTCTCCCATTCCACGGCGAGCAGGTCCTCGCGCCCCGCCTCTTCGATGGTGCGCAGCAGCCCGGCTTCGGTCAGCACATCCAGTGAGGCGCGCACGGAATCCGGGTCGAAACCGGGCAGCGCGTCGAGCACCGAGTCGGTGTCGGTCCACTCGGTGAACAGGTCGAGCAGGCGGAGCGCGGTCTCGTCCACGACGACCGCGTTGTCCTCGTCGCCGTCGGAGGACTTGGTGGCGAGATAGTCTTCGAGGACGAACTCGCCCTCGCTCCAATAGCCGACGAGGCTGCGGGCACGACGAAGTTTCACGGGGTTTCCCCTCTCCAAGAACAACTCAGTGGGACACTGGTGGACGGGAGGCGGGGCAAGGTACTAGCTTGCCCCGCCTCCCGCTTTCGACCGGCTACGCCGGGTGGTTGGTCAGCAGGTTGCCGCGGGTCTTCTTACGACGCACCTTCACGACGAGCTTCGCCATCTCTCAGGTCACCTCCCTCCGGGTCCGGTTCCGGAATTGCCCTCGGCGAGGGCGTTCTGGGGTCCCAGCAGCGCGGGACGGGCGAACACGGCGATCGACGCCGTGACGAGGACGAGTGCGCCGAGGCTGGCCGTCGCGCGCCAACCGGCCTGGTCGGTGAGCCAGCCGCCGAGGCCGGTGCCCGCGGCGTTGCCCGCGAAGGTGGCGGTGGTGGCCCACGCGAACGCTTCGGCGACCGTCCCGGCCGGGGCGCAGCGGCCCACCAGCGCGAACTCGCCGACCGTCACCGGGGTGAGCGCGAGCCCGGTGACCACGGCGAGCGCGAACATCACCGGGACCGACGAGCCTGCCAGCAGGAGCAGGACACCGGCGCCGTAGCACGACAACAGGACCGCGTAGCGCCGTTCGACGGGCGTCCGCCAGTCGCGGGCGCCGTAGGCGAGCCCGCTCGCGGCGCTGCCGATGCCGATCGCGGTGTACAGCAGCCCGCCCGACTCGCCTGCGAACCCGATCAACGCCACCCGCACCAGCCCGAGTGCGAGGCCCGCCGCCGCGACCGTGCCGAGCACCAGCCGGAAACCCGCACTGCGCAACGGTCCGAGGCCGCGGCCGGACGCGGTGGGACGCGCCGCGCGGCACGCGGGCAGCGCGGCGAACACGCAGGTACCGGTGACCAGCAGCGCCCCGGTGACGATGACCGCGGTCACCGGCCCCGCGGCCAGGGTCAGCCAGGTCACCAGCAGCGGGCCGCCGATCAGGAACGCGTCGAGCTGGAGCGAGTCCAGGGTGAGCGCGGTCTCCAGCAGGCGCTCGCTCAGCCGTCCCCACCACAGCGCGCGCTGGCACGCGGCGATCGGCGGCACCGAAGCGCCGAGTACGACCGCGGTGGCGCCCAGCAGCCACGGCGACGGTGCGAACTCGGCGGCCAGCACCACCGCCGCGAACGCCAGCCCGTTCACCGCCGCGGCCCCGGCGAGCGGCCGGACCGGGCCGTACCGGTCGGCGAGCCTGCCGAGCGCGGGCGCGGTGACGGCGAACCCGACGGCAGCGGCGGCGGCCACCAGGCCCGCCTGCCCGAGCGAGCCGGTCGCCTCCTGCGCGAGCAGCAGCAAGGAAAGCCCGTACATGCTCACCGGGAGCCGGGCGAGCGCACCGGCGGCGAGCACCGCGGGGACGCCGTCGGTGCGCAGGAACCGCGCGTACTTTCCGGCGGTCACGGTCTTTCCAGCGGGGAGAGGATGAGGTGCGGCACCCCGGTCCGCGGGTGTGCGACGACGTCGGCGTCGACTTCGAAGACGTCGCGGACGAGGTCGGTGGTGAGGACCTCGGCGGGTTTTCCGCTGGCGACGATGCGGCCGCCGTCGAGCACGTGCAGGCGGTCGCAGTGCCCCGCGGCGAGGTTGAGGTCGTGCACGGCCATCAGGGTGGTGAGGCCGAGTTCGCGCACGAGCAGCATGAGGTCGAGCTGGTGGCGGACGTCGAGGTGGTTGGTCGGCTCGTCGAGGACGAGCACCTCGGTGCGCTGGGCGAGCGCGCGGGCGAGCAGGACCCGTTGCCGTTCACCGCCGGAAAGGGTGGCGTAGCGGCGTTCCGCGATCTGTTCGATGTCCGTTTTGGACAGTGCGTCGCCGATGATTTCGTGGTCCGCGGTGGTCATCGCGGCGAACGGGTGCTTGTGCGGGGTCCGGCCCATGGTGACCATTTCGCGCACGGTGATGTCGAAGTCCGAGCGCGTTTCCTGCGGTACCGCGCCGACTTTGCGGGCGAGATCGGCCGGGCGCAGCGTCGCGATGTCGGTGGAACCGAGCAGTACCCGGCCCGCGTGCGGTTTGAGGTGCCGGAACGCGGTGCGCAGCAGGGTCGACTTGCCGCTCCCGTTGGGCCCGATCACGCCGCTGACCTCACCGGGCGCGGCGATCAGGGAGGCGTCGGAAACGATGGCTCGGCCCGAGATCTTCACCTGGACGTCTTCGATCGCGAGTGTCATAGGCCGGTCTCGCTCACCCGGCGGCGGGACAGCAGCACGAGGAACACCGGCGCGCCGATCACCGCGGTCAGTATCCCGACCGGGAGTTCCTGCGGGCTCAGCAGCGAGCGCGCCAGCAGGTCGATCAGCACCAGGAACGCCGCGCCGGCCAGCAGTGCGGCGGGCAGGATGCGCCGGTGGTCGCTGCCGAGGGCAAGGCGGACCGCGTGCGGCACCACGAGCCCGACGAAGTAGATCGACCCGGACAGCGCGACCATCACGCCGGTGACCAGCGAGGTCGTCGCGAACAGTTCGCGGCGCAGCCGGGTGGGCGGGATGCCGAGGCTGGTCGCGGTTTCGTCGCCGACGAGCAGCGCGTTGAGCGCTCGCGCGCGCAGCAGCAGCGCGGTGAACCCGATGAGCAGCGCGACCACGGGCACGCCGAGGTCGGCCCAGCGCGCGCCGGCGAGGCTGCCGAGGATCCAGAAGAGCGCGGAGTTCGTCTTGCCGGGGTCGTCGGCCTGCAGCACCAGGTAGTTCGTCACGCCGAGCAGGGCGTGCCCGACGACGACGCCGACCAGCAGCAGCCGCGAGGGTGCGAGCGCGCCGCCGCGCACGGCGAGGGCGTACACCAGCGCGAACGCGGCCAGCGCGCCGAGGAACCCGGCCAGCGCGTGCGAGGTGGCGCCCCAGAAGCTGATCCCGAGCACGAGCGACCCGACCGCGCCCACCGTGGCGCCCGAGGAGATGCCCAGCAGGTACGGGTCCGCGACCGGGTTGCGCACCAGCGCCTGCGTGGACACGCCGACGAGGGAAAGCCCGGCGCCGACGAGCGCGGCGAGCAGCATCCTCGGCAGCCGCAGATCCCACACGATCGCGTCCTGGGAGATCGTCCACGACGGCTCGCCGAGCCCGGTGAGCCGGTGCCAGAGGATCTTCCACACCGTCAGCGGCGGCACACTGACCGAGCCGTACCCGATCGCGGCCGTCGCGGCGATCACCAGGGCTGTCGCGAGCCCGGCGAACACCACGGTCGTCGACACCCGGTGCCCGGCCTTCACCGGACGCGGTCCGGATGGAGTTGGTGCGCAAGGGAAACCGCGGCGTCGGCGTTGCGCACCCCGCCGTTCGAACCGGCTTCGTAGACCAGCCGGGCGAATCTGGCCTGCTTGACCGCGGGGGTGCCGGCCAGGCCGGGGAAGGTGCGGACGAACTGCTCCGCCTTGGCGAACTCGGCGTCGGTGTCGGCCTTGACGCCCTTGTCGTAGACGATCAGCAGGATCGCCTCCGGTGCCCGTTGCGCGACCTGCTCCCAGCTGACCTTCTGGTACGCCTTGTCGAGGTCGGAGAAGATGCTGCGCCCGCCCGCGAGTGCGATCACCGGGTTGACGCCCTGCCGGTTCCCTGGTGCGTAAGGGGTTTGCGTGCCCTCGTCGAACTCGAACGGGAACACGCTGACCGGCGGCGCGCCGGTGAGCGCGGCCGCCACGCCGTCGGTGCGCTGGCGCATGTCGGAGATCAGCTTGGCGGCCCGATCCGGTACGCCGAAGACCTTGCCGAGGCTGTCGATGTCGCGGTACACGAGGTCGAACCCGGTCAGCGCGCCCTTCGTCGCCGTCGCGCACGAGGTGCTCACCGCGAGGTACGAGGGGATGTTCTGGTCGGCGAGCTCCTGCTGGTTCGTCGCCCCGTTCGAATCGAAGTTCGAGGAGAATCCGCCGACGACGAAATCGGGCCGCGCGCCGACGAGTTGTTCACGCGGCACGGGTTTGTAGGACCCCGGTGCGTATTCCCCTGCCAGTTTCGGGATCTTCGCCAGGTCCTGTTCGAATTGCGGCGGGAAGGTACCCGGTTTCGGCGGCGAGCCGATTCCGACGATTTTGTCCTGGACTCCCAGCCAGAACAGAATCTCCAGCACACTGGTGGTCAGCGCGACCACGCGCCGCGGCGGCGCGGTGAACGAAGCCTGCCGCCCGCCGCAGTCCGAAACGGTGACAGGGGCGTAGTTCCGCTGTGCTGCTTTGGTGTCGTCCGGTACCCCGGACGGCCCACCGCACGCGCCCAGCGCGGCAACGAGTAACACGATCAGGGGGATGGGCTTGACGAAGCGTTCCTTCACCGGCATTCGGCGCTCCTAGCGGTCCTGTCGGGCGAACCGGGAGACCGTAGCGAACTTTCCGCGCCTTCGGTGATTCCGACCGCTGGATGAGACACCATCGAAACCAGGTAGCGCGCACATGCTTCGGATTCCGGTGGTGCGGCCCATTCCCAGCAGCCGCGGGTCGGACTGGCGAGCACGACCGCGACCTTTCCCCGCGGGCACGATCGCACGCACCCGGACACCGTCACCGTCACGGCTTCGCGTCCGAGCATGGCGTACATGAGCGCGCGCAGGCGTCGGACCCACGCGTCGTCCTTGCTGGACTCGCACCGGCCGCACACCATGAGCACGGCGCCCCGCCGCGGCCGCCATCCCGACTTCTCGCCTTCGCACACAGGGAGGAAGTCGTACGGCGGGCCGGGGTAGTTCCCGCCCGATCGGGGGTTCCAGGTGGAGTTGGCGATCTCGCGCGCCATCCGGCGAGATCTCGCCACACCCCGCGAGTTCGGCGGGCTTGTCCCGCATCCCCATGAGGGTGGGCAGGTCGATGTGGACGAAGATCTGTGGCTTGCCGCCACAGAATCAGCGATCAGGGAGCAGTCCGGAACTTCTTCTTCGATATCCGAAACACAATTCCACCGCGCCGCAAAACGAACAACCTCACCCAATCAGGTGCACAAAAGATCACAGCTTGCCACCACGGGGGAACCGCACGACCGCAGGCCGACAGACGAACGAGAGAACGTGCGTCGGGGACCCGCCACCGAGGAGCGACAGTTTCACACGGCGCGCCGAAGGCGTGCCCGTGACTCTCGCCGTGCCCCCGCCAAACCCCCACCTCACGAAGCCTTCAAGAAACCTCCTCAGGACCTCCGAGCAACCCCCAAGCCCCACACCCCCCGCCCCGCCTCCTGTCAAGAGATGTGACACAGGGTGGTCTCCGCAGGTCGGACCCCGTCGAGTCAAGGGCCGCGTAACCAGGAAGGGTGACGGGCTAAGGTACATTCACATCCTCCTACGGTGTTCATACGGAGCTGCGCTTATGCCCCTCGTGCTCAACTACACGGCCCGCAGTGACCGTGGCCTCGTGCGCTCGAACAACGAGGACTCCGTCTATGCGGGTCCCCGGCTGCTCGCGCTCGCCGACGGCATGGGCGGACACGCCGCGGGCGAGGTGGCCAGCAAGGTCGTGATCGCCGCGCTGGCACCGCTCGACGAGCACGAACCCGGCGACGACCTGCTCGGACCGCTGCGCGACGGCATCGCCGAGGGCAACGCGGCCATCGCCGAGCTGGTGACCTCCGACGCCGATCTGGAGGGCATGGGCACCACGCTCACCGCGATCCTGTTCGCCGGGACCAGGCTGGGCCTGGCGCAGGTCGGCGACTCGCGGGGCTACCTGCGCCGCGACGGGGTGTTCGCCCAGATCACGAAGGACGACACGTTCGTCCAGTCGCTGATCGACGAGGGCCGGATCACCCCGGCGGAGGCCAGGATCCACCCGCAGCGCTCGCTGGTGCTCAAGGCGCTGACCGGGCACGCCGTGGAACCGACCCTCGCCGTCCGCGAAGCGCGGGCCGGTGACCGGTACCTGATCTGCTCCGACGGCCTGTCCGACATGGTCACCTTCGAGATGCTGTCCGAGCTGATGGAGATGCCGGACCCGCAGGAGTGCGTGGACCGGATGATCGAGATGGCGCTCAAGGGCGGCGGCACCGACAACGTCACGGTGATCCGCGCCGACGTGGTGGACGTCGACGAGCGCGCGCCGCGGAGCGAGAGCACCTTGGCGCTGTCGCAGCCGAGCAACCCCCAGATGGAACCGGTCCACCCGAGCAGGCCCTCGATGGAACCGGTGCACCCGAGCCGCCCCTCGATGGAACCGGTGCACCCAAGCCGCCCCTCGATGGAACCAGTGCACCCGAGCCGCCCCTCGATGGAACCGGTGCACCCGAGCCGCCCCTCGATGGAGCCGGTCAGCCTCCCGCAGCCGTCCAAGCAGCAGGACACCGCGCCGATCGAACAGCCCCGGCGCAGCGGCCTGCGCGCGCTGCTGGTCACCTTCGGGATCGTCGTCGTGCTCGGCGGGCTCGCCGCCCTCGGCTGGTGGTACCTGCAGTCGCACTGAGCAGGTCTCCCCGAAGGTGCCCTTCAGGGCAGCCGGGTTTCACCTTCGGGCATCTTGCTCATGGCCGAGCGCCGGTACCCGTAGCCCGCGTAGAGCACGAGGCCGATCACGAGCCAGCCGAGGAACCTCGACCAGGTCACCCAGTCGAGCTGGCTGACCAGCCAGACGGAGAACGCGACGCCCACCGCGGGCACCAGCGGCACCCACGGGCAGCGGAACCCGCGCGGCAGGTCCGGTTGCCGCCGCCTCAGCACCACGACCGCGATCGAGACGACCATGAACGCGGCGAGGATGCCGATGTTGGTCAGCTCCGCGGCCTCCCTGATCGGCAGCAGCCCCGCGATCAGCGCGGAGACCACCCCGACGATCCAGGTCACCCTGCTCGGCACCTTGCGCACCGGGTGCGTCTTCGCGAACCACCTCGGCAGCAGGCCGTCGCGGCTCATCGCGAACCAGACCCTGGTCACCGCCAGCATGTTCGCGAACATCGAGGTCGTGATGCCCAGTACCGCGCCGACCGCGACCACGATCGCCAGCGACGGCAGCCCGACCGCGGCCAGCGCGCTCGAGAACGGGCTGTGCGTGTCGATGTCGCGGTAGTTCCGCATGCCGAGCAGGACCACGCACACCAGCACGTAGATCACGGTCGCGATACCGAGTGACAGCAGGATCGCCTTCGGCATCTTCTTGCGCGCGTCCTCGGTTTCCTCCGCGGCCGCGCTCATCGCGTCGTAGCCGTACACCGCGAAGAACGCCGTCGCCGCGCCCGTCACCGCGCCGCCGATGCCGTAGGGAAGGAACGGCGTGTAGTTCCCGCCCTTGATGTGGAACGCGCCCGCGACGACCACCACGAGCACGAGCACCACCTTCATCACCACGAGCGCGGTCTCGACCCTGGCCGAGGACTTGGCTCCCCGGTTGAGGATCCACGCGAGCAGCAGGCACATCAGCATCGCGAACAGGTCGATCCGGTGCCCGGAACCGGTTCCCGGCGCGCCGAGCAGCCAGCTCGGCAGGTCGAAGCCGAGCTGTTGCACCAGGTAGGAGAAGTAGCCCGAGACGCCGATCGCGACCACGGCCACGATCGCGGTGTACTCCAGCAGCAGGTCCCAGCCGATCAGCCAGCCGACGACCTCGCCGAGCACCGCGTAGGCGTAGGTGTAGGCGGAACCGGCCTTGGGGATGAGGCTGGTGAACTCGGCGTAGCACAGTGCGGCCGCCGCGCTGGCGAGCACCGCAAGCACGAACGAGATGAGCACACCCGGCCCGGCGAGCTGGTTCGCGACCACCCCGGAGAGGGAGAACACGCCCGCGCCGACGAGCCCGCCGAGGCTGAGCGCGGTGAGCTGCCAGGTGCCCATCACCCGTTTCAGCCCCGCGTCGCTGTTCACGGGCTCTTCGATGTCGTCGATGGGCTTGCGGCGGAACAGGCCGCGATCGGTGAGCGGCTTCGTTGCCATCTCGGTTCTTCCCTTCTCCAGGGCGTGCGCCATCGCCCGGCGGGCGGTGCCCGTCAGGTGTTCCGTGGTTCGCTCAGGCGAGCTGGACGGTGCGGGACGAGCTGTAGAAGCGCAGTGCGGCCTTGCCCTGCTCGCGCCCGCCGTAGCCGGACTCCTTCTCGCCGCCGAACGGGAGGTGGAAGTCCACCCCGCTGGTCGGCGCGTTGACCTTCACCATGCCCGACTCGCACTCGTCCACAAAGGACAGGACAGCGCCGAGGTCGTTGCCGTACAGCGCGGTCACCAGCCCGTAGGTGCCCGCGTTCGCCAGTCGCACCGCGGTGTCCACATCGGACACCTCGGTGAGCGTGCAGAGGGGACCGAACACCTCGGCGGTGTTGAGCGGCGCGTCGGGGCCGAGCCCGGTGACGACGGTCGGTGACGCGAACCAGCCGTCGCGGTCGGGGCACCCGCCGCCGGTGAGGACCTTGCCATCGGTGGCAGCCAGCACCCGTTGCCGCGCGGCCTCGTCGATCACCGGGCCGACCGCGATTCCTTCGTCAGCCGGGTCGCCGACACCGAGCGCCTCGATCTTCGCCACCAGGGCATCCGTGAAGTCCGCGGCGGCACCCACCACCAGAACTCGTTTCGTCGCCGTGCACTTCTGGCCGGCGAACCCCATCGCGGCCGCCGCGATCTGCGCCGCCGTCCGGTCGAGATCGGCGTCGGGCAGCACGATCGACGAGTTGAGCCCGCCCATTTCGCACTGCGCGGGGATCCCGCGTTCCGCCGCGGCCACCGCCACCCTGCGGCCGACCGTTCCCGAGCCGGTGAACGACACGACGTCGGCGAAACCCACCAGCGCCGCGCCCGTGTCACCGAGTCCGGGTGCCACCGCGAAGAGCCCTTCGGGCAGGTGCGGGGCGAACAGCTCCGCCAGCCGCAGCGCGCACCCGGTCGCGGCGGGCGCCGGTTTGAGCACGACCGCGTTGCCGCACGCCAGCGCCGGAGCCGCCTTCCACACCGGTATCGCGAGCGGGAAGTTCCACGGCGTGATCAGCCCGGCCACCCCGTGCGGGCGCCGGACGGTGAAGTCCAGCCCGTCATGGCGCGGGTAGGTTTCGCCGACGGGGTCGAAGCACTGCTGCGCGTAGTACCGCAGGATCGCCACCGTGCGGCCGACCTCGCCGAGTGCTTCGGCGATCGGCTTGCCCACCTCGCGAACCACGAGATCGGCCAGCTCGCGCCGCCGCTCTGCCACGACGTCCGCCATCGCGGTCAGCGCGGCGGCGCGATCGGCCACCGCGGACCGTGCCCAGCTCCGGTGCGCCGCACGGGCTTTCGCCACGGTCCGGGAAACTTCTTCGGCCGACGTCACCGGGCAGTCCAGCACCACGTCGGCGGGACGCTGCGGAGAGGTCGAGACGACTCGGGTCACAGGGTGAACCCCCTCGGGAACGGGTCGGTAGGATCGAGCAGGTACTGGCCCATCCCGGTGATCCAGGCGCGACCGGTCACGGTGGGCACCACGGCGGGTAGCCCGCCGACGCTGGTTTCCTCGATCAGCCTGCCGGTGAACCGGGTGCCCAGCAGCGATTCGTTGACGAAGTCGTCGCCGATCGCCAGCTCACCGCGCGCGTGCAACTGCGCCATCCGCGCCGACGTGCCGGTGCCGCACGGCGAGCGGTCGAACCAGCCGGGATGGATCGCCATCGCGTTGCGCGCGTCGCTGCCGTCCTTGCCCGGTGCGACGAACTGGACGTGCTTGCACCCGGTGATCGCGGGATCGGCCGGGTGCACCGGCCGGTCGGCCGCGTTGATCGCGTCCATGATGGACAGTCCGGCGGTGAGAATACTGTCCTTTTCGGACTTGTCGAACGCGATGCCGAGGTCGGCCAGCGTGACCATGGCGTAGAAGTTTCCGCCGTACGCCATGTCGTATCGAACCGTGCCGAGGCCCTCGACGTCCACAGTGGCGTCGAGGCGCAGCGAGAACGACGGCACGTTCTGGATGGTCACCGCCTTCGCGCGACCGTCCTGCACGGCGACCTCGGCCACCACCAGCCCGGCCGGGGTGTCCAGCCGCACCTTCGTCACCGGCTCGGTCACCTCGACCATCCCGGTCTCCACGAGCACGGTGGCGACGCCGATGGTGCCGTGCCCGCACATCGGCAGGCAGCCGGACACCTCGATGTAGAGGACACCCCAGTCGGCGTCCCCGCGCGTCGGCGGCTGCAGGATCGCCCCGCTCATCGCGGCGTGCCCGCGCGGCTCGTTCACCAGCAGCTCGCGGATGTGGTCGAGATGCGCCATGAAGTGGACGCGCTTCTCGGCCATCGTGGCACCGGGAACCACCCCGACGCCGCCGGTGATCACCCGCGTCGGCATGCCCTCGGTGTGCGAATCGACCGCCGAGAAGTACCTCGACGCCCGCATGTCAGGCCGCCACCGGGTGCGCGGCGAGGTGGGCGATCGCGCGCCGCAGGTCGGCGTCGAGCGCCGCGAGCTTGTCCTCCGGCAGCGGCCCCCTCGGCGGACGGCACGGGCCGCCGAACCGGCCGACCAGCTCCATGCCCCGCTTGATCGCCTGCACGAACTCGGTCCGCGAATCCCAGCGGAACGCCGCGACGAGCGGTTCGTACAGCGCGCGTGCTTCGGTCAGCTTCCCTTGCTGCGCAAGGGAAAACAGGTGTGCCGATTCGGCGGGGAAGACGTTGGGGAACCCGGCGAACCAGCCGGTCGCGCCCATCAGCAGCGCTTCGAGCGCGACGTCGTCGGCACCGGCGACCACGGTCAGCGCCGGGGCCAGCTCGCGGATTTCGAGCACCCGCCGGACATCGCCGGAGAACTCCTTGACCGCGACCACGTTGTCGAGCCGAGCCAGCTCGGCGACCACCGGCGGCAGCAGGTCCACCTTGGTGTCGATCGGGTTGTTGTAGACCATCACCGGCAGCCCGACGCTCGCCACCTGCTCGTAGTGGTGCATCACCTCGGCGGTGTTCGCGCGGTACATCGTCGGCGGCAGGCACAGCACGCCGTGCGCCCCGTCCTCGGCCGCCTTCTCGGCCCACTCGCGGGCCTGGTGCGCCCCGACACCGTGCACGCCCACCACCACGATCCCGTCGTCGCCGACGGCTTCGATCGCGGTGCGCGCCACCGCGCGCCGCTCTTCGGAGGTGAGCGACGAATACTCGCCGAGCGACCCGTTGGGCCCGATCCCGCGGCAGCCGTTCTCGATCAGCCAGCGGCAGTGCTCGGCGTAGCGGTCGAGGTCGACCCTCAGCCCGGCGGGCGCGCTCCCGTCCTCGGCGTAGGGCAGCGCGGTCGCCACGATGACCCCGTCGAGCTTTTCCTGCGTCATTCGTCCTCCTTGAGAGTGTCAGCCAGTTCGCCGAGCCGGATCGGCGCCGCGATCGGACGTTTCGCGTAAGCGGTGCTATCGGTGCCGGTCAGTTCGGCGACGGTCCGCCCGCAGATCCGGCCCTGGCACTGCCCGAGCCCGGCCCTGCTGACGAGCTTCAGCGCGCGAACACCGGTGGCGTCGCGCTTTTCGACCGCGTCGCACAGCGCGCGGTAGGTGACTTCTTCACACCGGCAGACGAGCGTGTCGCCGGTGAGCCGGTCACGCCAGCCTGCCCGGACCGGGTAGGCCGTTTCGAGCGCGGCTGCGAACTTCCGCCCCGCTCGCACCCCGCGCAACGCGCGATGGGGGACCGGGGCGCCCGCGGCGGCGGACCCGGCCACGGTGCCTTCGTGCTTGGACAGAACGGCGCCGCCGATCCCGGTCAGCTCGCCCGCCGCGAACACGCCCGGCACCGAGGTGCGCTGGGCGAAGTCCACTTCGACGAACCCGTCGCGCAGCGCGCAGCCCGCGGCGACGGCGAGTTCGAGCTGGGGGAGGAACCCGAAGCCGACGCAGACCGCGTCGCACTCGACGCGCTGCTCAGTGCCGTGGACCACGCGCCAGTCGCGGTCGACCCGCGCCGTCGTCACCGCCTCCACGCGGTGCCCGCCGTGTGCCGCGAGGACGGTGGTGCGGGGCCGGTAGGGCACCCGGTGCCGCGCCAGCACGGCGAGATAGCGGCCGAGTTCGGTGGTCTTGGCGGCGCCCGCGAGCAGTCCGCCGGGGTTCGCGAGCCAGCCCGCCACCGGGTGGTTCGCCTCCAGCACGCCGAGCACGTCCGCGCCGACGTCGAGCAGGGATTCGGCCACCGGGAACAGGAACGGCCCCGTCCCGGCCAGCAGCACGCGGCGGCCGACCGCGACCCGCTGTCCCTTCGCCATCGCCTGCGCGGCGCCCGCGGTGTAGACGCCGGGCAGGTCCCAGCCGGGGAACGGCAGCGCGCGGTCGTACGCGCCGGTGGCCAGCACGAGCGCGGCGGCTTCGACCGTGCGCCCGGTGCGGCCCGGCCCGTCGGCCGGTCCCGCGCGCAGGTGCAGCCGCGGGCCGTGTTCTCCGTGTTCTCCGTGTTCTCCGGGGTCGATGGCCCAGACAACGGTGTCGGGCAGGTGCGTCACGTTCGCCGGATATGTGAACTCTTCCTTGGTGCGCAAGGAGTTCTGCCGGTGGTACTGGCCGCCGAGCTTGGCGCCGGAGTCGATCAGCAGCACCTCGGCGCCCGTTTCGGCGGCGGCGCGCGCGGCGGCCATCCCGGCTGGCCCGGCGCCGACCACGACCACGGTCATGACGGCAGCTCCGCGCCGTGCTGGGTGCTGACCCGATCGCCGTCGGCGAGCATCCGCTGGCAGGCGCGCACGTCCGGGACGCCGTTCACCACCACCAGGCAGTCGAAGCAGACACCGATCCCGCAGAACACGCCGCGCGGCCTGCCGTTGCCGCGGGTGCTGCGCCACGACGACCGCCCCGCGGCGAGCAGCAGCCCGGCCACGGTCTGGCCAGGCACGGCGGTCATCGGCTCGCCGTCCACGCTGACGTTCATGCCAGTACCTCCGCACGGCCCACTCGGAACGGACTCGGGTCCACAACGGACTCTTTGCCCCGGAAGAGATCGGCGAGCAGCCGCCCGGTGGCCGCGGCGAGGCCGATCCCGGCGCCTTCGTGACCGGTCACGTGCCAGAGCCCCGGCAGCCGGGGATCCGCGCCGATCACCGGCAGGTGGTCCGGCGCGTAGGGCCGGAACCCGCCGTAGGCGCGCATCACGGGCACGGCGGAGAGGAACGGGAACAACGACACCGCCTTGCGCGCCAGCTCCGCGAGCACGTCCACCCTGATGGTCTCGTCGAACCCCACCCGCTGACGGCTGGAGCCGATCAGCACGGTGCCCGCGCCCGTCGACTCGACCACGGTGGAGGTCTGGAGGTCCGCGTCACCGCTCGCGACCGCGCCGACGTAGTCCGCGTCGTACACCTTGTGCCGCACCGATTCCGGCAGCGGTGCGGT
This sequence comes from Amycolatopsis minnesotensis, assembly GCF_039529815.1. Taxonomy (NCBI): domain Bacteria; kingdom Bacillati; phylum Actinomycetota; class Actinomycetes; order Pseudonocardiales; family Pseudonocardiaceae; genus Amycolatopsis; species Amycolatopsis minnesotensis. The sequence continues at coordinate 2,580 of NZ_BAAANN010000070.1, read as the reverse complement.
GACCAGCACCATGCCCCGCCTCGGCAGCACGGTGATCGGTGCGCCCGCCGCCGCGGCGAACTCACCCGACCACGGCCCGCACGCGTTCACCACCGCGCCGCACGGGAGCACGCCGTGGTTCGTGCGGACGCCGCTGATCGAACCGCCGCTGGTGGTGACCCCGAGCGCGGTGTGTCCGGAAAGGACGCTGCCGCCCCGTGCGCGCACCGCGGCGAGCAGGGTGGTCGCCGCGAGCACCGGTTGTAGCTGCGCGTCCTCCGGGTACCACACGGCGGCGGTGACTTCCTTGGTGAGCAACGGTTCCAGCTCGGCTGCTTCGTCGGCGCCGATCACCTGTGCGTCCACACCGGACTCCTTTTGCACCGCAGCGAAGTCCCGCAGTGGCCCGGCTTCACCCGTCGAGACGACCAGCCCGCCCTTGGGGTCCCATTCGGCGTCGGCGAGGTCGTCGCCGAGTTCCGCGCGGAGCCCGTCGAGGAGTTGCGGCCACAGCCGCCGCGACGCCTTCGCCAGCTCCAGCTCCGGGCCGGGTTCCTTGTCGGAGACCAGCACGTTGCCCTCGCCCGCCGCGGTGGTGCCACCGGCCGGCGCGCCGCGGTCGAGCACGGTCACGGTGAGCCCCGCCGCGCTCAACGCCTCGGCGCAGGCGGCACCGATCACCCCGGCACCGGCGACCACCACGTCGGGATGCGCCACGAATACCTCCAAGCGTTCATTGAAATGAACGATCGGAGACTAAGCGGCCGGGTGGACCCCGGTCAACCCCTCCGCTCGCCCGCGGTGCAGGAGCCGCCCAGCGTCGGCGGTCCCGCGTCGGCCGGGTACTCCAGCAGCAGCACCGAGAGCACCGGTCCGCCGATCGTCTCGTAGATGTGCGGGGTCTGCGCGGGGAAGCACACGTAGTCGCCTGGCTGCAGCTCGAACGGCGAGTCCGGCGGACCGACGCGGAGTACCCCGGAGGTGACGACGACGTGCTCGCGGCCGGGATGGCCGTCCGAATGCTGCACCTCGCCCGGCCGGACCCGCTGGTCGTAGAGCTCGAAGACCGTGTCGGTGACGTCCATCCTGCGGAGCATGCGCAGGTCGACCGCGTTGCTGCTGAGCACCTCCAGCCCGCCGCCGCGCACCAGCACCACGTCCGGATCGGCCCGCTCGGTCAGCAGGCTCGACACCGGCACCCCCAGTGCGTTCGACAAACTGAACACCGTATCGATCGTCGGGTTCCCCGTGCCCGATTCGAGCTGCGACAGCGTGCCCTTCGCGATGGCGGACCGCCGCGCCAGCTCGGACAGCGACATGCCCGCCTGCTCCCGCAGCACGCGCAGGTTCGCCGCCAGAATCCGCCCAGCCTGCTCCTTGACCACCCGGACCTCCTCATCGGCGCCTTCTCGCGAGGTTACTTGCTCTCAACTCGGGTTGAGCGTGCACGGTGTCGCAGTGACCACAGTGGATGACGGCCCGGCTGGCACCGCGACCACGCTCGCGGGGGAGTGACCGTGCCGCTTGCGAACTTCCGCGATGTCGGCGACGGCGGTGCGGTCCGCCGCGGTGTCCTCTTCCGCAGCGACACGCTGCAGGGACTCGACGCGGCCGAGGTCGCCGAGCTGACCGCGCTCGGCCTCCGGTTCGTCGTCGACCTGCGTGCCGCCGCGGAGGCGCTCGAAGGCGGACGCCCGGTGCTCGGCCCGCGCGCCTGCCACCTCAACGTGCCGTTCGACAACGTGGACGGCCACGGCGCACCCCTGGAATCGGTGTACCTCCACCACCTCCGCCACGACGACAACGTCAGGGTCGCGATCGAACTGCTGGCCGCCGCACTGCCCGAGCCGACCCTGGTGCACTGCGCGGCGGGAAAGGACCGCACCGGAATGGTGATCGCGCTCGCCCTGGGCGCCGCCGGTATCGGCCACGACGACATCGTGGCCGACTACCTGCGAAGCGGCCCGAACATGCCGAGCGTGCTCCGGCGGTTCCGCGCCTGGCCCAGCTTCCGCCAACGGTCGATTCCCGAGGACTACTACCAGTGCCAGGAGTCGGTGATCAGAGCCTTCCTCGACTGCGTGTCGGGGGAGTTCGGCGGGTTCGACGGATGGGCTCGGCAGGCGGGCGTCTCCACCGGTGCGATCACCCGGCTCCGGCAGGCGCTGAACCCGTCATGACGGCGACCCATGGGTGGGACTTCTTCCGGGGCGTGGTCCTTTGGCGGGCGCGTGTTGGCCGCGCGGCTTGTCCTGGTTCGCCCTCCGGTGCTGGGGAGCCGGAGGCGAGGTGGGAAGTGCGTGGTGGTTTCTGGTCCATTGTGGACGTAATGGGTTGCTCGCCGGGCCGTGCGCACAGTGGTGGCGGGGTTCCGGGTTAGGGCCTGTGTCGAAGTAGGTCAGAGCCATTCGTTGATCGTGGCGGTGTGGACGGTGGCTTCGTGGTGGACGGCGAGTTGTCGTAGCGGGTGGCCACGGCGCGGTGGCGGCCCGCCCTTCGATCCTTTGGCCTTGCGGTGAGCGTCCTGGTCGGCCTTGCTCGGAATGGTCGCCTTGATCCCACGACCGCGCAGGTGAGCCCGGTTGGCTCACGCAGGTGTAA
>NZ_BAAANN010000069.1:0-22404 GCF_039529815.1 Amycolatopsis minnesotensis | reverse complement strand
ACCGAGACGCTCCCCGCCGCGCGGGGCGCGTCGGCTCGCCGGTGGGTGGCTGGGTTTTGCATGACCGCGCCTTCGGCGCGGGCCTCGCGGCACTCGGGGGTAGGCGGGCGGGCTAGGGGGGCTCGTGGTGGCGGGCCGGTCCTTCAGGGCGTGGGAGCGAAGGTGGGTTACCTGGGTGCGCGCCCTGGTGGCGCCATTCTGACGACCGACAAGCAATATTGTCGGTGCCGGGTTGTACGGTCGTGCCAGATCTTCGGGTGAGGAGGGTGCGAGCGTGGTTTCGGTGTACACGGACCCGGGCGGGCGGGCGTTGCCGCGGCCGCGGCTGATCGCGCTCGCGGGGCGGTCCATCGGGGCGGTGCCGCCGCCGTTGCAGGTGCTCATCGGGATCTTCAGCGTGCAGGTCGGCGCCGCGCTCGCGAAGCAGCTCTTCGCGGTCGCCGGGGCGGCGGGGACGGTCGCGCTGCGCCTGTTCTTCGCCGGGGTCGTCCTGATGCTGCTGTGGCGGCCTTCGCTGCGCATCGGCAGGCGTGCGCTGCCGGTGGTGCTGGCCTACGGCGTCGTGCTCGGCGTGATGAACCTGTGCTTCTACCAGGCCATCGCGCGCATCCCGCTGGGGATCACGGTGACCATCGAGTTCCTCGGCCCGCTCGTCGTCGCGCTCGCCGGGTCGCGCAGGCTGCTCGACGCGCTGTGGGCGCTGCTCGCGGCGGGCGGGGTCGTGCTGCTCACCGAGACCCGTGGCGATCTCTCCTTCACCGGCCTGCTGTTCGCGCTCGCCGCGGGCACCTGCTGGGGCCTCTACATCCTGCTCACCGCGGCGCTCGGCAACCGCACCTCCGAGGGCAACGGGCTCGCGCTCGCGATGTCGGTGGCCGCGATCGCCGTGATGCCGACGGGCATCATCGAATCCGGTGCGGGCCTGCTGCACCCGTCGGTGCTGCTGATCGGGCTCGCGGTCGCGTTGCTGTCGTCGGTGGTGCCGTACTCGCTCGAACTCGAAGCGCTGCGCACGATCCCGCCGCGCGTGTTCGGCGTGCTGATGAGCCTGGAGCCCGCGGTGGCCGCGCTCGCCGGGCTCGTGGTGCTCGGCGAGACGTTGAAGACCCCGCAATGGATCGCGGTATGCCTGGTCGTCGCCGCCTCCACCGGCGCCACCCGCTCCACCAAAAACACCCCGGAGGTATGACCCCCCCAGCCCTACCTCGCCCACCCACACCCCAAACGCCACTCGCCTACCTACCCCCGAGTGCCACTCGCCCGCCCACATCCCGAGTGCCGCTCGCCCGCCCGCATCCCGAGTGCCGCTCGCCCGCCTACCCCCGAGTGCCGCGAGGCCCGCGCCGAAGGCGCGGTCATTGCCAACCCGGCCAGGCACCGGCGAGCCGACGCGCCCCGCGCGGCGGGGAGCGTTCAGGTCGCGTGCAGGGCCGCCAGGCCCTCTAAATTTGCGATGGCGGGGGCGCCAGACGCAACTCACCGGCGGGTCGAGCTGGGAGCAGCGCCCCCGGCAGCGCAAATTTTGACACGCGATAAAACTACAGCTCGTCGGTTTCCGGGCCGTAGCCTGGCATTTTGCCGGTGACCACGAAGACCATCCGGCGCGCCACCGAGACCGCGTGGTCGGCGAAGCGCTCGTAGAACCGGCCCAGCAGCGTCACGTCGACGGCCGTGGCGACGCCGTGCGGCCAGTCGCGGTCCATGATCACGCTGAACAGGTGGCGGTGGATGTCGTCGACCTGGTCGTCGTCGGACTCCAGGGTGCGCGCGGCGGCGACGTCCTTGGTCTTGATGACCTCTTCGGTCCGGCGCGCCAGTTTCACCGCGAAATCGCCCATTTCCGCGAAGTACGGGCGAACCGACTCCGGCAGCACCGGCTCGGGGTGGCGGCGGCGGGCGGCCTTCGCCACGTGCAGCGCGAGATCGCCCATCCGCTCGAGGCTTTCCGCCGCGTGGATGGCGGCGAGCACGGTCCGCAGGTCGGTGGCGACCGGTGCCTGCAGGGCGAGCAGCGCGTAGGCCTGCTCTTCGCAGTCGGCGCGGGCGTCGTCCACCTTGGCGTCGTCGCTGATCACCTGCTCCGCCAGCCCGAGGTCGACTTCGAGCAGCGCCTTCGTCGCCAGTTCCATGGCTTCGGCTACCTGGACCGACATCGCGGCCAGGTGCTCAGCAAGTTGTTCGAGTTCGACGTGATAAGCCTCGCGCATGCGGCCACCTTACGGGGCCGGGCACCCGAACACCGCATCGCAGGGTGAACCGCACATGAACCCGGACTAACGAATTCCCTGGCCGGGTCAGGATTCCGGCTTCGCCTGCCCCGGCGGGGCCTGACCAGGCGCGGCCTGCCCCGAGTCACCCTGTCCCGGTGCCGCCGACCCGGCTCCGGCCGGTTTGTCGGAGGGCAGCGGGCCGTTCGCGATCAGTGCCTCGAACAGCGCCTTGGCCTTCGACGGGACGAGGTCCTCGTTGCCGCGCGAGTTGGCCCCTTTGCCGACGGTGGGCACGGTCAGGAAGTTGACCTTCGCCGGGTCGAGGCCCTTCATCGACTGCGCGAGCGTCATGAGCTGGTCGATGCCGATGTTGTCGCCGAAGGTCGCGTTGGCGAACGAGGTGACGAACCCCGAAAGCTGCCCCGGGTCGAGGAGGACGTCGCGCGACATCGTCTTCTTCAGCAGCGACGAGATGAAGGACTGCTGCCGCTTGATCCGGCCGTAGTCCGAGGACGGGTCCCAGGTGACGTGCCGGGCGCGGACGTAGTTCAACGCCTGGTCGCCGGTCAGGGTCAGATCGCCCGCCTGCGGGAAGATGTTGCCGAGCGTGGTGTCCTTGATCGGCCGGTCGAGGTGTACCTCCACCCCGTGCACGGCGTCGACCATGCCCTTGAACCCGTTGAAGTCGATGCCGATGAAGTGGTTGATCTTCAGCCCGGACAACTGCTGGATCCACTTGGTCAGGCAGGTCGGCCCGCCGAGGCCGTAGACGGTGTTGAGCTTCACCTGCTTCGCCTGCGGCGTGGTCTGCTCGGCGTACTGGTTCGTCTCGCCGTTGAACCGCTTGCACTCCGGTCGCGTCACCTCGAGATCGCGCGGGAACGAGACGACGACGGCGCGCTGCCGGTCGGCCGGGATGTGCGCGAGCATCACGGTGTCCGAGCGCGCGCCGGGGATGCCGTTCGCGTCGCCGACACCTTCTTCGGCGTCCGCGCCGGCACGGCTGTCCGAGCCGACGATCAGGAAGTTCTCGTCGCCGGTCTGGCCCGCGCCGTTCTGGATGTCCTTGGAATCCTCGTCGAGCGCGGAAATCTGGTTGAACTGCGCGTTGAACCAGGTCTTGGTGCCCCAGGCGGCGCCGGTGGCGAGGAAGACCAGGCCCGCGACGACCGCGGCGGCGATCCGGCCGCCGAGGATCGACCGGTCGGAGCGGCGCTGCTTCTTCTCCTGCAGGCGCGTTTTCGGTGCCGTGGAAGCGTCTTCCTCCGCCGGGGCCGGGGCCGACGCCTCGGGCTGCGGCGGGCGCGCGGCGGGCGTGAAGCGGGTCCGCTCCTCGTCGGAGTTCATCACGACGCGCTGGAGCTTCGTCCTGGTCTGCTCCAGCAGCTGCGCCGGGCGTGCGGCCAACCGCTCGCGACGGCTCTTGCGCCGTTCTTCCTCGGCGGCGGCGTCGTCGTGCGCGGCGGAGAAGCGGGCGAGCGAGTCGTCGATCTTGCGGCGGTACATCGTCGCCTCGTCGACCGGCTCCATCTGGTCGGTCATGGTGAGGCGGTCGACCGGTGGCCGTTCGGCGGCGGGCCTGCGCGGCGGGCGGGACGGCTGCGGCTTGCGGGGCACCTGCCGGGTGGCCTCGGCGCCCGGCGCGGCCTCGGCGGGCGGCGGGCCCGGCGGCGCCGCGGGCGGCGGACCGGATGGCGGACCGGATGGCGGACCGGATGGCGGACCGGATGGCACGGAGGCGGAAGGCGGTGCCGGGGCGGGCCGGGGCGCGCGGCCGGATGGCTGCTGCCGGTCCGGCCGGGGCTGCCTGCCCGATGGCTGGGCGCCGCCGGGGGCGGGACGCGGCGCCGCCGGTCTGCGTGCCGCGGGCGGGGCGGTGCGCTGGGGGCGCGGTCTGCCCGCGTCCGGCGGCACGGCCTTGCGCTGCGTCGGCGGATCCTGCTGCGCGCGCCGGTCGGACGGCGTTCTGCGCTGGGGCGGCGCGTCGGCGGGCGGGCGCGGTGCCGGCTTGCGCTGCTTCGGCGGCACCGGTGCCGCACCGGAGCTCTGGGGCGGCTGGGCCGACCTCGGCGGCTGGGTGGGGCGCGGGGGCAGCGGGTGCTCACCGGAGTTCCGCGCGACGACCTCGGAAACGCTGATCCCGCCGTAGGTGTCCATGGACCGGCGGCGCTTCCCGCCCCCGGTCTGCCTGCCGAGGCCCTCGCGGTTCGCCGCGCGCCGCGGGATCGAGCGCGACGTGTGACCGCCCGGTCGGGGGCCGGAGCCGTCGGAGTGATCTTCTGGCACCGGTCTCCTTCCGCTGTCGCAGTACACGTCCCACGTGTCTTCAGGGGTTCATCGCCGGAAAGCCGCATCCGTTATCAAGCGCTTCTCCCGGCCGGGTTGAGCATCGTTATCGTACGGATACCCCCCGTTCCTGACGACACCCTCCCGTGACTTTTTTTACGCACAGTGCGACTTATTCGGCGCGTTGCCACGTTCCGATGATCACGAGCGTCCGTTGGATGGGGTATGTGCCGTTTTTCGCTACACTGAGTCATGGATGAGACGAATCTCACCCTGAACTCGATACGCGACGCGGTTGCGCCCGGCCCGCTTGGCGACGTATAGGAGCTCGTCGGCGTCCGAGAGGTCCCGCGCGATCCCGATGCTGACCGTCACGGACAGGCCGGTGGTGAGCCGGAACCACGGGTGCCGCGCGACGCGGGTCCGCGCCGCGTCGACCACCGCTTCGGCGCCGGGGCAGGGCAGGATCAGCGCGAACTCTTCGCCGCCGTAGCGCGCGCAGAACGCGTCGTGCGGGAGGTCGCGCTGCAGCAGCGCGACGACCTGTTGGAGCACGCGGTCACCGGTGAGGTGACCGAACGTGTCGTTGACGCGTTTGAACAGGTCGAGGTCGACCAGTGCGATGGCCACCTCGCCGGAGGTGGTGCGCAGCCGCTGGTCGAGGTAGCGGCGGTTGTAGGCGCCGGTGAGCGCGTCGCGGAGGTTCTCCTCGCGGGCGCTGTCCAGCGCGGCGCGCAGGTGTTCGTAGGCGCGGCGCCATTCTCCTTGCGAAGCGAACATGTCGGCGACCGACTCGTGCAGTCCGAGCAGGTCCGTCACCTTCCTCATGTCGTCCGATCAGGACGCTCGCTTGAGGTGTCGACCGAGCGGAAAGTGAATATCGCTCAAGTGGTCGACGCGACTCGCTCACTGGAACCCTCAGTAGTCGGTTTCGCGCCGAGGTGCGCCCGCTTCTTCCTCGCGCGCTTGGTGAGCGCGGTGAACGGCGTCACCACGGCGGGCAGGACGAGCAGCGCGCTCACGATGATCCACAGCCAGGCGAGGCCGCCATGCTGCCAGCGGTCCATCGCGTCGCCGAGCCAGCCGAAGAAGACGTCGCGCAGCCCCGGCACGTACGCGGCGAACAGCAGTGCCGCGCCTGCCAGCGCGCCGAGCAGGGACAGCAGCATCCTGGCGTTGCGCCGCAGGGTCAGGATGCCGGCGGCCAGGAAGACCGCGGCGCCCGCGGCGAGGGTGAGCCCGGTGAACTGCAGCACGTCGCTCGGGCGGTCCCCGAGCACCAGCCCGAGCACCACGGCGACGACGCCGGCGATCAGGTTCCACGGCGCGCGGAGGTTCGCCGCGCCCTGGGTGATCCACCACGCGGCCTTCCCGGCGCCCCTGGCGAACCCCGCGACGGGTTTGACCGCGGCGGGCATGTCGGCCGCGCCCGCCGCCGCGTTCATCCCGGCGGCGCCGGTCTTGATCAGCGTCCTGGTGAGCAGGGTCGAGCCGCGTTCGGTGCCGAAGGTCTCCTTCGACACTTCGCACCGGCGGAACGCGGCGGCCGTGCTCGCCGGGTCCGCCGGTGGCGAGGACCGCATCAGATCGCGGAAGTCCTGCGCGTGCACCCCGTTCGCCTTCGCCTCCATGGCGTCCGTCGCGGACCACTTGGCCACCACGGGCAGTTCCTCGGCGGCGATCTGGAGCTGACGGGAGCGCGCCAGCACCATCGCGGTGACCGGCATGCTCACCGGCATCGGCGGCGGCTCGGCCGGTGCCGCCGCCAGCGGTTTGAGATCCGGGCCGACGCCGAGGAAGGCGAGTTCGGCGGCGAGCTGCGCGTTCAGACCGTCCATTTCGGACTGCGGGAGGTCGTCGGCCGCACCGGGCGGTTGCCAGCCGATCTCGGTGAAGGTCTGTTCGAGCTTCGCCGCGAACCCGTCGCCGCTCAGTTCGCGGAGCAGCAGCAGCCGCTTCGGGTCCAGTACGCACTGGATGAGCCAGCCCGCGCCGTCGACGCGGCCCCACATCCAGTCGTTCGCCCGCCACGACGCCTTGTAGAACGCGCCGAACGCGTTGGCCTGCATCCCGGTGAGCTTGTCCTTCGCGTCGCGCCGCTTGAGGTCGAGCAGGCTCCTGGTGTCCGCGCTGACCTGCACCAGGTCCACCCGCTGGTCGACCGACGGCGGCTGGGCGAGCAGCCCGCCCGCCGCGATGTGCAGGTCGAGCAGCCTGGCGTTGACCGCCGCCGCTTCGCCGCCCGGCAGGCCGAGCCAGTCCAGCAGGGTGGTGATCGTGTCGGCACCCTCGTCGTAGGACTGCTTGAGATGCGGCGGCACCACGGTTTCCGACGCGGTCAGCAGGCGCAGAGCCGGCGCCAGTTCGGCCAGCACCGCGACGATTTCCGGCCACGGGTCCGTGTCCTCGGTGAGCACGCCGTCCGTGGCCCATTCCTCGGCGAGCCCGGTGATCCAGGTGACCAGGTCCTCGGTGAGCGCGGGCGAGGTCCTGGTCTTCAGCCACTCCGTCATCCGCTGCTTCCGCGCCGCTTTGAGCCGCGCGTCGTGCAGCTTCCCGCGAGCCGAGTTCAGCGCGGTGACCTGTGCTTCCGTTGGCAGCAACCGGAATCCGGCGTTGACGAGCTGCAGTCCGGTCGCCACCGCGTCGTCGACCGCGCTCGTGCGATACCCGGAGAGGTCGGCGAAACCGCATTCCGCGGGCGGCATCTGCACGGGAAGCCGGTGGCGCAGTCCTTCGGCCGCCGCGGCGCGCAGGTTCCCGGACACCCCGGAGGTCCACTGGCGCACCTGCGTCATCCCCGCGCGGCTGTCGAGGAGCCTGGTCGCCGCGCGCACGAGCGCTGCCGCGTCGGTCTGCACCCGCCTGGCGCGGTACGCGGCGAACAGCCGTTCGTCGACGAGCGGCCGCGACCGGTCGCGAAGACCGATGCCCGCCAGCGAAACCCGGGTCGCGCGCGCCCTGACCACGGCGTCGTTGTGCCGGGTCAGCTCGTCCAGCTCGGCGCTGATGGTCTGGCTCGTCAACGCCGTCAGCACGTGCCCGAGCGCGCCGGCGAGCAACGGCGGGTTCGCGGCGTCGACCGGTACCTTCTTCGCCTCGTCCTCCCCGCTCGGCACCACGTAGAGCAGCAGCCGCCGAACGTCCTCTTCGGACTTGCGCTCGAAGATCTCGCGCAGCGCCGGGCCGATCGGCTTGTTCAGCAGCACCCCGCCGTCGGTGAGCCAGTGCGATCTGGTCGCGTCGGTGAACGCCGCCATGTCCGGGTGCGCGTCGTCGGCGCCGGAACCGACCGGCATCCTCGCCAGCTCGAACGCGCCGGGGAACGAGGCGCTGCACCGCGCGGCCAGCGCGAGCGGGTCGAACACGTTGCCCTGCCACAGGTCCCGCTCGAACCGGAAGAGCAGGCGGTGCTCGGTGTCGCGCATCAGATTGCCCAGCGCGTCGTCGTACCTGGTCGTCTCGCCGTCGATCATGGTGCCGGTGAGCAGCACCGTGACGTCCGGGTTCACCGGGGTGTCCTGCCGGCCGACGATCCCGCGCAGCGCGGTGCGCAGCCCGCCGAGCAGCACGCGGTCGCCGTCGAGGACCGAACGGGGCTCCGGCTCCGACGGGTCGCGGACGAGGTTGTCGAGCGAGCCGGTTTCGAGCCAGATGTCGCGCAGCGAGGCCGGTGACGAGCGGTAGGCTTCGGACAACCCCAGGCAGGCGGCGTTGATCCCGCCCGCGCTCGTGCCGGTCAGCACGTCGAGGGACACCGTGGCGTTGAGGAATCTCAGCAGCTTTCCGTATGCGGTGGCGTCACCGCGGTCCCTGGAGGCGCGCAGCAGCGCGGAGGTCTCGGTGGCCACCCCGCCCATCCACACCGCGAGGCTGGCTCCGCCGACCATCGTCATCGCGATGCGGATCTCCTGCGGCCACAGGGTTCGTTCGGGCACGGCGCCTCCCAGATCACGGACGATCAGTCCAGCAGAGACGATCCACTTCCGGTGCGGCCGTTCGCACCCGCTGTTCGGGTGGACTTCGCCGCCCGAAGGGGCAGCCGGGTGGGGCGCGCCCCACCTGCCGTTGGCCGGGCGACCGGATGGGCGACAGTACCGCGAAGCGCCAGTATCCGGTGCATGACGAAACCCTTCCGTTCGTTCGTGGCCGTGCTCGCCGCGGCTGCCGTGCTTTCCGCGGTCACCGTGCCCGCTTCCGCCGCCCCCGCGCGGGGTGCGCTGCTCTCGGCCACGCCGGTCGAAACGCTGTCGCTCGACGCCACCCGCGCCCAGCTCGCCGCTTCGCCGTTCGGCGCGGACCACGTGCGCCACGGCGTCAACGCCTACCGCCTGGAATACCGGACGATCGACGGGCGCGGGCGCCCGACGACGGCGAGCGGGCTGGTCGCGCTCCCGGACGGCGGCCCCCACGTGCTGCCGACGGTCGCCTACCTGCACGGCACGCGGGTGGGGAAGCGCGCCGTGGCCAGCGTCGACGCGCACAACGCCGACCGCCCCGCCGCCTACACCTTCGCCGCGGCCGGGTACGCCACCGTCGCGCCGGACTACCTCGGGCTCGGCACCGGCCCCGGTTTCCACCCCTACCTGGACAGCGCGACCGAGACGTCGGCGTCGGTGGACATGCTGCGCGCGGCCCGTTCCTTCGCGCGGCGGCAGGCGAAGGCGCTCGACCCGAAGGTGCGGGTGACCGGGTTCTCGCAGGGCGGTCAGGCCGCGATGGTGCTCGGGCGGGCCCTGCGGTCCGGTGTGGACGGCCGGTTCGCACTCGGCGCGCTCGCACCGGTCAGCGGCCCGTACGACGTGCTCGGCGCGGAGCTGCCCGGCGTCTTCGACGGTTCGGTGTCACCCGGCGCCGCGGTGTTCTACCTGTCGTACTGGACCGTCGCGATGAACCGCGCGCACCACATCTATTCGAACCCGGCGGAGGTCTTCAAGGCACCGTACGCGTCGACGATCGAAAAGCTGTTCGACGGCTCGACGGATGATGACGTGATCGCGAAAACGTTGCCCGCCAAGCCTTCTGACTTGTTCACCGACGCCTACCTCTCGCGGTTGCGGCATCCGTCCGGCGGGCTGCTCGAAGCCGCGCACGCCAGCGACGGAGCGTGCGACTGGCGGCCGCCGGTGCCTGTTCCGCTCTACGCGGGCACCGCCGACACGGACGTGCCGGTCGCGAATTCGGTGCACTGCCAACGCGATCTCCGCGCCGAAGGCGCTCGCGCGCGGGTGCTGAACGTCGGTCACAAGGACCACTTCGGCACCGCCTTCACCGCGATACCCCGGATCGTCGACCAGTTCGACCGGGGACAGTGAGCGTGGCCGTCAACGCGAACGCCGCGAGGGCCACGCCCGCTGCCACGAGGAACGCGGGCCGGTAGCCGTACCGGTCCGCGACCAGTCCGCCGAGCGGGCCCGCGGCGAGGATGCCGAGGTCCCAGCAGGAGGTTATCGCGCCGACCGCGACCCCCGGCCGCAGCGCGCCGGTGCGGCCCAGCGTGACGGTGGCGGTGGACGGGAAGATCAGGCTGAGCCCGGCACCGGTGACCGCGGCGCCCGCCAGTGCCACCGCGCTCGTGGCCGCCGTCGCGAGCAGCACCAGCCCCGCCGCCTCCACCACGAGAACCGCCTGCGCGACCCGGACCCCGCCGAGCCGGTCCACCAGCGGGCTCCCGGCGGCCCGCACCACGAGGAACGCCACCGAAAACACCGCCAGGCCGAGGTTTTCGCCGCCGATCCCGTCCACGGTCAGGTGCAGCACCAGCAGCGCGGTGAGCGTGCCGTAGCCGTACGCGGCGAACCCGAGGCAGGTGCCAGTGGCCCCGACCCCGCGCGGCACCAGGTCGCGCCAGCTCGTGGGCCGGAGCCGCGTGCGTTCGCCGGTGGCGCGCGGGGTCGTCGCGACCAGCGCGGTGGACGCCAGCGGCAGCGCGAGCACGAGCCACCACACCGCGGTCGAGCCGCCCAGCTCGTGGAAGCCGACCGCGAGCAGCGGCCCGCACGCGAGCCCGCCCCACATCGACAGGCCGAACCAGCCGGTGACCCGCCCGCGAAGTCCGGCAGGCGCGCGCGAGAGCACCCACGGCAGTGCCGCGGAGAACAGCGCGCCCTCGCCCGCGCCCATCACCAGCCTGGCCACGAGCAGCACCACGACGTTCCCGGCGAGCAGGTGTCCCAGGGCGGCCACCGCGGTCAGCGCGCCACCCGTCATCACCACGAGCCGGGCGAGCCCCGCGTCACCGGCGCGCCCGGCGAAGGGCCTGGTGACCGCCGTCGCGGCGAAGGCGGCGCCGACGGTGAGGCCGGTGATCGCGGGCCCGGCGGCGAACGTGCCGGTCAGGTAGCCGGGGAGTTCCTGCAGCGTCGCACCGAGCGCGAGGTAGCCGCACAGCACCGCGGCCCAGAGCCGCCGCACGGGGGTGTCGGGTAAGGCGTCCACGCGACGGACAGTACAGATCGGTACTGTCCGCGTACAGTACCGAGTGGTACTGTTCTGGGCATGGCCGCCGGAGCACCGCCCAACCCGGTCGCGACGCGCGTGAAGATCCTCGAAACCGCGACCGAACTCTTCTACCGCAAGGGTGTGCACGCGGTCGGGGTCAACGAGATCGCGGCGCGCGCCAGCGCCTCGAAACTCAGCCTGTACAAGTACTTCCCCGGTAAGGACGAACTGGTCAGAACCATGCTCGCCGAGCACAGCGACCGGATCCACGCCTGGCTCGAACGCAGGACGGCGGACGCCCCGGGCGGTCCGGCGCGCGTGCTGTCCGTGTTCGATCTGCTCATCGAGTGGTTCGCGCAGCCCGGTTACCAGGGCTGCGCGGTGGTCAACACGGTCACCGACACGCGAGCCGAGCCCGCCGTCGCGGAGATCGCCCGCCGCCACCTCGTCCGGTACCGGGAGCTGCTCGAAGCGCGGCTCGCCGAACTGCCCGTCCCGGACGCGCCCGCGCTCGCGCGGCACCTGCTCCTGCTCATCGAAGGCGCCAGCGTGGTGACCGCGATCGACGGTGAGCCCGCGGCCGGTGCGGATGCCCGCGCGGCCGCCGAACTGCTCGTCAGCGCCGCCGTCGCAGCAGGTACACGTCCATGATCCAGCCCTTGCGCTCCCGTGCTTCCGCGCGCGCCGCCACGATCTGCCCGGAGACCTCGGCCAGCGGCCCCGCGACCAGCATCTCGTCCGGCGTGCCGAGGTAGGCGCCCCAGAAGATCTCCAGGTCCTCGCCCGTGAACCGCTGGAACGCGCAGTGCGCGTCGAGCAGCACGAGCACGTCGTCGACGCCTTCGGGAAACCCTTCCGCCAGGCGCCTTCCGGTGGTGATCTGGACCGCCGTGCCGATCCGGTTGAACGCCGTCCGGTGCTGGGCGGCGAGCACGGAAACACTGCTGACACCGGGAAGCACCTCGTAGTCGAAGGCCACCGCGTCACGCCGTTTCACCGCGTCGAGGATCGCGATCGTGCTGTCGTAGAGCGCCGGGTCTCCCCACACCAGGATCGCGCCGTGGCCGCCGTCGGCCAGTTCGTCGCGGAGGAACGCCTCGTAGAGGTCCGCGCGCCGCTCGTGCCACTCGTGGACCGTGGCCCGGTAGTCGGCGGGGTCGCGGTCACGTCCGGGATCCGTCGCGCGCACCACGCGGTATCCGCGCGCGGCATGGCGATCCAGGATGTCCTCGCGCAGCTTCGCCAGGTCCTGCTTCCCGGATCCCTTGTCCAGCAGGAAGAACGCGTCGATCTCGGCGAGGCGGCGCGCCGCCTGCAGGGTCAGGTGCTCAGGATCCCCGGCACCGATCCCGATGACGGAGAGACGTTTCTGGCCGGCCACAACCGGTCACGGTACGGCCAGGGTGCCGTCGCCGGTCTGTGCCGCGCCGACCGGGACCTTGGTGACCTGCTTGCCCGGCTTCGGTTCCTGGGGCGCTGACGGCACTGACCGCGCTGACGGCGCTGATGGCACTGACGGCGCCTTCGGCTCTTTCGGCGGCGTCGAGGGGCCGGTGTGCGGCGGATTCGGGTCCAGCACGGTGAACCAGGCTGTCCCGACACCGTAGTGCGGCGTGTTGGCGTAGCTGCAGTAGACCGTCACCAGGTACCTGCCCGGCTTCGCGTCCGGACCGTGCCGCTCACCTGCCCGCTGCTCCCGGTGAAGCCGAGGTCCACGCCGTCGGACTTCACCTGCGCGTAGCCGCACGGCGTCAGCGCGGCCACCACCTTGGTGCCGGGCACTCCCCTGGACGGGGTGAGCGTGACCTGCACCTTGTCCACCTGCTGCCCCGGCGGCGGTGTTGTCGGCGGTGTGCTGGTTTCGGCGGCCGCGGTGACCGGGCTCAGCGCCAGGAAACCGGCGGCGAGTACCGCGAGAGCTGTGTTCGCCCGCATTTGTCTACCCCCATGTCCGGTGGATCGTGTGCTGATCACGCCGGAAGGCCCCGCCAGGTTGCCCCGGCCCAGCCGTACTTCGCGCGTCCGCCGTCGTGCCGGGCCGGTGCTTGTCATTCGAGGCACCTGGTCACCACCGTCACCGTGCCGTCGAGCGACGACGTGAACGCGGGCGTCGAGGTCACCGACGCCTTGTGGCTGAATCGTTGGCCTTCGCTTCGCCCGTGGTCGCGGAATGCTCAGCCGCCGGAGTGCATGTCCTCGGTTTCGGGGACGCAGCCGTCGTCAGGGTCGTCGAGCCAGCCGTGCGGGAGGGTGACCTTGCCGGGTGAGCCCTGGCGCCCGCGGGGTCCTTCGGCGGCTTCGGGGAACGGGGCGTCGTGATCGAGCTGCCCGATGAGGTCGTCGAGTTCGGTGAGGCTGGAGACCATGGCGAAGCCGCGGCGCAGTTCGGAGCCGACGGGGAAGCCCATGAAGTACCAGGCCATGTGCTTGCGCAGGTCGCGCATGGCCTTGGCCGGGCCGTCGTGGTGCACGAGCAGCTCGGCGTGGCGGCGCAGGACGCGGGCGACCTCGCCGAGGTCGGGGCCCGCCGGGATTTCCCGTCCGGCGAAGGCGGCTTCGAGTTCGCCGAACAGCCAGGGGCGGCCGAGGCAGCCGCGGCCGACGACGACGCCGTCGCAACCGGTCTCGGCCATCATGCGCAGCGCGTCGCCGGAGGTGAAGATGTCGCCGTTGCCGAGCACCGGGATGCCGGTCACGGCCTCCTTCAGTGCGGCGATCTTCGACCAGTCCGCCTTGCCGGAGTAGCGCTGGGCGGCGGTGCGCGCGTGCAGCGAGACGGCGGCCGCGCCTTCGGCCTCGGCGATGCGGCCCGCGTCGAGGTAGGTGAGGTGGTCGTCGTCGATGCCGACGCGGAACTTGACCGTGAACGGCACCCCCGCCTCGGCGGCGGCGGCGGCCGATTCGCGCACGATGTCGGCGAACAGCTTGCGCTTGTAGGGCAGCGCGGCGCCGCCGCCCTTGCGGGTGACCTTGCTGACCGGGCAGCCGAAGTTGCTGTCGACGTGGTCGGCGAGGCCCTCGCCGGTGATGATCTTGACGGCCTCGCGCATGGTCTTCGGGTCGACACCGTAGAGCTGCATGGACCTGGGCTTTTCGTGTTCGCCGAAGGTCATCATGTGCATGGTGCCGGGATGCCGTTCGACGACGGCCCGCGCGGTGATCATCTCGCAGACGTAGATGCCCGCGCCGTACTCCTGGCAGAGCTGCCGGAAGGCGACGTTGGTGATGCCCGCCATCGGCGCGAGCACGACCGGCGGGTCGACCCGGTAGGGCCCGATCCGCAGGTCGGGCTTGGTCAAGGTGGCGGTCACGCCCCCATTGTCCGCCGTGATCGCGACCCTATCGACACGGGGTTGCCGACACTGCCGGGTGCACCCCGCCGAATGCTCTCGGTCATGCCCCGGTGGCCATCAGTTCGCGGGGCGCGGCGGGCACCGGCGCGTGCCAGCGCAGGGCCACCAGTACGAGCACGGCCAGGCCGCCCAGCATGGTGCTGCCGAGCGGGGCCGTGCCGATGTCCGGGACGAACAGGTGCCCTCCGGTCAAGTGCAGCTCCCACCCGTTGGGCACGGCGCTCCAGCCGAGGCTCCCGGCCGGGTTCGCGAGGTAGCTCACGAAGTGGCCGTCGGCGCGCTGATGACTGCGCGCGGCCATCGAAAACCCGGCGTACAGCAGCACGGGAACAGCCAGCGCCGCCGGCCATGTCGACCGCCGCCGGACCAGTGCGGCCACCCCGAGGCAGGCCAGGCCGACGCCCAGCAGCACCGTGATCCAGAGGTCCTCGCGCCAGGGGATGCCGACCAGCGGCTCCCGGCCGGACAGCACGCAGTACCCACCGGCCAGCCGCCCGGTCGTGCCGGGGTTGCCGAATCCGGCGGCGCACCCGGTCAGCACCCACACCAGCTGCTCCGCCCACTTGGTGAGCGCGTACAGCACGCAGAGCGACGCGATACCGCCGACGATCCACGGCACGGCGGGACGGTTTCGCACGGCAACACCACCACCTGGCCAAGTCGGGTCATTCACGACTTGCGACGCGTGACCGGAGCGCGGGTTGCCCGTGCACGCGATGCCCGGCGCGGGGAGGGTGTTTCCGACACCCGCCGATGTCCCGACGGCCATCGGCGGGTGCGGTTCGCGGCAGCGGGCAATCCTGGCCACGTCCCGAATTGGCCCTGTCAGCAGCGGTGTTCCTCGTGCAACACTGGACGGCGTCAGAGGTCGTCTGTCCCTGATTCGGTGGCCGAGAAACCGGGGGATCGGCTCGCCGTGGAGGTACAGGCGTTCCTTCTTCTGTGGGCGCCGGGTTTTCCCTGCGCCCTGCGAGGGAGAACGCGCATGCCCGGATTCGCCCAGATCCTTCTGGACGCCCCCGTCCCGATCGCCACGGTCGCGCTGCTGCTGCGCTTCGGGCCGTCGGCCGTCCTGCTCGTGGTCGCGGGAGCGGTCGCCGTGCTGGTGCCCGGCGAACGCGGTGAACGCGCGCTCGCGGTGCTGCGGCTCGTGCGAAGTCCCGGCCGGCGGCGATCCAGGGCCTGAAGCGCGGGGCCGTTCCGGGCGGAACGGCCCCGCGGGCTCAGAAGGCGGCCGTCACGCAGGCGAGGCGCGCACCCGCGGTACCGGCGTGGCCGGGATCGGTGTGCGTGTGCGATTCGTGGATCACCACGGATCCGGCGCGCCGTTCGCCGAACTGCCAGCCGACGCGGGAGCGCGCGAAGCCCGTGCCCGTGGCGTCCGCGGTGAAGTCGAGCCAGATTTCGTTGCGCGGGTTCGCGTAGGCCGGGTCCACCGACGGGGTCACCGGGTCCTGGGCGAACTGGTAGTGCGGACCCGCGGCGTCGCCGGTCGCGCCGCACGGCTTGGTGTGCACGTGGGCGCCGTAGTGGTGGCCGGGCACGAGGCCGCTGACGGCCAGCGCCGTGCTGGTGCCCAGCGTGCCGGAGGAGATCGAGAACACGTGCGCCGACGAACCAGGGGGGACGAGCGCGGGCTGGTAGGTGCTGGCGGTGGCGCCGGGCCGGTAGGCGCCGAAGGTCCCGTGCACGGAAACCGTGTGGATGGTCGACGCCGGGGTCGCGTCGGCAGGCGTGGCCGCGAACGCGGTCAGCGCGAGGGCGGACAGGGCGGCGGGGAGGAATCGCATGGTCCCTCTCTATCCGGTCGGCCGCCACCGGTGCCAAGCTCCGGCCGTTATTCCCAACCTATGGTGTGACGAAGTCCCGACGTTGATGACGGTCCGTGGTCGCCGCGGGTTCTAGGCTGAAGCCCGTGAACTCGTTACGGGAAGGGTCCCCTGACAGAACGTGGCTCGTCGCCGTGGCCGCCGCGCTGTGGGGCACCGACGGACTGCTGCGCCTCCCGCTCGCCGAAGCACTGCCGTCGGGCACCGTGGTGTTCTGGGAGCACCTGCTGGTCGTGCTGGTGATGAGCCCGTTCCTGCCCGCCGCGATCCGCGCGCTGCGCAGGGCCACCGCGCGCGAATGGCTCGCCGTGGTGGTGATCGGGGGAGGCTCCTCCGCGCTCGCCACCGCGTTGTTCACCGCCGCGTTCAAGACCGGCGACCCGGTGACCCCGCTGGTGCTGCAGAAGCTCCAGCCGGTGTTCGCGGTGGTGGCCGCGTTCTTCGTGCTCGGCGAGCGGATCAGGATCGGCTACGCGGTGTTCGCGGTGCCCGCGTTGATCGGCGCCTGGCTGCTCGCGTTCGCGGACCCGCTGCACATCAAGGTCGCGGCGGCGCGCACCGCGTTGCTCGCGATCGGCGCGGCGGTGCTGTGGGCCGCGGGCACCGTGCTCGGCAGGCTCGTTTCGACGAAGCTCGCGCCGCGCGACGTGACGGTGCTCCGGTTCGCGGCCGGCCTGCCGGTGGCCGCGATCATCGTGGCCGTGCAGGGCGCTTCGTTCGCGGTGGGCTGGCACAACGCGCTCGGCCTGGTGCTGCTGGCGTTCGTTCCGGGGTTGCTCGCGCTCAGCCTCTACTACGTCGGGCTCCGGTCCACCCCTGCCTCGCGCGCCACCCTCGCCGAGCTGGCTTTCCCGGCCACCGCCGCCGTCATCGGGGTATCCTTTTTGGACGCCGAACTCAGCGCGACGCAGTGGCTCGGGCTGGCGGTGGTGGTCGTGTCGGTGACCGCGCTCGGCTGGCACGAAAAGGCGCGCAAGCGGCCGATGGTGCTGGAGCCTGCCTTGTGACCGAAGCGAACGGTCCCGGCGAGACCGCGAACCAGCGGCTGACCCGCACGTGCCGGAGCTGCTCACCGCACCGGCCCCGCACTGTCCACAAGGGAGTCACGCGGTGATTTCGACCGGCATCCCCGCCGGGCATTCGCGGCGCAGCAGGTCGTCCTCGGACTCCCTGCGGACGAGCACGGTCGCGGTCCCGGCGCGGACGCCGACCACCGGCGGCCTGCCGACCAGGTTGTAGTTCGAGCCGAGCGAATGGTGGTAGGCCCCGGTGCACGGCACCGCGATCAGGTCGCCCGCGTGCACGTCCGAGGGCAGCGGGACGTTCTCGGCCAGCACGTCACCGGACTCGCAGTGCCTGCCGACCACGGACATCGGCACGTGCGAAGCCTTGGTGTGACCGCGAACGAGCCGCGCGTGGTAACGCGCGCCGTACAGCGCGGGCCGCGGGTTGTCGCTCATCCCGCCGTCGACGGCGACGAAGGTGCGGCTGCCGCGTTTGACCGAGCATACCCGGTACACGGTCATCCCCGCGCTCGCGACGATCGCCCTGCCCGGCTCGATCGTCAAGCGCGGCAAGGGAAGCCCGTGCCGGGTGCACTCGAAGGCGAGCGCGATCCTGATCCGGCGCGCGTAGCCGCCGAGGTCGAATTCCGGGTCCCCCTCGCGGTAGGCGACCGCGTGGCCACCGCCGAGGTCGAGCTGGCGCAGCGTCACGCCGAAGGTTTCGCGGACGTGCGCGAGTGTCGCGGCCATCTTGCGGGCCGCCAGCTCGAACCTGTCCACACGCGACACCTGCGACCCGATGTGGCAGTGCAGCCCGGTGAGGCGGAGGCTCGGCTGGGCGAGCACCGCGGCGACCGCGCGGTCGAGGTTCTCCGGTACCGAGCGGTCGAGCGAGAACCCGAACTTCTGGCCCTCCGTGCCGGTGCTGATCGCCGCGTGCGTGTCCGCCGCGACGTCCGGAGTCACGCGGATCATGACCTGCTGGCCCGCCCGTGCGAGCGGCCCGAGCTGGGCGATCTCGTCGAGCGAGTCGACCACGATCCGGCCGACCCCGTACTCGATCGCGGCCTTGAAGTCCTCCGGCGTCTTCGCGTTGCCGTGCAGGAGGATGCGTTCCGCGGGGAAGCCGACGGAACGGGCCATCGCGATCTCGCCCGCCGAGCAGGTGTCGAGCGACAGCCCCTCTTCGGCGATCCAGCGCAGCACGCCCGCGGTGCAGAGCGCCTTGCCGGCGAACGCGACTTCGGCGTCCGGCAGCGCTTCCCGGTACGCACGCGCACGGGAGCGCACGGCGTCCTCGTCGATGAAGTGGGCCGGGGTGCCGAACCGGGCGGCGAGCCTGCCGACCGGCGCCCCGGCGAACACCAGTTCCGGTTCCGCGCAGGCGAGACTGGGCAAAATGTCCGCGAGCGTCACGATTTCCTCCACGTTTCGGCGGTGTGTCCTGCCGTGTTTCCCGGCACTGCCAGCACAACGCCGCCGCGCGGTTCGCGGGCACCGCGCCTACGTGGTCATGACGCGGCGGAGCACCGCGTTGACGCGCTGTTGAGGTCCCGGTGGCCGCCGCCACACCTCACCGGCTCCCGTCCCGGCGGGGCCGCTCGCCGTGCGAGGAGGGGGCCGGATCATCGCGGCTGGTGGCGGCCCCGCTCCTGGCGTAGGGTCGTGACCTGCGACTTTCTGTGCGATGGTGGGCACCGGCGGAAGGCGGAAGTGTCATGCGGTCGATGTGGAAGGGGTCGGTGTCCTTCGGGTTGGTCACCATCCCGGTGAACCTGTACACGGCGACGGAGAACAAGAGCGTCAGCCTGCGGCAGGTGCACGAGGCCGACGGCGCGCGCATCCAGTACAAGCGGTACTGCTCGGCGGAGGGCAAGGAAGTGCCCTACGCGGAGATCGCGAAGGGCTACGAGCTGCCCGACGGGGGCATGGTCGTGCTCACCGACGCCGATTTCGCGGAGCTGCCGCTGCCCACGTCCCGTGCGATCGACGTGCTCGAGTTCGTCCCGCTCGAAGCCATCGACCCGATCTACTACGACAGCACGTACTACATCGAGCCGCAGAAGGCCGCCGCGAAACCGTACGTGCTGCTCCGCGACGCCCTGCACAAGTCGGGGCAGGTCGCGATCGCGAAGGTCGCGCTCCGCCAGCGCGAATCGCTCGCGATCCTCCGCGTGCACTCGGACCTGCTGGTGATGACCACGATGCTGTGGCCGGACGAGGTCCGCACCCCCGAGTTCGGCTTCCTCGACGAGGACGTCCCGCAGATCCGCCCGCAGGAGCTGACCATGGCGGGTTCACTGATCGACTCGATGTCGGAACCGGTCTTCGAACACGGCAAGTACCAGGACAGCTACCGCGAGGCCCTCGAAGCCCTGATCGGGGCCAAGGCCAGCGGCAACGAAACCACGGCACCGCCGGAGGCACCCGGCAAGGCCGAGGTCGTCGACCTGATGAGCGCGCTCCAGGCGAGCGTCAGCGCCGCCAAGGAGACCCGCAAGCCCGCGAAGCGCAAGGCGCCCGCGAAGGCCAAGACCGGCGAGGACGCGGCGAAGACGGACGCGGCCGTGAAGAAGCGCCGCAGCAAGACCGCCTGACACAGCGCGTGCACTGACGATCACCCGGGGTCCAGGACACGACACGCCGACGACGTGTCAGACTCTGTCGTCCCCCGGTGGTACCAAGAGTGGGGAAAGCACTACACCGAGTCGGGAAAGGACACGGTATGGACTGCTTGACCTGCGGCAACGGCCTCGACCACTGCCACGGAACGCTCGTCGTGCACGTCGGCGGCGCGCTGGACTGCACCGACGCGAACTGCGCCGATCTCGACCGTGTCCGCCACACCCTGATCGTGGACTGCGAGTTCCTCGGCGCCTGCGACTGCCACGTCCCCGATCGCGCCGAGCCGCTCCGCCGCGCCTCCTGAAACGGGTTGACCTGGAGCGCGCTCCAGCCCATACGGCCGACCGCATGACCGCCGCCTCGATCGAGTTGCCCGCGGCGGACCTCGCCGCCATCGACGCCATCGACGCCGCCGCGGACACCGTCGCGGGAACCCGTTACGACGCCAAGAACAGGGAGTTCGTCAACGGCTGAGCCGCGTTACCGGCGCGAACCGCGGCGCCATCCGGGCCGCAGCAGGCGCACGTGTCGTCTGTCCACACGCGACCGGTCAACGCGTTCCGGGGCGCGGCGGCGCTACCGGTTCGTGGTGTGGGGTTCCGATCGCCTGGCTGATCGCGCTTTCGTTCTCCGGGTCGAGCGCGGACGCGTGGTGACCGACCTGCGATGACAGCCCGAGCAGCACGAGGCGCAGCAGCGTCCCGCCGCTCCGGCGGCGATCCAGGCCCACACCTCGGTGGCTCTTCCGTACGCGTCATCGGTTCCGCCGCGGTCATGGGTCCCCTCGCCGGAGGGTTGCCAGTTAAGGTAGGCAAACCTAATCTTGGGTGCTCAAGTCGACTTGATGTCAAAGGAAGCCATGAACGACTCGGTGGGGATCGGGGAAGCCGCCGCCCTTTTCGGGCTGTCGCCGTCCACTCTGCGGTGGTGGGAAAGCCAGGGCGTCCTCGCGCCGCCGGAGCGCGACGGCGGGAAGCGGGTGTACCGCGAGCTGGACCTCCGCCGGATCGGCCTCGCCTACCTCTGCTGCGTGACCGGGGGCATGCCGCTCGAAGCCGCCGCGGTGGTCGCCTCCGGCAATGCGGGCCTGCGGGCGTGGCGACGCACGGTCCGCGGCCAGGTCGTGCGCATCGAGCAGCAGCTCGCGGAGCTGCGCGCCGCCCATGGGTACCTGAACCACCTGCTGCGGTGCACCACCGACGACATGGCGCGGTGCTCGTACCTCGACGCCGACCTCGTCCTGAACACCCCGCGCGGCCAGGCGTACCCGAGCAGCCTCGTGGCGGCCGCGCGAGCGGGCCGGAGTGACGTAAAACGGACCGATCGTGCCGAAAACCTGTGCGCGAGCTGCGGCAGGCCCGTGCTCCAGTCCACTCGGGGGCGACCTCGCAAGTACTGCTCGCACGCCTGCCAGCAACGCGCCTACCGCGCGCGCCGGGCTCGTCCGTCCACAACGGAAAACTCGTTGCGCGCGCCCGACGGCGCGCCGGATGATCCCGGTATGACCACGACTCCCGCCCCGCCGCGATCCCGTGCCGACGTGACCGGGCGCGGACGGCAGCAGGACCGTCCGGAAA
Organism: Amycolatopsis minnesotensis; assembly: GCF_039529815.1. NCBI lineage: Bacteria > Bacillati > Actinomycetota > Actinomycetes > Pseudonocardiales > Pseudonocardiaceae > Amycolatopsis > Amycolatopsis minnesotensis. The sequence goes on along the minus strand of NZ_BAAANN010000069.1, from coordinate 1,079 downwards.
GGACGGTGCGGCCGGGCGCATGACCGCCGCCGTGGTGGCGGGCCTGCTCGCGGGGTACGGCATCGCGATCCCGGTCGGCGCGGTCTCGGCGTACCTGGTCTCCCTGACCGCGCGCACCGGGCTCAGGGCCGGGATCGGCGCGGCACTCGGGGTGGCGAGCGCCGACGGCCTGTACGCGCTGGTCGCGATGATCGGCGGGACGGCGGCCGCGCGGTTGCTCGCGCCGGTGCTGCTCCCGTTGCGCTGGGCCTCCGCGCTCGTGCTCGTCGTACTGGCGCTGCGCACCGGGATCGCCGCGGTGCGCCGGTACCGAACGGGTTCGCGTGACGAAATCGAGGTGACGGCCATCGGTCCGGTGCGGGCGTACTTCGGGCTGCTGGGGATGACCGCGCTGAACCCGCTCACCGTCGTCTACTTCACCGCGCTCGTGCTGGGCGGCTCGGCCGCGATGACCGGGAACCCCGGGGAGCAGGCGGTTTTCGTGCTCGCCGCGTTCGTCGCGTCGGCGAGCTGGCAGGTGCTGCTCGCCTGCGGCGGCGCGCTGCTCGGCAAGGTGCTCACGGGAAGCCGCGGCCGCCTCGTCACCGCGACCGCTTCGAGCGCACTGGTCATCGCACTCGCGATCCGCCTGGTGACCTGAGCGGGTGCGGTGCGCGCCGTGCCCCGAACGGATGCTCCGGTAGAGGTCGGCGAGGTCCGCCGTGCATGCCCCGAAGGGGCCCTTGGGGGAATCTGGCGCCGCGAAGGCGACTTTCGGGGCATGCGCGTCGCCGTGCCGCGTCGCCGTGCCGCGCGCCGTGAGGGGCGAGATTGGGGCGTCAGATTCCCTGAAGGTGCCCTTCGGGGAATGGGCTGGGATTCGCAGCTCGTGCCCTCTTTCTCGTGTCCGCACTGGTGTCCCGAAAGGGGCTTTCCTGGGCGTGAATGCCGCGGATGGGGTTTTGTGGGCCTGCTCTGTTCCGCCGCGCATGCCCCGAAGGGGGCTTGGGTTCATGGGGTCGTTGCAACACCGGTTGTGATCGGAGGTTGTGATGGTGGTTCGGGCGCGGTTGCCGCGTGGTGTGCAGGTGAGGTTTTGG
>NZ_BAAANN010000068.1:0-23046 GCF_039529815.1 Amycolatopsis minnesotensis | reverse complement strand
TCCCGGAGAACCGCTGTCCACCCACCCGGAAAAGTACCGTCCGCCAACCTGGAGACCATCTGTCCGCCCACCCGGAGTTCCCGATGACCGTTGACACCAGGCCGGGAAGACTGGTCGGCCACGTCGGAAGAAAACCGCGCCCTGACCGCTGAAAAGCGTGCCCGGACGAATGCACCGGATCCGGCTCCGAGAGCCACCCCGTGCCCAGGTTCTACCGTCCATACCGGGCCGGCGGGAGGCGATGGCGCTCTGACCGACGAGCGCCACGTCCGCGCTTCGTAGGGCGTGGCCGAGACTTGCTCCGTCATTCACTCCCGAGGAGGCTCGGTGAACCGACAGGTCGACAACGCTCCAGCACCCAGGTCGAGGTCCACGGTGTACCCACGTGGCCCAGATCCCCGGCCACGCTGCGACGTGCTGCGGGTAGACCCCGGCCACGGGATGACCGAGGCCCTGGACTCCTACCTGGCCATGGGCTACGACATCGAAAGCGCCGCCGACGGCTGGGTACTGCTGCGCGGCCCGCGCGGCCGTCTCGCTCTCACGGTCAGTTAACGGCGACGGTACCTACCCGAAAAGTTGGCTGGCCTGGGCGCAGGCCCGGGGTAGTTCGACATCGCCGAAGCTGACGCCCTCGAGTGCGTCGAGACAGAGTGCGCGCACCCGAGGGACACCAGAGGCGCCCAAGCGTAGAGGGGGAGCGGTCGCTTAGCGACGTGCGATGGTCAGGGCGGTGACTGGCGCGTTCCTGCTGGTGTGGGCGCCAGCGAGGTGCACGTGGTCGACGTGCGCGTCGGGGAAGACCGTGTCGACCGTCGCGTCGGTCAGGTTCGTTGCCGAGAACAACGTCCCGTGAGCAGCGAAGCTTCCTTCGAGATGCGCGCCGGTGAGGTTGGTTTCGGTGAAGTGGGCGTCATCGAAGGTGCCCGAGAGTGTGGCGCCGGTAAGATCGGCGGAATCCAGCCGCGCTCCGGTCGCGACAACGTCGTCCAGGCTCGCTCCGCGCAGGTCCGCGTGGGAACCCTCGACACCCTCGAGGACGGATCCGGTGAGAACTGCGCCGGGGAGGTGAGCGCCGGTCAGGTCGGCACGGCTGAGGCAGGCGCCACGCAGGTCGACTATCGCGCCGCTGTCGCGGCCGGTATCGCGGCGGCCGAGCACGGTCAGCGCAGCTTGCAGGTCCGCCGCGAGCCGAGGCTCGGTGCCTTGCACGGTGATGCCGGTGTGCTTCGGGCAGCCGCGGTGATCCCCTTCGGTCGGGGTACGGGGAGCGCGTTCGCGCACGAACGTCGTCAGCACCTGGATGATCGCCGGCTGGTCCGGCGGCGAGTCGCGTGCCACACGTTCCGGTGCGTAGATCGCCCCCAACCGGACGCTGAGGCTGGTCGCGCCGAGCTGCTCCACCCCCTTGGCGAAACGGTCGGTGACCTGTCCTTGTTCAGCGAGACGAACCTGGTCGCGAGTCGCTTGCAACGACAGCGCGGTGAACACCAGCGCCGCCACCGCGGTGAACGTGGTAATGCCCTGCCACAAGCCCGCCGCGTTCCACCACCGCCGGGTCCTCTCCGGCTCCCGAGGTTCCTGTTCTGCCATACGTATCAGTATGCTACGCCGGCTTTTTGTCGAAAGCCATAAATAATTCCAGAGAGGCTTTCTGTTCATATCGCGAATAGAACGCTATGGGCAAGCCAGAGTCGGCACTTCGGAAGGATTTGCCACGAATATGGATTCCAGAGGATCTTTTAGTCGTGCTCCGAAGGCCACAGTGATGATGATGTGTGTGGGCAGGGATCTGTGGAGGGTCTGGCTCGGAAAGCCACCGACGCTCCGGTTGGGGTTGTCTTGTGAAGGATCTGCCGGCTTTCTGTGGGTCTCTGTTCATGCACGTGTACCGGGCCAGGGGGTGTGACTTGATAGGAGCCTGTGCCATCAGGACACCCGTCACTGTGTTGTCCGTCCCGGCTGGCCCGGCACGTGTCACCCCGATCCGATCAGCACTACGGGATGGCAGAGACCAGCATGACCGATCAGCGCGACATCGTCGACCACATCCGTGACAACGCCGGCGAGGTCGCCGGCGAGGTCGTGGTGACCGGTGGGGTCGACACGCATAAGGACACCCACACCGCGGCCGCGGTGGATGAGCGGGGCCGGGTCTTGGGCACTCGGGCTTTTCCCGCGGACACTGCCGGATACGCGGCGTTGCGGGGATGGTTGGCGGGGTTCGGCGTGGTGGGCACGGTCGGTGTGGAGGGCACCGGTTCCTACGGTGCCGGTCTGACCCGGTACCTGACCGGGCACGGTGTGCCGGTGGTGGAGGTCAACCAGCCAGACCGGCATGCCCGACGCCGTAAGGGAAAGACCGATGCCCAGGACGCGATCAACGCCGCGCACGCGGTGGCCTCCGGGCGATGCGAGGCCACCCCCAAAGCCGGGACCGGGCCCGCGGCCAGCATCGCCGCGCTACGGACCGCGCTGAGCAGCGCGGTCAAGTCCCGCACTGCCGCCCGCAACCAGCTCGACAGCCTGATCGTCACCGCCCCCGCCAAGCTGCGTGAAACCCTGGCGGCGCTGTCCAGCACGAAACGGATCACCGCCTGCGCCCGGCTGCGCCCCTGACCTGACCTGACCTGCCCGGTCGCCGGCGTGAAAACCACACTGCGCCGCCTGGCCCGCCGCATTCAGCACCTGACCATCGAGATCGACGACGCCAAAACCGACCTGGACACCCTGACCCGCCAGATCCTGCCCACCACCACCGCCCTGTTCGGCGTCGGCCCCGACACCGCCGCCCAACTGCTGATCACCGCCGGGGACAACCTCGACCGCATCAGCAACAACGCCAGCTTCGCCCACCTCTGCGGCACCGCCCCCATCCACGCCAGCAGCGGCCGCACCACACGCCACCGCCTCAACCGCGGCGGCGACCGCCACGCCAACGCCGCCCTCTACCGCATCGTCATCGTCCGCCTACGACACTGCCCCCGCACCCGCGACTACCTCCACCGCCGCACCACCGAAGGCCTCCCCAAACGCCACATCATCCGCTGCCTCAACGCTACGTCGCCCGCGAAATCTACCGAGCCCTCACCACAGACATGACCAACCTCAACACCACCCCTTGACATCTATAGGAGCATCCTTCAGGACATGCGGAATCCCGCCACGAGCGGGCTCACCGTATCCCGGGACCGGGAACAGGGGCGTAGGTGGCTCTCGCGCTCGTTTCCTTGCTACGCGGGGAGGGTGAGATGGCGGCGGAGGAACCGGATCTGGTCGGTGACGGCGCGGTCGAAGACCGGTCCGCGGTAGATGTCGAAATGCTCTCCTTGGTAGCTGCACAGCTCGGCCCGAGGTGCGGCAAGCGCGGCTTCGGCGACTGGCGCCAGCGGGGTGATGGCGTCGTTCTCACAGGCGCACAACAGGAGTGGGCACTCGACATCGGCTGCCTGGTCGCCGGGACGGTAGCGCGGCAGACCGAGCACGACGCGCGCGGCGACGGTGTTGTGCCAGCTCGCTCCGGGGGCCAGTAGCGAGCGGAATTTTTCCTCGGCGCCGGCTTCCCGCAGGAAGGCCCGTGACCCTGGTTCGCCGATGGTTTGGAGCAGCAGCGGTCTCACTCGGACAACGGCTCGCGCACGATCCCGTAGTGCGCTCAGGGCCAGCCGGATCGTGTGTCCGCGCGGGAGCCCGCGCCGGGCGGGCAGGCCGAGATAGGGAACCTGCGAGACCACGGCCGCGAATCGCGGATCGCGTGCGGCGAGGGTGAGCACGTGTCCGCCGCTGAACGAGGTGCCCCACAACGCGATACGAGTGCCGTCCACGCCGGGGAATCGGCGCGCGCAGTCCACCGCGGCTGCCCAGTCCCGTAACTGGGAGTCGATGTCGACCACCTGCCGAGGTTCGCCTTCGCTGTCGCCGAAACCGCGGTAGTCGAACACGAGCACCGCCATCCCGGCGTCGGCGAACCGGCTGGCGTAGGAGTCCAAGCCCATCGCGCGAACCGCGCCGAGCCCGTGGGCCATCACGACACAGGGCGGCCGGGCACCCGGGTCGCTGGGACGGTACAGCCACGCCGCGCACCGCCTGCCGACTTCGCCGAACAGGAATTCCTCACGGTTCATGCGCCGTCCTCGCTGTCGAATCCGCCCGCGGTCTCGTGGTATTCGGAGCCACGCGGTCGCAGGCTTGCGCGGGCGGTCACGGTCGGCTTGGCGTGAGGAGCTGGAGGACACCGTCGGTGGTGCCGGTTACGGCGAGGGTGCCGGTGGTGATGTCGACGGTGACGGTGTTGGGCTGGCGGACGGTGGGGATCCTGGTGATGACGCGCGGTTCGGCAGCGGTGAGGTCGATGCCGACGAGTTCGTTGGTGGCGGTGAGGGTCACCCAGAGCCGGTCGCGGATGTCGTCGTAGGTGACGCCGTAGGGGGTGCCGGGAAGATCGAGCCGGGACAGCTGGCGGCGGCCGGCGGGGTCGTAGGTGAGCAGCGCGCCGCCCCGGGTGTCGATGACGTCGAGGTGACCGCGCCGATCGGCCACGACATGGGTGGGGCCGTCACCGGCTGGCAGCCGGGCCACGCGGGTGAGCGTGGCGGTGTCGTAGAGGGTGAGATCGTTCTGGCGGACGTCGACCAGGCCGACGAGATCGCCGGTCGCGGCGAGACCCGCCGGTTGGGTCACGTCGGTGAAGGTGTGCACGACCCGCGCGTCACGGATCACGGCGACGTCGCGGCCGTTCTCGTTCGCGGCGAACACGAGCCCGTTCGCCGCTTGGGTGGCATCGTGCGGCGATGATCCGGTGCGCACGGCCGAGGTGACGGTCCCGGACGGGAGCGCGACGGTGAACAGCTGATCGGAGTTCTCACCGGGGACCAGTACCGGGCCGCCGGGGGCGGCGAGCTGGAGGTGCCGGAGGTGGCCGGGCAACGGCGTGGTGGCGACGGTCTTCCCGGTCTTCTCAACGATCAGGGCGAGCCGGTCGGGTTCGCGGAGCCCGACGGCGACGAGATGGGTGACGGGATCGGCGACCGCTCCCTCGGGGGCCGTGCCGATCGGCACTACCGTGCCTTCCGGCGGGCGCACCAGCGGCGGAGCGAGGGCGGGTTCGGCAGGCGGGGGCATCTCGGGCGGCGCGGGCGAAGGAGACGGTGCGCATGCGGCGGCCAGCGCCACGACGAGGCCGAGTCCGGCGACTATGCGCCATGACCGCGTCGCGCTCTTCTCCGGGGCGATACTCACAACCCCAGCCTGACGCCGGTGCGTCACCGGCGCGTGCCGCCCGCGCGATCCGTAAGAACCCGGACAGGTGTGCACGCCACCTCGGGGCCCACCACCGGGCGAAGTCATCGATCCGGCCGCGCTCGGCCTGCCGGTCACCGTGCTCGCGCGCGTGCGACCGGGCCCAGGCGAATGCCACCGCGTCACGGGTGACGACTGTTCTCAGTCGTCTCATCGCGCGGCGACGCGGCGGTAGCGGGCGACGGCGAGGGTCATGAACAGGGCGATGAGCCCGAGCGAGCAGAGTGCTGAGTAGAGGATGGCGTTGTGCGCGGGCCAGCCGTGGGGTTGGGGCAGTGCGGCCGGGGTGGGGTTGGCGAACAATTCGCGGGCGGCGTTGGCCAGTGCGGTGATGGGGTTCCATTCGGCGATGGTGGCGAGCGGTTCGGGCATGGCGGTGACGGAGACGAATCCGGACGAGATGAAGGTCGCGGGGAACAGCCAGATCAGGCCGAGGCTCTGGGCGACTTCGACGCTGCGGGCGATCAGGCCGATGAACGCGCCGACCCACGACATGGCGAAGGCGAAGAGCAGGATCAGCAGGTATCCGAGTGCGGCGTCGAGCGGGTCGCCGCGGATGCGCCATCCGATGGCGAGCCCGCACAGGCTGGTGACCAGGAGGCTGATCACGCTGGTGGTCAGGTCGGAGGTGGTGCGTCCGAGCATGACCGCGACGCGGGACATCGGCAGTGCGCGGAACCGGTCCACGACTCCTTTTTGCAGGTCGTTGGCGAGGCCGATGGTGGTGAAGGAGGCGTTGAAGGTGACGGTCTGGGCGAAGATGCCGCCCATGACGAACTCGCGGTAGGCGTCGCCGCCGAGGCTGCCGCCGAAGACGTAGCCGAGCAGCAGTACGAACATGATTGGTTGCAGGACGCTGGCGAAGATCGAGCCGGGTGTGCGGCGGATGGCGAGCAGGTTGCGCCACGCGAGCGCGCTGCTGTCCTTCGCGATCCTGGTCACCGTGGTCACGCGCTCGCCTCCCGCCGGTCGAGTGCGCCGGATTGGGTGGGCCAGTGGGGCACCGCGGGCAGAACCGCGGTCTGGTCCGGATCGGTGTGGGCGGTGCGCGCGGGTGCGGATCCGGTCAGGCCGAGGAATACGTCGTCGAGTGTCGCGCGGCGCAGGCCGAGGTCGAGCACGGGTACCCGTTCGGTGTTGAGCCGGATGACAGCGGTTTCGAGGGCGCGTTGGCCGTCGGTGACGGCGACTTCGACGCGGCGGGCCCGCCGATCGACCGAGGGGGTCGTCCCGATCGCGGCGAGGACGCGGTAGGCGGTGGCGAGATCGGTGTCGTGGGCGGTGACCACTTCGAGGCGGTGCCCGCCGGTGGCGGCTTTGAGCTGGTCGCTGGTGCCTTCGGCGACGACGGTGCCGTGGTCGATCACGGCGATGCGGTCGGCGAGCTGATCGGCTTCTTCGAGGTACTGCGTGGTCAGCAGGACGGTGGTGCCTTCGCGGACGAGTTCGCCGATGACGTCCCAGGTGTCGAGGCGGCTTTGCGGGTCGAGGCCGGTGGTCGGTTCGTCGAGCACCACCACCGCCGGGGAGGCGACGAGCGCGCCCGCGAGGTCGAGCCTGCGGCGCATGCCGCCGGAGTAGGTGCAGGTGAGCTGGTCGGCGACGTCGCCGAGGTGGAAGCGGTCCAGCATGTCCCGTGCGATGGTCGCGGCGCGGTGGCGGCGCATCCCGTACAGCTTCGCGACCAGGTAGAGGTTCTCGAAGCCGGTCAGTTTGTCGTCGACCGCCGCGTACTGGCCGGACACGCCGATCGACCGGCGGACGCGGCCGGGATCGACGGTGACGTCGGTGCCGTCGACCAGTACGCGGCCGGCGTCGGGGGCCAGCAGGGTGGTGATGATCCGCACGGCCGTCGTCTTGCCGGCGCCGTTGGGGCCGAGCAGCCCGAAGACCTGCCCGGCTGGCATTTCCAGGGTGAGGTCGTCGAGCGCGTTCTTGGTGCCGAAGGATTTCCGCAGCCCGTCGAGGACGATCGCGGCTTCTGGTGCGGGCATCAGTCGGTTCCCTCCGGCAGCAGGCTACTGGGGGTGATGTCGGTCCAGTTGCGGTCGACGAATTCGAGGCAGGCGTCGCGCCGGTCGGGGCCGAAGGTCGGGGTCCATCCCCGGGGGATGTCGGCGAAGACCGGCCAGAGCGAGTGCTGGTTTTCGGCGTTGACGAGGACGAGGTAGTCGGCGTCGGGGGACTCGAAGGGGTTGGTCTGGTGGGTGGTCATGCTTGGTTCCCTGTTCGTGCTCGTGGCTGGGTGGCGGGTGCGGCCTGGTGCGCGGTGAGGTGGTCGGAGACGATCGGGCCGAGGCGCTCCAGCGCTTCGGGCTGGGTCAGTTGGGCGTGTGCGGCCGTGACGGTGTGGTTCTCGACGTGGCCTGCCAGGTAGGGCAGCCAGTCGGTGAGGTCCGGGCTGTCGGCGTCGCGTCCGACGGTGGCGGTGAAGAACAGGACATCGCCGCGGGTGCGGGTCGGGGTGAACTCGCGCATGAGGGTGGCCTGGGTGACGAACGCGTCGACCATGGCGCCGAGCGCGTCTTCGCTGAGGCTGCCGAGCGGGCTGCCCGCTTCCCGGTAGACCTCGAGGACCCGGGTCCGGTCGAGGACGTCGGTGACGGGGATGGCGAAGCCCTGGTTCGCCAGCAGGGTGCCGAACATCTCCGCTTCGCTCGCCGCGTCCAGCCCGTCGCCTGGCACGTCGGGGTAGGCGTCGAGCAGGGTCAGCAGCCCGACCCGGTCGCCGTCGGCTTCGAACTGTGCGGCGATTTCGTGGGCGAGGTTCCCGCCGAAGGACCAGCCCAGCAGGTAGTAGGGGCCTTCGGGTTGCACCGAGCGGATCTGGGTGAGGTAGTCGGCCGCGATCTCGGGGATACCGGCCGGTGCGTAGCCCGGTTCGGTGAGCTTGCGCGACTGGACCCCGTACAGCGGCTGGTCCGGTGGCAGGTGCTTGAGCAGTCCGGCGTAGGTCCACGACAGCCCGCTGGCGGGGTGTATGCAGAACAGCGGTGGCTTGCTTCCGTTGGCGCGCAAGGGGAGTAGCACGTCGAGGTCTCCGCCGTCGGTGCCGTGGTCGAGGCGGAGCGCCAACCCGGCCACGGTCGGGCTTTCGAACAGCCGCCGGATCGGCAGCTCGACCCCGAAGGCCGCCTTGATCCGGGTGATCAGCGCACTGGCCAGCAGTGAGTGGCCGCCGAGTTCGAAGAAGCCGTCGTCGATGCCGACGCGGTCGAGGCCGAGGGATTCGGCGAACAGATGGCACAGCAGGTCCTCGCGCGGTGAGCGTGGACCGCGGGAGGCGGTGGCGGTGAGCTCCGGGGCAGGCAGCGCGCGGTGATCGAGCTTTCCGTTGGCGGTCAACGGCAACGCGGCCAGGACGACAAACGTCGAGGGGATCATGTACTCCGGCAGGCTCCCGGCGAGCGCGGTCCGCAGCTCGGCGGTATCGAGTTCGGTATCGGCGGAGACGAGGTAGGCGATCAGGCGCTGGACACCCGGCGCGGTTTCGCGGACCACCACCGCGGCGTCCGCGACGTCGGCCACGGATTCGAGCTTGGCTTCGATTTCACCCGGCTCGATGCGGAATCCGCGGAACTTGATCTGCTGGTCGGCGCGGCCGACGAATTCCAGCGGCCCTTCGGCCCGGCGCCGGACGAGGTCCCCGGTCCGGTACATGCGGTCGCCGTCGTCGCTGAACGGGTCGGCGAGGAAGCGTTCGGCGGTCAGCGCCGTCCGGTTGAGGTAGCCCCTGGCCAGTCCGGCGCCCGCCAGGTAAAGCTCGCCGACGACGCCGGCCGGGACCGGTCGCAGCCCGGCGTCGAGGACGTAGGCGCGCGTGTTGTGCACCGGATGGCCGATCACCGCGCGCGGGCTGTCGCCGAGACCGGCCACCACGGAGTCCACAGTGGACTCTGTTGGCCCGTACAGGTTGTAGGCGGTCACCCCGTCGACGGCGCGCAACTGCGCCCACAGGCCGTCGTCGACCTGTTCCCCGCCGAGCGCGAGCACCGCCGGGCGGTGCCCCGCCGGGTCGAGCAGGCCGGCGGCGAGGAGCTGGCGCAGGGAGGAGGGGGTGGTTTCGAGCACGTCGATGGCGTTGTCCCGCACGGAACGGACGAGTTCACCGGCGTCACGGCGGGTGTCGTCGTCGACGATGTGCAGCCGGTGGCCCGCGATCATCCACAGCACCGGGTCCCACGAGGCGTCGAACGCGAGGGCCGCGGTCAACGCGACGACCGCCTGCCGCCCGCCGAGGCGCACGCGTGCCGGGCCGAAGATGTGCTCGCGGTGCTGCTGGAACAGGTTCAGCAGGGAGCGGTGTTCGACGAGCACTCCCTTGGGGCGCCCGGTCGAACCGGAGGTGTAGATCAGGTAGGCAGGGTGCCGGGAGGTCAGCGGGCGCCGCCGCTCCGCGTCGATCAGATCGTGGGGTTCGGTGCGCAGGAGTTCGGCGCTCATCTCCGAGGCGTCGAGCGTCAGCACGGCTGTGCTCCCCGGGATCCCCGGGATCCGGGAACGTGCGGTGGACTCGGTGATGATCAGCGCGGGAGCCGAGTCCTCGATCAGCAACCGGATGCGTTCGGCAGGGTAGGTGAGATCGACGGGCAGGTAGGTCGCGCCTGCCTTGAGCACCGCGAGCAGCGCCGCGACCGTCTCCGCCGACCGGGTGAGGGCGACGGCGACGATGTCACCGGTGCCGATGTCCCTGGCGCGCAGGGCGCGGGCGATCCGGTTGGCGTCGGCGTTGAGGCGGGCCGCGGACCGGCGATCCGATCCGGCGACGACCGCGAGGTCCACCCCCGCCGTGGAGGCCGCGTGGGTTTCGAACGCGTCGATGACCGTGCCCGCTGGCAGCGCGCGGGCCGCGCCGTTCCCGGTCTCCACCAGGGAGCGCAGCTCACTCGGTGACAGCAGATCCAGCTCGCCGATAGGGCGGGAGGGGGCTCGTGTCGCGGCGTCGAGCAGGCGCGGGAGCCATTCGGCGAGGCGGCGTGCGGTGCCGGGGTCGAACAGGTCCGCGCTGTACTCCAGAGTGCCCGCGATCCCGGTCGGCACGCCCTCGGTGTCGTGCCGTTCGGTCAGCGACAGCGACAGGTCGAACTTGGCCGCCGCCGCGCCGTCGCAGTCGACGACGGAGATGTCGAGGCCCGGCAGCTCCAGCCGTGCGGACGGGGTGTTCTGCAGGGTCAGCATGACCTGGAACAGCGGATGCCGGTTCAGGGTGCGCACCGGGGCGATCTCTTCGACGACCCGCTCGAAGGGGGCGTCCTGGTGGTCGAACGCGGCGAGGTCGAGCGCGCGGACCCGGTCGGCGAGTTCGGCGAAGCCGGGCCCGCCGGACAGGTCGGTCCGCAGCACGAGTGTGTTGACGAAGAATCCGACGAGTTCGTCGAGCGCTTCGTCGGTGCGCCCAGCCACCGCGGTCCCGATCGGGATGTCGGTGCCCGCGCCGAGCCGGGACAACAGCGCGGCGAACCCCGCGTGCAGCGCCATGAACATGCTGATGCCGTGCTCGGCGGCGAACCCGGCGAGCGCGGCGTGCAGGGGTGCGCTCAGCTCGACCGGCACCGTCCCGCCACGGTAGGAGGACTTGGCCGGGCGAGGGCGGTCGGCGGGCAGGGTGAGCTCGTCGGGCAGGTCGGCCAGTGCCCGCGCCCAGAACCCGAGCTGCCGCCGCAGCGGACTCGTGATGTCCGTTTCCTCGCCGAGGATTTCGTGCTGCCACAGGGTGTAGTCGGCGTAGTGCACCGGGAGCGCGGGCAGGCTGTGCTCGCGGCCTTGGGCGCGGGCGGTGTAGGCCGAGGCCAGGTCTCTGGCCAGCGGGGTGGTCGACCAGCCGTCACTGGCGATGTGGTGGGCCACCAGGAGCAGGACGTGTTCGTCCGCGGCGACGCGGAACAACGTCGCCCGCAGGGGCAGTTCGTGGTCCAGCGCGAACGGTGCCGTCGTGACGGCCGCGATCCGCCAGGCGAGCGACTCGCGATCGGTGTCCGCTGTAGACAGTGTGAAGTCGTTTCTGGTCATGGGAAGCACCTGCTGGTAGGGGACGCCGTCTTCGACGGGGAAAACGGTTCGCAAGCTCTCGTGGCGGCGCAGGACGTCGGCGAGCGCGCCGCGCAGGGCGTCGTGATCGAGTTCGCCGCGCAGGTCGAGCGCCATCGGGATGTGGTATCCGGCGCCGGCGCCGTCGAAGCCGTTGAGGAACCAGATGCGGCGCTGGGCGTAGGACAGCGGTATCCGTTCCGGCCGTGGCCGCCGCGCCAGCGGGGCGCGGGCGGCGCGGGTGTCGGACCAGCGCGCGGCGAGCGCGGCGGGTGTGGGGTTCTCGAACACCGTCCGGATCGTGACGTCCACGCCGAGCCTGCCTCGGATGCGGCTCACCAGGCGGGTGACCAGCAGCGAGTGCCCGCCGAGTGCGAAGAAGTCGTCGTCGGGACCGATTTCGGGCAGGTCGAGGGTGGTCGCGAACAGCGCGCACAGTTCCGCCTCGGTACCCGCGCGGGCGCGCCGTGCCGGTGTGCGCGGCGTCGCCGACGGTTCGGGGAGGCGGGCCTTGTCCAGTTTTCCGTTGGCGGTCAACGGGATCGCCGGGATCGGGAGAATCAGCCTCGGCACCATGTACTCCGGCAGCCTCGCGGCCACCGTGGCGCGCAGCCGCTCGACGTCGATGCCGTCGCCGACCACATAGGCCACGAGCCGCTCGGTGTCCTCCGCCGCGGTCTGGACCAGCGCGACCGCGGCGGAGATCCCGTCGATGCCGGTGAGCACGGCTTCGATCTCGCCGAGTTCCACCCGGAAACCGCGGATCTTGACCTGGTCGTCGGCGCGCCCGACGAACCGGAGCACCCCGGTGGGCGACCACCGGACCAGGTCGCCGGTCCGGTACATCCGCGTACCGGGGACGTCGCCGAACGCGTCGGCGACGAAGCGTTCGGCGGTCAGCTCCGGGCGGCCGCGGTACCCGCGCGCGAGACCGGCGCCGGTGAGGTACAACTCGCCGGTGACGCCGGGCGGTACCGGGCGCAGCCAGGCGTCCAGGACCAGGGTTCCGACGTTGTGCGCGCCGGTGCCGATCACCGGTGCGGGGTGCTCGGCGATCCTCGCGATCACCGAGTCCACAGTGGACTCGGTGGGGCCGTAGAAGTTGAACGCCAGCACTTCCGGCCGCGCGGCCAGGTCCCGCCACAGTGCCGCGTCCACCGCCTCGCCGCCGAGGGCGAGCACGGTGAGGCGGTGCCGGTCGTGCTCGAGCAGCCCGAGCGCCAGCAGCTCGTGGGCGTAGGAGGGGGTGGTCTCCACGACGTCGATTCGGCGCTCGGCCACGCACGTCACCAGCGCTTCTGGGTCCCGCCGGGTGTCGTCGTCGATCAGGTGCAGTTCATGCCCGTCGACCAGCCACAGGATCGGGTCCCACGAGGCGTCGAAGGACACCCCGGCGGTGTGCGCGACGCGCAGTACCTTCCGGGCCGCCGCGGTCGTGGCCGGGCCGAAGACCTGTTCGCGGTGGCTGTGGAGCAGGTTGACCAGTGCCCGGTGCTCGACCGCGACGCCCTTGGGCCGCCCGGTGGACCCCGAGGTGTAGAGCAGGTAGGCGAGGTCATCCGGCGCGGGTGGTGTGCCGCCGGAGGTGGGGCCGGGTTCGAACCGGTCCACCAGCAGGGTCGGCGCGGTGCCGCCGAGGCGGGCGGCGATCTCGGTGGTGCTCAGCAGCAGGACCGGGTCGGCGTCGCCGAGCAGGTGGGCGACGCGCTCGGCCGGGTAGCCGATGTCCACCGGCAGGTACACCGCCCCCGCCTTGAGCACGGCCAGTAGCGCGACGACGGTGTCGATCGACCGTGGCAGCGCGACGGCCACCGCGCGTCCGGATCCGGCACCACGGGCGCGCAGCGCCGTCGCGAGCCGGTCGGCGTCGCGGTCCAGTTCGGCGAAAGTCCGCGATCCGTCGGGGGCGATGACCGCGGTGCGATCCGGATTGCTGGCGGCCCGCGCCTCGAACAAGGCCGGCAGTGTGGTCTCCGGCACCGGGCGGGCCGCACCACGCCAGTGCTGGAGCATTTCGTTCTCCCGCACGGGATCGAGCAGGCTGAGGCGGTGCAGTGGCCGGTCGGGGGTGGCTGCCGCCGAGGCGAGGAAGGTGGTGAGCGCGCCGGCGATCCGGGTCGCGGTGTCATGGTCGAACAGGTCGGTGCTGTAGTCGAGGTCGCCGACGACGCCGGTGGGCGCGCCATCGGGATCGTGGGTTTCGGTGAGGGTGATCGAGAGGTCGAATTTGGCGGCACCGGCGGGGACGGGCTCGACCTCGGCGCGCACACCGTCGAGATCGAGTGCGGCGGTCGCGGTGTTCTGCAGCGCGAGCAGCACTTGGAACAGCGGGTTCCGGCCGGGGACGCGCTCGGGCGCGAGTTCGTCGACGACCCGGTCGAACGGGAGGTCCTGGTGTTCGAAGGCGGCGAGGTCCGTGTCGCGCGCGCGGAGGAGGAGATCGGCGAAGGTCGGGTCGCCGGTGAGATCGGTGCGCAGGACCAGGGTCGTGACGAAGAAGCCGACCAGATCCGCCAGCGCGGGTTCGGTGCGACCGGCGACCGGTGTGCCGATCGCGATGTCCTCTCCCGCACCGAGCTTCGACAGCACCGCTGCGAGCCCGGCGTGCAGGGCCATGAACAGACTGGCACCGTGCGCGGCGGCGACCGAGGCCAGCGCGGCGTGCACCGGTGCGGGCACCGCCACCGCGACGGTGGCGGCACCACCGCTCGGGGTAGCCGGGCGCGGCCGGTCCGCGGGCAGCGCCAGCTCCGCCGGCACACCGTCCAATGCGGACTTCCAGTAGGTCAGCTCCGTCGCGGCCCTGCTCCCCGGAGCGGTCTCGGCACCGAGCACATCCCGCTGCCACAACGTGAAATCGGCGTACTGGACCGGAAGATCCGGAAGATCGGCGGCGCCGCCGTGACGCGTTCGCGCGCGATAGGACGCGGTGAGATCGCGGGCGAGCGGGCCGAAGGACCAGCCGTCGCTCGCGATGTGGTGGATCAGCAGGAGCAGGACGTGCTCGGTGGCCGAGATGCGCAGCAGGCGCGCACGCAGGGGAGCCTCCAGGGCGAGGTCGAACCCGCGCGCGGCCTCCGCCGCGATCATGCCGGGCACCTCCGCCGCGGTGACCTCGACGACCTCCAGAGCGGTCCCGGCTGCCTCCTCAGGCAGGATCCTCTGGTGGGGCTCGCCGTCCACCTCGGCGACCAGCGTGCGCAAGGTTTCGTGCCGGGCGACCACGTCGGCCACCGCCGCGCGCAGTGCGGCGCGGTCGAGGTCGCCGGTCAGCCGCAGCACCACGGGCATGATGTAGTCGGCCGCGTCGGGATTGAGCCGGTTGAGGAACCACAGCCCGCGCTGCGCGGGCGAAAGCGGCACCCGGTCGGGACGCCACCGCGCGGTCAAGGCGGGACGCGCGTCGCCGGGTGATCCGGTTGCCAGGCACCTTGCGAGTGCGGCCGGTGTGGCCGCGTCGAACAGCGTCCTGATCGTCACCTCGACCCCGAGTTCGGCGCGGAGCTTGCCGATCACCCTGGTCGCGAGCAGTGAATGGCCCCCGAGCGCGAAGAAGTCGTCGTGCACTCCGACTTCGGCGAGTTCGAGGGTGTCGGCGAAGACGGCGCGGATCACGTCCTCGGTGGCGGTGCCGGGGCGCGGCGGTGCCGAGGGGATCACGGTCGCCATGCCGGGAGCCGGGAGCCGGGTCTTGTCGACCTTTCCGTTGGGGCTCAAGGGGATCCCCGGCACCACGATGACCGCCTGCGGCACGAGGTACTCGGGCAGGATCCGCGCGAGCCGTGTGCGCAGATCGCCGGGATCGGCCGCGGTGACGGCGTAAGCGATCAGACGCGCGCTCTCACCGGAGCCGGTGACCACGACGGCGGCTTGCGCCACGTCATCGAATCCGGCCAGCGTCGCGCCGACCTCGCCGGGTTCCACGCGGAACCCGCGGATCTTCACCTGGTCGTCGGTCCTGCCGAGGAACTCCACCGCGCCGAGCCCGGCCCAGCGCGCGAGATCACCCGTGCGGTACATGCGTTCGCCCGCGGTGTCGAACGGGTTCGCGACGAACCGGTCGCTGGTCAGGGCCGTTCTGCCGTGGTAGCCGCGGGCCAGCCCGGCACCGGCGAGGTACAGCTCGCCGGTCACCCCTGGCGCGGCCGGTCGCAGCGCCGCGTCGAGCACGTAGGCCCGCACGTTGGCGACCGGGGCGCCGATCACCGGGGAAGCCGAACGGTCCATTGTGGTCGTGATCGAGTCCACAGTGGACTCTGTGGGGCCGTACAGGTTCCATGCGACCACGCCGGGCGCCTCGGCGAGTTCAGCCCACAGTGCCGGGTCGACCGCTTCGCCACCGAGCGCCCACGCCGCGGGATAACGCGCCTGGCGCAGCACCCCCTCGGCCAGCAGCTGCCGGGCATAGGACGGCGTCGTCTCGATCGAGTCGACGCACTCGTCGGCCAGATACCGGGCGCACGTCTGCGGATCACGACGGATGGCGTCGGGGACCATGTGCAGTTCGTGCCCGTCGAGCAGCCACAGCACCGGGTCCCACGAGGCGTCGAACGCCATGCCTGCCAGGTGCGCCACCCGCAGCGCTTCCCGGCCCGCGGCGTTCCGCCCGGAGCCGAACAGCGTCGCGCGATGGCTGGCGAACAGGTTCGCCAGCGACCGGTGCTCGACCACGACTCCCTTCGGCGGGCCGGTCGAGCCGGAGGTGTAGATCAGGTAGGCCACATCCGACGGTTTCGGAGACGTGGGCGCGTCGCCCGTGGACGCGGCCTGTAATTCCGCAGCGAATCCAGGGGTGTCAACGCGCAGCGCGGACCCGGGCAATCCGGGACGCGCCCGCGAGTCGGTGAGCACGAGTCCGGGCGCGGCGTCGTCGATCAGGTAGGCCAGCCGCTCGGACGGGTAGCTGACGTCGAGGGGCAGGTACGCGGCCCCGGTCCGAGCCACCGCGAACAGCGCGACGATCGCGCCGACGGAACGGGGCAGCGCGACCGCGACCGTCGTTCCGGCGCAAGCGCCGCGGCGGGCCAGCACCGAAGCCAGCTGCCGGGAGCGGCGGTCGAGTTCGGCGAAGGTGAGCGAGTCCTCCGCGTCCGAGACCGCGACGCGGTCCGGTGACTGTCGCGCCTGGCGGGCGAACAGACCGGGCAGGGTCGCCTGCTCCGCCTGGCTCGCGGTGTCGTTCCACGCTCGCAGCACCAGATCGCGTTCGCCGGAATCGAGTAGCTCGAACGACCCGACCCGTGCCGACGGGGTCTCGATCGCCGCTCGCAGCAGCCGGAGGAAGCGGCGGTGGTGACCGTCCAGTTCGGCGGCGCTGTACCGGTCGGGGTTCGCCGAGAAGTCCACGCTCAGGCCGCGCTCGGCGGAGATGCCCTGGAACACCAGGGACAGGTCCTCCACCGGGCCGATGGACAGGGTGCGCAGCCTCGCGGTGTGCGGGCCGAAGTCCAGGCTCGGATCGAACGGCAGCAGGTTGACGGTCGGCCCGTGCATCCGGTCGTGGCGAGCGAGCCCCAGATCGTGCCGGAGCTCCTCGGCGCGGTAACGCTGGTGCTTGAGCGCGGCGCGCACCTCCGCCGAAGTCCGCGCGACAAGATCGGCGACGGTCGTCTCGGCGGTGACACGCAGACGCAGCGGCACGATGTTGGACACCATCGCCGGGGTCGTCCGCAGTGCAGGCGAGCGTCGCGCAGTCACCGGCAGTCCGAGTACGACCTCGTTGGCCCCGGTAGCGCGATGCAGGTACGCGGCGGCAGCGGCGATCACGAACGGCGACCAGTCGGTGCGCAACCGCCTCGACGCCTCGCGCAAACCCTCCGCCTCCGCCGGAGACAGCCCGCCATCGCGCCGCAGCAGCCCGGTGTTCGCCGGCGCGACGGAACCGGCCAGGCCGGTGGGCTCGGGGCGATCGGCGAACCGGGAACGCCAGTAGTCCCCGTCGATAGCGGCACGGGCGGAATCGCGGTAGGCCACATCCTCCGACACGACCTCGGCGACGCGGCCGAACCCGTCGGCCTCCGGCTCCTCCCCGCGCTGGGCGGCGTCGTAGACCTGCGCGATCCGGCGCAAGACGAGTGCCGCGCCGTAGCCGTCGGTCAGCAGGTGATGCACCCGCTGGTAGAAGATGTACCGCTCCGTGCCGACCCGCAGCAGCGCTGCGGCGAACAGCCAGTCTCCCAGCACGTCCACCGGATTTGCGAGATCGTCGTCCATCCAGCGCAGGGCCGCGTTCTCCGGGGCACGATCGGCCGAGAAGTCCAGCACGGGCAACGACCATTCGCCGAGCGGTTCGACCACCTGACTCGGACGGTCATCGACCTCGCTGAACCTCAGGCGCAGGGCTTCGGCCTCTACCAGCACGTGGCGGATCGAGGCATTCAGCCACGCCGCGTCCACCCGTCCCTGGATGTCGAGGTACTGGGCGATGGTGAACATTGGGCTGCCCGGGTCGAGGCGCTGCGCAAACCAGATCCCCTGCTGCGCAGATGTCAGTTCCAGGTGTTCTCCACGACGAACAGGCACAAGTTCCCGCTTTCACTCGACTGCTTCCACGATCGGCCGTTCACTTGCGGACGTCAGCAAGATTTGGTCCCCCGCGGCTAAACGGCTCATGCTCCATTCGGCCCGCCCGCCCGAATGGACGGGGCTAGGTGACATGTCGCACGATCAAGTGCCAGTAGGATGTTGCTTCGATAAGCGCAGTGGTCGCGCCGTAAGAAACCTGTAATAAAAAGGTGGCCATCTCCCGATGGGAGATGGCCACAGCGGCTCGGCGGTCCGTCAGAAAACGCTGATGTTCCCAAGGGAGACCATCAGGTTGACGATCGACTGCATGAAGTTCATGTACCTCACCTTTTCCGTCCAGGGCCGCCGCTATTCCACGGAGTGCCGTCCTCCTGATTCGGAGCAGCTCCGGTTTGCGACTGTACGAAGTGGCCTCGGTCACCAAGACTGGCCACGAATCCCCCAAGCGGCTACGGCGCTGCTCGTCACAGTCTCGAAAACGTAAAACGGAAAAGAGGCCAAGCCGGTCCGAGCCGCTCAACGAATGACTGAAAACCGACCCGGGGAGCGTGATGGAATCCAACCAGGTGATCGCGGGACAAATCCTGCACACCGGCGCCAAGGCGATCGCGATCAGCGGCGGTGTCGTCCGGATCGGCCACCACCTGGTGTGCACGATCCTGCTGCTACCAGGCGAAAGCGTCGCCGAACTACCGCCGCTGCGGTTGCAGACCGCCTGGATCCCCCGCCACCTCACCCTTCAGCACGGCACGGTCGCACGACGTTCCGCGCCGAAGATCACCCTCGGCCGCGTGTCGCTGGGCGGCGACACGGCCGTCGCCGCGGCGACCTACCTGGGTGGCACGAGCCCCGAGTTGCCCCTCGCCACCGCCACGATCGTCGACTTCTGGCTCAACACCGGCGCGCTCAGCCCGCTGAATCCGCCCAAACGACCGAGACGACGACCTACCGCTTGACCGAACGCCTCGCCCGAACACCAGCCCGCGCGGGCTGGGCGAAGTCAGCGAGGGCGTACGCGTGCGTCGCGGCAGGCAACCGACCGGAGCCTTGAGCTGGTGACCCGGCCCACCAGGGCCACGCATCGGGGAACGATCGTGGTGTCGTGGTCGTTGTAACGGGTGGTCGTAGATTTTTGTGTGTTCGTGTGTATGACACGCCCCGAAAAGGGCTTCGGGTTCATCGCCCGCGAGGGCGCCTGACGTATTCGTGCACTTATCCGAGATCGACGGTGCGGGTTTCCGCCGCCTCGACGAGGAGCAGCGGGTCGAGTTCGAGGCGGCACAGGGCGCGAAAGGCCTCCAAGCCAGCGCCGTACGCAGCCTCTGATCGTCTCGTTCGCCCACCCCGTGTGGGTCCCGACCCACACGGGGTGCGGCCCCTCCGCCACCGGATACCTTGTGGCGGAGGGTGTTCACCCCCGGGCCGTCGACCCGACATTCGTCGACACCGTCCGCCCCAGAACCCGGCGGCATCGCAGTACAGCCAAATTGCCGGGAGGTAATCTTGCGGTCAGCACACTTCAGCCGACACGTCCGCGTGCGGCTCCTCGCTCGTCTCGCGAGCCGGAGCCGATCCTCGAAGGACAGAAGTCGGGTACCGAAGCGTTCCTCGTCAAGCTGTTCGCCGTGGTGCCCCTGCTCGCTGTCGTAGCCGCGGTCCCCCTCGCCTGGGGATGGGACTGAGCTGGGTCGACATCGGTCTCACCGTGTTCTTCTACTGCCTGTCCGGGCTCGGCGTGACGATCGGGCTCCACCGCTACTTCACCCACAGCGCCTTCAAGGCACATCGCGGGCTCCGGGTCGCGCTGGCGGTCGCGGGCAGCATGGCGATGCAGGGCCCGGTCATCAATTGGGTCGCCGAGCATCGCCGTCGCCACGCTTTCGCCGATCGTGACGGCGATCCGCATTCCCCGTGGTGGTTCGGCAGCACTCCCGCGGCGCTGGCCAAGGGGTTCTAGTACGCGCACATAGGCTGGATATTCGGCCGGGACAAGACCAACCCCCAACGCCTCGCCCCGGATCTGCTCGCCGACCGCGACATCGTCACCGTCGATCGGCTGTTCCCGGCATTGACGGTCGCGACCTTGCTCACGCCGGCAATTCTCGGCCAGCTCGGTCTGTCCTCGGCAAGTCAGGTCATGAACACCCCCAGCCCGGCGGCGCCGCCGACAGATGGCCGGTACTGTGGGAGGGCTGTGTTGGTCATCGGGATGACCGACTCGATAGACCGTTTTTGGGGACGGTCGGTGGCATAAGACGGCACGTCATCGGCATTGGTGATGTCTCTCTGCGAAAACGGCCGCTGAGGAGTGGTTACCTTGTTGGTCGCTCTTCCGACAGGCCTCGGGTGGTGACGATTTCGACGTTTCCGTCGGCGAGCCGGTAGTACAGGCCCGCCACGGCCGTTTGCCCTGCCTCGATCTGGTCGGCGAGGACTTTGGAGCGGTTCACCAGCAGGTCGACGGTGTGTCGGATGTGCTCGGCGACGATGTCCCCGTCGGTGGTGAGGCCGGCGGCGCGAGCGGACAGGACGCTGGGGGTGACGCGTTCGATGACGTCGCGGATGAACCCGGCGGTGCCGATGCCGTCGGTCAGCGCGGTGCGGGTGGCGGTGACGGCGCCACACGAGTCGTGGCCCAGTACTACGACGAGGGGCAGTCGAGCACGCTTACGCCGTACTCGATGCTGCCCAGGACCTCCGGCCCGGCGACGTGGCCCGCGGTGCGCACGACGAACAGGTCGCCGAGCCCGCGGTCGAAGATGATCTCGGCCTCCAGCCGGGAGTCGGAGCAGCCGAAGAGCACGGCGAAAGGCCGCTGGCCTGGTGCGGTTTCGGCACGCCGCGCGGCGTGCTGGTTCGGGTGCTCCGGTGTCGAGGCGACGAAGCGCTCGTTGCCGGCCATCAGTGTCTCGAAGGCCTCGACTGGGGTCGGAGAGGGTGCGTCGGTCATGAACCGCAGGTTACTGGCGATGGCCCCGGGAAAGGGGACAGCATCGTGGACGTTGTCACACGCGTGGCTCACTGTCCACCGTTCTCGCAGCCTAGTCGCATCGAGTGTCGGAACTCGACCAGATGATCGGTCAGAGGTGAGTGGTGAGCTGCGGTGGTCGGCTTGGTCAGTGACGAACTTGGCCACCTCGTGCGGCGGGTTGTGATCATTCGCGAGATCGCGTGCGGTCGGGCGATCTGTCTTCGGCGGGGTCTGCGGTGTCGAGCGCGTGGGTGGCGCCGGTGATGGCGTCGTGGCGCCATGCGGTGTATTGGGCGGTGGTGATGCCGTGTCGCCGGCAGAGCGCGGGCACGGGGTGGTCACCACGGAGGCCGCTCATCACGATGTCGAGTTTTTCCTGCGGGCTTCTCGGCTGATGCGGTGTCTGGATGGGAATGTGGTTACCCGATGTGGTGATGTAGTCGTGGTCGGAGAACGCGATGCGGGCGCGGCGGAAGGTGGTCGCGACGACCATGGCCGCGGCGACCAGGACGATGTCCTTGAGGACGTACTGGCCTTCCAGGGTCGGTGCGTGGAACGGGCCGCTGAACAGTCGCTCGGGCAGCAGCACGGCTGGGGAGAGGATGCCGAGCAGTTCGAGCGCGAGCAGATAGACGACCAGCCGTAGTCCCCTGCCCACGATCAGGATCAGCCCGATCAGGCATTCCAGGGTCGCGACCAGCGCGAGGCAGAGCGCGCCGGGGAGGAGGTCGAAGGTCAGGATTCTGGTGGTGGTGACGGTCAGGTCCTGGGCAGGGCTGACGCCGGGGAAGTACTTGAGGATGCCGAAGCCGAGGAACACCAGGCCCATGGTGACGCGCAGGGCGGTAATGCTGTGCCGGACCAGCCAGGCGTGCGTGACGCCTTCGAACGCGGTGAACCGGGCCCGGATTCCCACGATGCGCCCTTCCTCTCCGATATGCCCGGCGGGTCACCGGTGAAGACCGGTGGCCCGCCGGATGCCAGGCCGCTCTCACGTCGGACTGTTTCTTGTGGACGGTCGGCGTGACGCCGGTCAGCAGCCGCACCCGTGGTGGTGGCCGAGGTTCAGATCCAGGTTGAGGTCGAGGAGCAGGCCGAGATTGAGGCCGTGGCGGTCTCCACTGAGATCGAGCAGGCCGCCGAGGTTCAGCGATCCGCCGGTGTCGGCGGTGGCGCTGTGGCTGGGGGCGGACGCGGGTGCCGCACTGGCTACGGCGGGGGCGGCGAATGCGATCCCCGCGGCGAGCGGAAGAGCGGCCAAGGCGATACGGCGGGATGCCTTCATGACGGGAAACCCTTCTCATGCGATGCCCCGGGCCGGACGGCCCGGCGGTATGACGGGATACGCCGCCGAAGAGCCAGACGGCGGGCGCCCATCCCGGCTTTACGCCATTCGGCCCAGTGATCGTTCGACTGGTGGTGTGATCGGAAACGATGCTTGACGACCATGTTTTCCCGGACCGTTCATCTCGTTTCCGACGCGAGAAGATCCCGGCGATGTCCTGGTCGCGTCACAAAAACAACGAATTTCGGTAATTGAACGATCGATCGGGTTCAGAACCTGGTCGACCCCTCTGGTTCTGTCACTCTTTCGGGTAAGCAGGCGCGAGCCGATTCTGCGGATGCAGGGCGTCCGGTGATGTGGCTCAGTGGTGGCGTTCCGGTGCCGATTCGTGTGGTCGGCAACGCGGAAACCATGCTCGCCGATCGCGGCGAACCGCCGGAGCCACCGTTGTCGTGATCGCGAAGCGGTCGCGTGTCGCGGGGGAGCGCGGAAGCCTCGGTGCAGGTCATCTGAAGTCACGCCAGTCCAATGTGATCCGGGCCACGAATCACTAGGTCCATGCTTCATCAGCGCTCCGCGACTGGCCGGTTCGCCGGGTCGTGGGGACCAGCGCCCGGCCATGGTCGCAGCCACCGCCGGGTGGAAGGGAGTTCGCAGGTGTTCGGCAAGAAATACGCGTCCGCGATGATCAACCGGAGTGCGGGAAACGAGTCCGACCGGCGCAAGTTCCTGAACGCCGCGGGAATGACCGGCCTGGGTGTGGTCGGTGCGACCGCGCTCAGTGGCCTCGGTGGCGA
Organism: Amycolatopsis minnesotensis; assembly: GCF_039529815.1. Classification (NCBI taxonomy): domain Bacteria; kingdom Bacillati; phylum Actinomycetota; class Actinomycetes; order Pseudonocardiales; family Pseudonocardiaceae; genus Amycolatopsis; species Amycolatopsis minnesotensis. Next base: position 143 of record NZ_BAAANN010000068.1, on the reverse strand, counting down.
GGTGGCGGCGGCCGCGCCACGGCTGTCTCCGGCGGCGAAAGCCACGGCCGGGGGCGTGAGCGACGGCGCGGTACTCAATTTCGCGTTGAACCTCGAATACCTCGAAGCGCAGTTCTACCTGCACGCGGTCACCGGGAAAGGGC
>NZ_BAAANN010000067.1:0-23636 GCF_039529815.1 Amycolatopsis minnesotensis | reverse complement strand
TGCCCTGAAGGTCACCTTCGCGGCGTCAGATTCCCCGAAGGGCACCTTCAGGGCATGCGCAGCGGACCTCACCTCGGCCTCTATAGGAGCATCCTTCGGAGGCTCCCGGAAACCGCCTTTCCCCGGAACGCGCGCGCTCGCCGGAACCCGGGCCGTCGCACTTGGCCTCGCCGAAATCACCGCGGGACGGCGATCTTCGGGGCATCCGTCGCGGGCGCTCGGGGTGTTCAGCGCGCCGTCGCGGGCGTCCGGAACCGGTCCAGCTCGCGCAGGCTGTGCGCCACGGCTTCGGCTCCGTAGGAGACCATCTCCGTCTCGTAGGCGTCGACCGCGCCTGCCGGCGGAACGCGGCCGTCCCGCACGTCGATGAGCTTGCGTCGCAGCAGGTCGGCGTCGTGGAGCGCGGTGTTCGCGCCGTTGCCGCCGCTCGGCGAGGTCGCGTGGATCGCGTCGCCGAGCAGTGTCACCGGCCCCGGCGGCCAGCGTTCCGCGGGCGAAACGGTGCGGATCGAGAGCAGCACGCTGTTGTCGCGATCGGCGCCTTCGATGACCGCGCGCACGTCGGCGTGCCAGCCGCGGGTCAGCTCCAGCGCGATCTCCCGCATCGAAAGGTCCGGGCGCGCCAGCAACGGGTGGCCCGGCGCGAGCATGATCACCCAGCGCAGGTAGTGCCCGACGCCGGGAAGGCCCAGCTCGGGCGCCAGCTCGTTCAGCACGCTCGGCAGCACGCGGAACCGCATCAGGCCGAGCATCATGGCGACTTCGCCGTCCGAGACACCGGTGCCGAAGCCCGGCACGAGCGCGGCGAACCGCTCGGTCAGCGGCGTCCGCCCGATGAGGGCCCGCACGCCGCTGTCCTCGACCGGCGTCGACGGGCTGAGCTGCGCGCGAACCGCCGAGTTGATCCCGTCGGCGCCGACGAGCAGATCCCCGTCGACCGACGATCCGTCCGCGAAACGCGCACGCACGCCGCCCCCGGGAAGCTGGTCGTACCCGGTGAACGCCTTGCCGAACCGCACGTGCGCGCCGATGCCGGAGAGCAGCAGGTGCCGGAGGACGTGCCGGTCGATCGCCACCGCCAGCGCGGGCGGGTCGGTGCTGACCCGCTCCAGCCGGTGGTTCAGCCGGACCCGCTCACCGGCGAGGTCGCCTTTGACGGCGTCGAGCACCGGGTGGAGCGCCTGCGGCAGGCAGGCCCGCAGCGCGGAGTCGCCGCGCTCGCCCAGCCCGATCCGGTAGCCCTGGAACCGCGCGGTGATATCGGGATCCCGCTCGTGGACGGTGGCTTCGATGCCCGCCGCGCGCAGGCCCTGCGCCAGGCAGAGGCCGCCGAGCCCGGCCCCGATGATGATCACCTTCATGGCTTCTCCCCCTTGAGCACTGTTCAATTGAACACTGCTCAAGTTACCTGAGCAGTGTTCAATTCGGCAAGCGAGGTGCGAGGCGGGCCGCGGGCCTGGCGGGCGTGGTGTGATGTGCGCATGGCGCTGAACAAGGCCGCGGTGCTGGCCGCCGCGGTCGAACTGCTCGACGAGACCGGGCTCGACGCACTGAGCACCCGCAAGCTCGCGACCAGGCTGGAGGTCCACGTGGGCGCGCTCTACTGGCACTACCCCAGCAAGCAGGCGCTGCTCGACGCGATCGCGGAGCTGATCTGCGAGGACATGGCGACCAGGCCGCTCCCCGGCACCGGCTGGAGCGACCGGATCCGCGCCGTCGCCGTCGCCCAGCGCGAGGCGATGCTGGCACACACCGACGGCGCACGCGTGATCGCGACGATGAGCAAGCCCGGCCCGCAGGCGATGGCGTTCATCGAGCGGCCGATGGCGCTCGTGCGCTCCCTCGGTGCCCCCGAGCACGAGGTCGAAGCGATCGTCGACACGCTGACCAGTTACGTCAACGGCTACACGATCGAAGAGCAGGCACGGAAACTCGACACGTTCTCCCGCGCCGACCGCGACCGCGCCTTCCACTTCGGCGTCGGACTGCTCGTCAAGGGCGTGCGGACGCAGTACGACGGCTGAGGCCGCCTACGGCTCGGCGGCGATCCGCTGCACGATCGGGACCAGGTCGCTCGCGAGCAGATCGCGCAGCAGGACGGCGGCGACGCGCTGTTTCTTGTCGACCACGATCGTCGACGGGATGACGTTGCGCGGGTACCCGGTGAGCTGCACCAGCGACCGGCCCGGCGGGTCGTAGATCGACGGGTAGGTCAGGCCGCGGTCCCGCATGAAGTCCTGCGGCGCGGCACGGTCCGGGTCGCGGACGTCGAGCCCGAGCACCTGCACCCCGGCCGCCTTCGTCTGCTGGTGGGCCTTCTCGATCTCCGGGGATTCGCGGCGGCATGGCGCGCACCACTGGCCCCACAGGTTGAGCACCACGACCTTGCCCGCGTAGTCCGTGACCGAGAGCTGCTTGCCGGGGTTCATCAGGTCCTCGCCGGACAGCTTCGGGATCGGCTGCCGGCTACCGATGTCGTAGAAGTTGTCGAGCTTGCCCTGCGGCGAAACGAAGTTGAACGTGTCGCCGCCCGGCTTCGCGTCCTTGTCCGCGGCACAGCCGGTGACCAGCAGCGCCGCGCCGACGGCCAGCGCCAGCAGCCTTTTCATGCGCCGGTGACCTTCGGGTCGGTCGCCCCTGCCGGTTCGCTGTAGACGATCCGGACGAGTTCCTCGCCGGAAAACACCAGGCTGGTCAGCGACGCGAGCGAGCACTGGCGCTGACGGGGGTCGTGCCACAGCCGCTTCGCCTCCAGGAACCGGCGCAGGGTCCAGATCGGCAGCTGGTGCGAAACGCACAGCGCCTCGTGCCCTTCCGCCGCCGCGCGCGCCCGGTAGACGGCCCCGAGCATGCGGTGCGCGATCTCGACGTACGGCTCACCCCACGACGGCTTGAACGGGTTGCGCAGCTTGGGCCAGTGCTTCGGCTCCCGCAGCGCGCCATCGCCGACGGCGACCCGCTCGCCCTCGAACAGGTTCCCGGCTTCGATGAGCCGGTCGTCGGTCGCGATGTCGATGCGGTGCGCGCCCGCGATCGGGGCCGCGGTTTCCTGCGCGCGCCGCAGCGGCGACGCCACGACGTGCGCGACGTCGTGCCCGGCGAGCGCCTCGGCGACGGTCAGCGCCTGCCGCTGGCCGCGTTCGGACAGCCGGTACCCGGGGAGGCGGCCGTACAGGATCTTCTCCGGGTTGTGCACCTCACCGTGCCGCAGCAGGTGGACGACGGTGCCGCTGGTCACGACGCCACCGCTTCGGCGGCGGCCCGTGCGGCATGCGGCAGCGCGGCCTCGATGACTTCGAACGCGGCGTCGTCCATCGCGGCGTTCACGAACCACGCTTCGAACGCGCTCGGCGGCGGGTAGACGCCCCGTTCGAGCAGCGCGTGGAAGAACGGCGGGAAGCGCCAGGTCTCGGCGTTGGAGGCGTCGTGGTAGTTCCGCACCGGCTCCTCGCGGAAGAACACGCTCACCAGGTTGCCCGCGTAGGCCACGGTGTGGGCGACGCCGGCCTCGGTCAGCGCGTCGGTGAACAGCGCGCCGAGCCGCTGCGAGTTCGCGTCGAGCGCGCGGTACACGTCCTCGTCCGCCGCGCGCAGCGTGGCCAGCCCGGAGGCGACGGCGACGGGGTTCCCCGACAGCGTGCCCGCCTGGTAGACGGGCCCGCCCGGCGCGAGCCGGGCCATCACGTCGGCGCGGCCGCCGAAGGCGGCGGCGGGCAGCCCGCCCGACATCACCTTGCCGAAGGTGTAGAGGTCGCCGCGCACCCGCTCGAGGCCGAACCAGCCCGCGCGCGAGACGCGGAACCCGGTCATCACCTCGTCCATGACGAGCAGCGCGCCGTGCTCGTGGGCGAGGTCGAGCAGCGCCTGGTTGAAGCCCTCGTCCGGGGCGACCGCGCCCATGTTGCCCGCGGCGGCCTCGGTGATGATCGCGGCGATCTCCCCCGGATTGTCCGCAAAGGACTGACGGACGGCGTCGATGTCGTTGTACGGCAGCACGATGGTGTCCGCGGCCTGCGCGCCGGTGACCCCTGGCGAGGTCGGCAGGCCGAGGGTCGCGACGCCGGATCCCGCCTGGGCGAGCAGCGCGTCGACGTGGCCGTGGTAGCAGCCGGCGAACTTGATGATCTTCGAGCGCTCGGTGAACCCGCGCGCGAGCCGGATGGCGCTCATCGTCGCCTCGGTGCCGGAGTTGACCAGCCGCACCCGCTCGACGGGCTCGACGCGCGCGATGATCTCCTCGGCGAGCTCGACCTCACCGGTGGTCGGCGTGCCGAACGAGAGCCCGGAGGACGCCGCCTCGCGCGCGGCGGAAACGACCGCGGGGTGCGCGTGGCCGAGGATCATCGGGCCCCACGAGGACACCAGGTCCACGTAGCGGTTGCCGTCGGCGTCCCACAGGTGCGGGCCCTCGCCGCGGACCATGAAGCGCGGGGTGCCGCCGACCGAGTTGAACGCGCGCACCGGCGAGTTCACCCCGCCGGGCGTGGCCGCCGTGGCGCGCGAGAACCATGACTTGGACTGCTCGACTCCTTGGCTCACCCGCCCAGTCTCGCAAACCCCGGTCAGTTGCCCCGTGCGGGCTGCTGGGTGATCGACTGCGCGGCCACCTTCCCGTCGGCGCCCGGCGTCCCTTGAACGGTGACCGAAGAGCCGGGCGCCAGGTCCGCGAGCGCGCCCGGCTTGCTCAGGCCCACCTTCGTCGAGTCCGTTGTGGACACCACGACCTCGTTTCCCTGCAGGGTTTTCACGTAAACGGTGCCGCCGTCGATCCGCGCGACAGTGCCAACGGTGCCAACGGTGCCACCGCGGCCAGCGCCCTGGCGCCCTAGCCCGCCCTGCGGTTGGCCACCCGCCTGCTGGGTCCGCGCCGGTGACTGGCCCGACGTCGCGGCGTGCGTCCACGCCCCGGCGCCGAAGGACACCGCGATCAGCAGCGCCGCCACCAGCACCAGGGTCGGCTTGCCGACGGGCGTGCCCGCCCGCTTCATCTCGGCGGCGAGATCCTCATCACCGACCGGCGTGGTCAGCAACATCTCCTTGGTGACTTCGGCCGTGACTTCTTCGGACACCGCAAGCTCCTCACTCATGACGCAGCGCGTCGATCGGACGCAGCGACGCGGCGCGGTTCGCCGGGAAACTGCCGAAGAACAGGCCGATCACGGCCGACACCCCGAACGCGAGCACGATCGAGGGCACCGAGAGCACCGGCGTGATCCCGGCGATCGTGAACCGGCTGCCGACCACCCCGATCAGCACCCCGAGCAGCCCGCCGAACAGGCTCAGCATCGTCGCCTCGGCGAGGAACTGGCCGAGGATCGCCGACCGCGGCGCGCCGATCGCCTTGCGGATGCCGATCTCGGAGATCCGCTCGGTCACCGTGACCAGCATGATGTTGGTGACGCCGATCCCGCCGACCAGCAGCGAGATCGCGGCGACGGCGGCGAGCAGCACGGTGAACGTCCGCGTGGTCTCGGTGCGCGCCTGCAGGAGCTGCTCGGAGTTCCCGATGGTGAACCCGGCGTTCTGGCCCGCGCGCACCCCGTGCCGCGCGTCCAGGATCGCGGTGATCTCGGTCTGCGCCACCGGTACCGCGTCCGCGCTCGCCGCCCGCACGACGATCTGGTTCACGCCGCCGTAGCCGGTCAGCGAGTTCTGCACGGCGGTCAGCGGCGCGATCGCCACGTCGTCCGCGTTCTGCCCGCCAGCGGCACCCCGTGTCCGGAGCACCCCGGTCACGGTGAACTGGATGCTGTTCAGGAGCACCTTCCTGCCGACGGCCTGCTCGGTGCCGAAGATCCCCTGCGCGGCCGTAGTGCCGAGCACCACCACCTTGCTGGCCGAGGCCAGGTCCGCCGCGGTGAACGCGGCACCTTGCGCCAGCGCCCGGTTGGTGGTGGTGAAGTACGCCGGGTCGGTCCCGGTGACCGACGACAGGTCGTAGCCGGTCCGGCCAGAGGTCGCGGTCGCCGACGTGCTCACCACCGGCGAAGCCGCCTTCACGTCCGGCGCGCCGACCGGGTCGACGAGCGCCTTCGCGTCCTGCGTGGTGAGCGGGCGCACCGGGGTGCCCTGCCCGCCGCCGCGCTGCGGCGAGACCGTCAGCACGTTCGTGCCGAGGTCCTGGATGCTCGCCGCGACCGAGGCCGACGCCCCGTTGCCGACCGCGACCAGCAGGATCACCGCGGCGACGCCGATGGTGATGCCGAGCGTGGTCAGCGACGACCGGAGCTTGTTGGCGGTGAGCCCCCGCAGCGCGAACCGGAGCACCTCGAACGCGGTCACCCGGCCACCGCCCGCTGATCCGCGACGATCCGGCCGTCGTCGATGCGCACCACGCGATCGGCGTGCGCGGCGACCTCGTCCTCGTGCGTGATGACCACGATCGTGCGGCCGAGCCGGTGCAGTTCGGCGAACACGGTGAGCACCTCCGCGGTGCTGGCGCGGTCGAGGTTGCCGGTCGGCTCGTCGGCGAGCAGCATCGCGGGCGCGGTCACGAGTGCGCGTGCGACCGCGACGCGCTGCTGCTGACCGCCGGAAAGCTCGCTGGGCAGGTGCTTCGCGCGGTCGGACAGTCCGACGAGGTCCAGCGCCGCCAGCGCCCTCGCCCGCCGCACGCCGCGTTTCATCCCGGCGTAGGTCAACGGCAATTCCACATTGGACAGTGCACTGGTGCGCGGCACCAGGTTGAAGGACTGGAAGATGAACCCGATCTTCCTGTTCCGCAGCAGCGAAAGCTGGCGTTCGGTCAGCTCGCCGACCGCGAAACCGTCCACTGTGTACTTTCCGGCGGTCGGGGTGTCGAGGCAGCCGAGCATGTTCAGCAGCGTGGACTTCCCCGAACCCGACGCGCCCATGATCGCCACGTACTCGCCGGGGAACACCGTGAGATCGACACCGCGCAGCGCGTGCACGGCGGTGTCACCGGAGCCGTAGGTCTTGCGCAGCGCGGCGACCTCGATGACCGGCTTCACCGTCCACCGCCCGCTTGCCTCGGCCCGCCACCGGAGCCGGTTCCGGGGAAGCCGCCCTGCCCGCCGCCGCGCGCACCACCGGCGCCGGTGGCCTGCTGCGCGCCGGTGACGACCACCCGCTGCCCCTCGGTCAGGCCCGAGGTGATCTGCACCGTCGACTCGCCGCGGATGCCGATCCGGACCGGGGTCGGCACGTTCTGCCCGTTCTCCGCCACCACGACCGTGCTCGTCGTCCCCGTGGTCTGGACCGCGGCCGACGGCACGGTCAGCGCGTCCACCGCCTCGGCGACGGTGATCACCACGCTCGCCGACTGGCCCGGCCGCAGTCCCGCCGGTGCGCCGGTGAGGGTCAGCTTGGTGTCGTAGGAAACGGTGCTGCCGCTCGTCGACGGGGTCAGCGCGACCGAGGCGACGTTCGCCCGCACCGGGGTGTCCGGCATCGCGTTGATCGTCACCTGGGCCCGCTGACCCGCTTTCACCTTGCTCGCGTCGATTTCGGCGACGGCGGTGTCGACGACGAGGTGGTCGAGATCGGTCAGCACGATGAACCCGCTGCCGCTCGCGGACTGGGTGGCCGAACCCTGCTGGCTGCCCGCCTGCGTGCCGCCCTGCTGGGCGCCGCCCGCTTGGCCGCCACTCGACTGGCTGCCACTCGACTGGCCGCCCGAGGCCGCACCCGGCTGGGTACCGCCCGACGAGCCCCCGCTGCCCGCCTGCTGCCCGACCGCGCCGTTGACCGCGGTCACCGTGCCCGCGCCCGGCGCGGTCAGCACGGTCGCGTCCAGTGCGGCCCGCGCGGTGTCCACGTCCAGTTCCGCCTGATCCACCTTGGCCCGCAGCGAAGTCGTGCTTTCGGCCTGCTGCGCGCTTTGCGGGGAGTTCCCCGTTTTGATGAGCGCCGTGGTGGGCGCTTTGGTGGGTGCCGTGGCGGCCGCCGCCGTGCCCGCGTTCGCCAGGTTCTCCTTCGCGACCGCGAGACCGTCTTTCGCGACTTCGAGCTGTTTCGACGCCTGCGCGCTGTCGATCGTCGCCAGCCGTTCGCCCGCGGTTACTTTGTCACCAACCGAAACGGGGATCGAGGTGACTTTCCCCGAGCCGGGGAAAGTGACGTTCGCGGAATAGCCGCTGGCGACGGTGCCCGCGGCGGAAACCGTTTCCGCGACCTCGCCCCGCACCACCGGAGCCGATCGGCTCTGCGGTTGCGCGGTGCCCCGCGAGGGGGAAAAAGCCTGATATATCCCGAAACCGGCGGCGCCGATGAGGACGACCAGCACGCCGTTGACAAGCCAGGCACGACGTTTCGACATGGCGGTAAGATTCGTCGGCCCAGATATCAGTCACCTGGGAGCCAGCTGTGTATCCCTTGTGAATACCGCTCAGGCGTGGCCGGGACCGTACGTTTCTTCGAGCGTTTCGTCCTTGCCCGGCTTGCGGCGGGAGCGGTGCGGCGCGCGAACGGCGAGCAGTGTTTCCCGCGCGGCCTCCAGCAGCAGCAACGCCGCGAGCGTGCCGAGCCCGATGGCGGCAGCCATCCAGCTTCCGACATAGCGCGTCGAGGTGAGGACCGTGCCGTCGTTCAGCGTCATCGAGACCGTGTGCACGCCCTTCGGCCAGCACACGAAGGCGAACCACACCGCGGCCGCGGCGAGGACCACTTCCACGCCCGCGATGATCGCGCGGCGCGGCCGGTGCAGCCGCCCGCGCTCCCGTGGCGGCGACTGCCATTCGACGGCACCGGCGAGTTCTGTCACGCCGAACAGCTTCTCATGTCGCGTCCGGCCGTCGCAGTGCGGACCGGAGGCCGTCGGGGTCGCGCGCCCACGCCAGGACCACGGTGTCGTCGTCCAGTTTCAGCGGGACCTCCTCGTACTTGCGGGGCACCGTCCAGCCGCCGCCGAGCACCCGCGCGCCCGCGGGCGCGCCGACGTCGTCCACCTCGGCGACGCGGGCGAGTTCCAGGCTCTCGCGGCCCTGCCACAGCGTCGTACCGGTCACGCGGACCGACAGGAAGCGCCGCCGCGCGTAGACCCACGGCACCGTGATCACCATCAGCCCCGCCGCCACCACGATCCAGGCCACCGTGTGCACCGCTCCGCCGGTGGTCAGCTCGGCGACGTAGCCGAGTGCGGCGAACACCACGCTCCACATCAGGGCCCACCACGAAACCCCGTTCTCCTGGTAGCGCGTTTCCTCCGCGGTCACGGCAGCTTCCGGCCCACCTTGGGGAAGTAGCCCGCCACGCTCGGCAGGTGGATGAGCGAGATCGCGACCACGATCAGCACCGCGGCGGCGATCGAGAACAGGTTGTAGAAGATCACCAGCTGGAACGCCACGGTGATCACCGTCAGCACGGTCAGCACCGTGCGCGCCGAGCGCGTGCCCTCGCGCATCTTGTACGCGAAGAGCCCGATCAGCATGGCGAACACGACCGAGCCGACGAGCAGGACCCAGAGCAGGGTGCTGGTGCCCGACGCGATCATGTCCGGCGCGATGGGCTTCTGGTCCGGCTTGAGCTTGACCTCGGCGTTCGCCTTGATCAGCTCGTCGATGATCTGCTGCTTGACGCTGATCGAGTAGACCTGACCGCCGATGAGCACCACCCCGGCCACGATCCACAGCCAGAACGACACCGCCACCAGCTTCGGCGGGGTGACGGGGGCGACGTCGTCGCCGCTGAACCTGGGGGCGGGCGGCAGGCCCTTGCTGCGCCGCTCGTCATCCGTTTCGGTCATGACCAGACCCTAGTCGAGCCAGGCGGCCGCCTCCGCCGCCCAGTAGGTGAGGACCATGTCGGCGCCCGCCCTGCGGATCGAGGTGAGCACCTCCAGCACGGTGCGCTCGCGATCGAGCCAGCCATTCGCCGCGGCGGCCTCGACCATCGCGTACTCGCCGGAGATGTTGTAGGCCGCGACCGGCACCGGGGACGCTTCCGCCGCCGCGCGCAGGACGTCCAAATAGGACAGTGCGGGCTTGATCATGATCGCGTCCGCGCCCTCGGCGACGTCCAGCTCGATCTCCCGCAGCGCCTCGCGGGCGTTGCCCGGATCCTGCTGGTAGGCCTTGCGGTCGCCCTTGAGCTGCGAATCGACGGCCTCGCGGAACGGGCCGTAGAACGCGCTGGCGTACTTCGCGGAGTAGGCGAGGATGCCGGTGTCGATGAGCCCGGCGTCGTCGAGCGCCCGGCGGATCACGCCGACCTGGCCGTCCATCATGCCGCTGGGGCCGAGCAGGTGCGCGCCCGCTTCGGCCTGCGCGACTCCCATTTCGGCGTAGATCGCGAGGGTGGCGTCGTTGTCGACACCGCCGTCCTCGCCGAGCACGCCGCAGTGGCCGTGGTCGGTGAACTCGTCGAGGCAGGTGTCCGCCATCAGCACGGTGTCGTCGCCGAGTTCGGCCCTGAGATCGCGCAACGCGACGTTCAGGATGCCGTTCTCGTCGACCGCGCCGCTTCCCCGCGCGTCCCGCACGGCGGGCACGCCGAAGATCATCAGGCCACCGACCCCGGCCTCGACCGCTTCGACCGCGGCCTTGCGCAGCGTGTCACGGGTGTGCTGGACGACGCCGGGCATGCTCGAGATCGGGCGGGGCGCGTCGGCGCCCTCGGCCACGAACATCGGCAGGATCAGCTGGCGCGGGCGCAGCGTGGTCTCGCTGACCAGGCGTCGCATGGCGGGCGTCGTGCGGAGGCGGCGGGGACGATGCTCAGGAAACACACATCCACGCTACGCCGCCCCTCGGGAAGGGCTCGCGAGCCCTTCCCGACAAGGAAGAGACCCCCTCACTGGCAGTGAGGGGGTCTCTTCTTGAGCGCTGTTCAGTTCTCGAGCGGCGTCAGGAACGCCGCGCGCGCTTCGCCTTCCGCGGCGGCGGCAACGCGCCTTCGGCCCGCAGCCTCGCGGCGTGCTCGGCGAGCGCGTCCACCAGGTGCGGCACGTCCGCCTTCTCCGGCTGGACGTCCACCCGCAGGCCGAACTCCACGGCGGTCTCCGCGGTCTTCGGCCCGATGCACGCGACGAGCGTGCGGGTGTGCGGCTTGCCCGCGATGCCGACCAGGTTCCGCACGGTCGACGACGAGGTGAAGCACACCGCGTCGAACCCGCCGGTCTTGATCATCTCGCGGGTCTCCGCTGGCGGCGGCGCGGCGCGCACGGTCCGGTAGGCCGTGACGTCGTCGATCTCCCAGCCGCGGTCGCGCAGGCCGGCGGAGAGCGTCTCGGTGGCGATGTCGGCACGCGGCAGGAGCACCCGGTCCACCGGGTCGAGCACGTCGTCGTACGGCGGGAAGTCCGCGAGCAGGCCCTCGCTCGACTGCTCACCCGAGGGCACCAGCTCCGGGATGATGCCGAACGAGCGCACCTTCGCCGCGGTCGACTCGCCGACACAGGCGATCTTCACGCCGGAGAAGGCGCGCGCGTCGAGGCCGAACTCCTCGAACTTCTCCCACACCGCGCGCACCGCGTTCGTCGAGGTGAACACGATCCACTGGTAGCGGCCGTCGACGAGGCCCTTCACCGAGCGCTCCATCTGCGCCGGGCTGCGGGGCGGCTCGACCGAGATCGTCGGCACCTCGTGCGAGGTCGCGCCGTGCCCGCGCAGGCGCTCGGCCATCTCGCCTGCCTGCTCCTTGGTGCGCGGCACCAGCACCTTCCAGCCGTACAGCGCGCGCGACTCCCACCAGGACAGCTTCGAGCGCTGACCGGCGGCGGCACCGACGGTCACCACCAGCGGCCCGACCAGCTCGCCCGCGTCCTGCGCGAGCGAAGCCAGCGTGGAGTCCACCGTGCGCTGGGTGTTGATGGTGCCGTTCGAGGTCACCGCGACCGGGGTCTGCGGGGCGAGGCCGTGCTCGCCCAGTGCCGACGCGGCCTCGGCGAGGTGGCTCGACGTGGCGTGCAGCACGATCGTGCCCGGCGTCGCGGCAAGGCCTGCCCAGTCGACGTCACCACGGACGTCGACCTCGGTGTGCGTGCCGCCGAGCGCGACACCCGCGTAGGCGGGCACCGCGGCACCGGGCGAGACACCGGGGATGACGTCGAACACCGCGCTGGTGCGCGAAACCGCCTGCACCTCGGCGACGACGGCGTGCTGGGTCAGCGGGTCACCGGCGACCAGGCGCAGCACGAGCCTGCCCGCCTTGGCCTCCGTGGTCAGGTCCTTCGCGACGTCGCCTGGCTCACCGACGGCGGGGCGCACTTCGGCCTCCGCGTTGGCGAAGGCCAGCACGCCGGCGGGCACGTCGGGATCGGTCACCACGACCTCGGCCTTGGCGAGCAGCTCCTGGGCACGGACGGTCAGGAGACCGGCGTCGCCAGGACCCGAGCCCACGAAGGCGACGCGCCCAGTGGTCTTTCGAGCGGGGGTCATCGTTTCTCGTTTCTCCTCATCAATCGGCCGCTTCACTCGGCCTTCTCCACCGCTGCCTTCGATGCGGTTCAGCAGGTCTTTCTTCGTCAGTTCACCGTGCGTCGGGGCCGGACAGGACGCCGGCGCCGAGGTCGAGCAGCTCCGCCGCGACCTCGCGGCCGAGCTTTTCGGCCTGGTCCTTCTCCGCGACGCCCGAAGCGCGCAACATCTCGACGGACTCGCCGGGATCACCGTCGAACCCGGCGGCGGCCGTGCCGCGCAGCGAGATGCGTTCGATCACCGCGCCGGCGGTGTCGAGGTCTTCCACCACGTCCGCGAGCGCGCCCACCGGCGCGCTGCAGCCCACTTCGAGTGTCGCCAGCAGCGCGCGCTCCGCGGTGACCGCGAGCCTGGTCGTCTCGTCGTCCACGGTCGAGCGGAGCAGGTGCTCGACGTCGAAGTCGTCCACGCGGCATTCCACCGCGAGCGCGCCCTGCGCCGGGGCGGGCAGCATCTGGATCGGGTCGATCGTCTCGGTGATCGCGTCCGCGCGGCCGATCCGGTCGAGGCCCGCCTTCGCCAGCACGACCGCGTCGAACTCGCCGTCGGTGACCTTGCGCATCCTGGTGTCGATGTTGCCCCTGATCGCGACGACCTCGAACCCGAGGCCCAGCGCGCGCAGCTGCGCCATGCGGCGCGGCGAACCGGTGCCGATCCGCGAACCGGGCGGCAGCTCGCCGAGCGTCAGCCCGTCCCTGGCGACCAGCGCGTCGCGCGGGTCCGCCCTCGGCGGCACCGCGGCGATGACGAGGCCGGGCTCCGGCGCGGTCGGCAGGTCCTTGTACGAGTGCACGGCGACGTCGATCGTCTTCGCGGCGAGCGCCTCGCGCAGCGCCGAGGTGAACACGCCGACGCCGATCTGGGCGATCGGCGCGGACGAGCGGTCGCCGGGGGTGCTCACCTCGACGATCTCGACGGTCGCCCCGGCCTGCTCGAGCGCGGCCGCGATCGTGCCGGTCTGCGCGAGCGCGAGCTTGCTGGCCCGCGTGCCGATCCTGATGGTCCTAGACATGCTTTTCACCGTCTGCCTTGTTCGCCTTCGGGCTCGCGACCGCGGCGGGCGCCTGCGGGTCCAGTCCGAACAGTTCCCGCAACGCGTCCGCGTAATCGGTGGTCCCCGAGTTCTCGGCCGCGAGCTGCTTCACCCGCACCGTCGGCGCGTGCAGCAGCTTGTCCACCACGCGGTGCACCGTCCTGCCGAACTCCTCGCGCACCGCGCCGTCCAGCTCGGGGAGCCGGTTGTCCAGCCGCAGGAGCTCCGCGTCGACGACCTCGGCGGCGCGCTTGCGCAGCGCGGTGACCGTCGGGGTGACCTCGGCGCTGCGCTGACCGGCCAGGTAGGCCCTGACCTCGTCGAGCACGATCCCGGTCGCGCGCGCGGTCTGCTTCGCGGTGCTGACGCCCCCAGTCTCGTCCATCCGGCGGCGGACGGTCTCCAGGTCGACCAGGGTGACGCCGTCGACCGCGGTCACGCCGGGGTCCACGTCACGCGGGAGGCCGAGATCGCAGATCACCAGCGGGCGGCCCGCCCTCGGCAGCACCTGGTCGGCGTTCAGTACCGATGCACTTGCACCGGTACAGCACAGCACCACGTCGGCGCCGGTGACCGCGGCCGCCAGGTCCGCCATCGGGACCGCCGTCGCGGGCACGCCCTGTTCGGTGACCGACGCGGCGAGGCGCTCGGCGTTCGCGTAGGTGCGGTTGGCCACCACGATCGACCCGATCTCGGCCTTGCGCAGCTGCGACGCGGTCAGCGCGCCCATCGAGCCCGCGCCCACGATCAGGGCGCGCTTGCCCGAGACGTCACCGGCCGCGACGAGCGCCTGCGACACGACCGACGCGCCGAGCGCGTCGAGGCCGGTCTCGCTGTGCACCCGCTTGCCGACCCGCAGCGTGGACTGGATCAGCTCGTGCAGCGTGCGCCCGACGGTGCCCGCTTCGCGCGCGGTGGCGTAGGCGGCGCGGACCTGGCCGAGGATCTGCGTCTCGCCGACGACCATCGAGTCCAGCCCGGACGCGACCGAGTACAGGTGCTCGACGGCCGCACCGGCGTAGTGCACGTACATGCTGTCGTACAACGCGGCCGGCTCGACCCCGGCCTGGCGGGCGAGCACGGCCGAAATATCGGCGAGGCCACCGTGGAAGGCCTCGACCACCGCGTAGACCTCGATGCGGTTGCACGTGGAGACGAGCATGACCTCGTTCACGTGCTCCGCCTGCTGCAGTTCGTGCAGCGCCTTCCCCACCTCGGCGGCCGGTATCGCGACCCGCTCGAGTGTCGTCAGATCCGCAGTGCGATGCGAAAGTCCCACAGCCAGCACGCTCATCGTGCGGACCCCCTCGTCGTCTCCGTGCTCACCGCACCACCATTCCGTTGCCGAGCCGGCGCCCGTCGGTCCCGGCACCATTCTCCCCCGGCCCGGACCCGTTCAGCTTCTCGTCCGCGCGCCGCGCCACATGGAAGGACAGGATCTGCAGTTCGACCGCGAGGTCCACCTTCCGCACCTCGATGTGCTCCGGCACCTGCAGCACCACCGGCGCGAAGTTCAGGATGCACTGGACACCACCGGCGACCAGCCGGTCGCACACCGACTGCGCGGCCGTCGGCGGGGTCGCGATGACCCCGATCGAGATCTCCCGCTCGGCGCACACCCTGGGGATGTCGTCGAGATGGGACACCGGCAGGCCGCCGACCGGCACCCCGATCAGGTCGGGGTCGACGTCGAACAGCGCGTCGACGGGGAACCCCCGGCCGGGGAACCCGCCGTAGTTGGCCAGCGCGTGGCCGAGGTTACCGATTCCGACCACGGCCACCTTGTGCTTGCGGGTGAGCCCGAGCGTCCGCTCGATCTGCCCGACGAGCACCGCGACGTCGTAGCCGACCCCGCGCGTGCCGTACGAGCCGAGGTACGAAAGGTCCTTCCGCAGCTTCGCCGAGTTGACCCCGGCGGCGGCCGAAAGCTCTTCGCTGGCGACCGTGGTGCCGCCCTGCTCCTGCATCGCGGACAGCACCCGCAGGTAGACCGCGAGCCGCGCGACGGCGGCTTCCGGAATGGCCTTCGCCCGGACGACCTCGCCCTCACCTGCGGGAACGGCGGGCATCTCAGCGGTGGGCGCGTTGTCCGCGTCCGGCGTGGCGAGGGGTTTGACCGCGGCCCGCGTGCGCTTGTGCGCGGCGTCGGCGCCGTTTCGCCGGCCTCGCTGTGCCACCACGCTGGCTCTCCTTCACCGCATCACGAGCATCGGTTCGGCAGGGGCGAACGCAGGTCGCCCGAAACTGACCCTTGACCTCGCGGGCCGTCTCCGGTTCGATGCCCGGGCCGCACGGGGTACCGGCAATACGGTAGCCATTTGTGAACGCAGGCACAAAGTCACTGGTCGCGAGCATGACCAGCGGCACATTCCCGGCTGCCGCACGCCGAAGCGCCCGGAGCGGTACGGGCCGCCCCGGGCGCTTCCGACCGGCTGGTTCCGGTTACTTGTTGGTGCCGGGCATCAGGACCTTGCCGATCACGAACACGGTCGCGTTCTTGACGGGCACGTTGCCGCACAGCACCGGGGCGCCGTTCACGGTCATGTTCTCGCCGGAGCCCGCGATCTTCAGGTCGCCGCCCTCGGCGCCGTCCAGCGTCGGGACCGTGCCCGCCGACTCGAGGCCCTTGGCGTCGTAGCGCTTCGGCACGACGTGGTACTTCAGGATCTTGGCCAGGTCGGCGGGCTTGCCCGCCAGCTCGGTGAACTTCGCGTCGCCCAGCTCCTTGAAGGCCGGGTCGTCCGCGGGCGCGAACACGGTGAGCTCCTGAGCGCTGTTCAGCGGGTCGACCAGGTTGGTGGCCTTGACCGCGGCGACCAGCTTGGTCAGCAGCGGGTTGTTGCTCGCGGCGGTGGCGACCGGGTCGGACACCATGCCGTCCACCGAACCGGGGCCGGTGGCGGGGACCTTCGAACACGCGGGGCCGAACACGTCCGCCTTCGTCGTCATCCCGTTGCCCGCGGGCGCGGCGGCGGAGCTGGACGACATCGGCGAGCTGGGCGCGGGGGCGCTGCTGCTGTTGTTGCCGCTGCCCGACCCGCTGTCGGAGCCGCTGCTGCAGGCCGCCATCGAAAGGGCGGCCGCGGCGGCGATACCGAGCCCGGCGACGCGACGCAGATTACTCACGGGAAATCAACTCCATTCACGTCCGGAAGGGGCCGGACACCAGTGACGACTTTGTTGTCATCAGGCATTCGGCCCCGGCCGGGAGTTGGATTGCCACTCGTTCGAGTTAATTGAGAATCTTTTCGCCGTCACTGGGTGTCGAAGACGACGGTGTGCCAGCCGGTGGCCCCGTCCGGCACGGTGCCCGCGCGCTGTTCCGTCTGCGTGTAGCCGAGTTTGTCCGTCGCGCGCACCACCACGGTGTGACTGCCCTTGGGCGCGTCCGCTTGCAGGTGCCACATCCGCCAGGTGCTGTCGTTGACCACAGTGGACAGTTCGGCGGCCCGCCACGGCCCGTCGTCGAGCCGCACCTCGACCTTGTCGATCCCGGTCGGCTGCGCCCATGCGATGCCCGAAACGGTGATCCGCCCCGCGGGCAGGCTCTGGAACCCCTGCGGCGAGTCGATCCTGGACATCGTCTTGATCGGGCCCTGCTCGCCCCAGCCGCGGTCGAGCCAGTAGCCGCGGCGCGCCGCCCAGGTGGTCAGCTCGAGTTCGGCGACCCATTTCGTGCCGGAGACGTACCCGTAGAGGCCAGGGACCACGATGCGCGCCGGGAAGCCGTGTTCGAGCGGCAGCGGCTCGCCGTTCATGCCGATCGCGAGCATCGCGCCGCGCTTCGGATCCAGTGCGGCCTCGACCGGGCTGCCGCAGGTCCAGCCGTCGGAACTGGTCGCGAAGAGCTGTTGCGAGCCCTGCCGCACCCCCGCTTCGTTCAGCAGGTCCCGCAGCCACACGCCGACGAAGTTCGCGGTCGAAATGTAGGGCCCGCCGACCTCGTTGGAAACGCAGGTCATGGTCACCGTCTGCTCGACGAGCGGGCGATTCCGGATTTCGTTGTAGTCGAAGGTGACTTCCCGGTCGACCATTCCGTGAATGCGCAGGCTCCAGTCCTCGGTGCGCACCTGCGGGATCACCAGCGCGGTGTCGATGCGGTAGAAGTCCTTGTTCGGGGTGAGGAACGGCGGCGTGCCGAGCTTGGCGAAGTCGGCGTCCGCCGGGATCGGCGGCGCCGCCGTGGCCGGGGTGAGCTTCCCGACCATGGCGCGCGAGCTCTCCGCGTCGTTCGCCGACCCGATGAACTGGCCGGCGAGTGCGGCGACACCGGCACCGGCGGCGACCCCGCCGGTGGTCACCAGGAACCGGCGGCGCGTCGTGCCGTCTTCGGCGCCGGCGGCGACCGACGGCGTCCGCAGCGCGACCGAGTGCAGCCAGGTGAACGCCCCGATGCCCACCAGCAGGGTCGCCACCGGCGCGAGGAGCGCGATCGGCCCGAGGTCCTGCCGCAGGTACACCGCGGCGATCCCGGCGACGCCGAGGAGCCCGACGACGAGCTGGCCCGGCCGCGGTTTGCGCCGCGAAACGAGCCCCGCCACCATCGCGAACACCACGAGCAGGACACCGAGCCCCAGCTTGAGGACCGGTTTGTCCCAGGTCTCCAAGGTCTTCTCGGCCCATTTGACGATCGACTGCGGGCTGTGGTCGATGACGAAGTTGGCGACCGCGAGGAACGGCGACGCGGTGGTGCCCACGAACCCGGCGACGAGCTGGCCCGCGCCCAGTGCCGCGGCCAGCGCCACGACCCCGATCAGCGCGGCCCACCACTTCCCGATGCGCGGGCTCGTCGATGCGGCGGTGCTGGGCTGGTCGGTGACCTGGGTGCTCACGGCGGCCTCTCACGATTCACGGGCGGCCCCCGGTACGCGGAGAAGGGGCCTCTACTCCCATCTTCGGAGCGGGCCGGGAGTTCGATTGGCCCATTCGGCCTTACGAATCCCTTAAGACGCGGCGGAGCCGGTCCTCTTCGACCTTCCAGTACCCGTGTTCGTCACCGTCGACCAGGATCACCGGCACCCGGTCGCCGTACTCGGCGCGCCATTCCGGATCGCTGTCGACGTCCGCGACACCCCACTCGACCCCGAGTTCGGCGCAGATCCGTTCGACGTCCTGTTCGGCCGTGACGCACGCCGAACAGCCCTGCCTGGTCATCACGGTCACCTGGTGCGACATGGAATCATCCTGCCTCACCGCAGGCGGACGCGGCGGAGCTTGCCCGTCGGCGAATGCGGCAGCTCGGTGACGAACTCGACCGTGCGCGGCACCTTGTACCCGGCGAGCCGGGTGGCGCAGTGGTCCACCACCTGCTGCTCGGACAGGGACGCGCCGTCGACCGGCACCACGACCGCCTTCACCGCCTCCCCGCTGCGCTCGTCGAGCACGCCGACGACCGCGGCTTCGGCTACCTCCGGCAGTTCCCCGACGGCGGTTTCGACCTCGTGCGGGTAGACGTTGAACCCGTTCACGATGATCAGGTCGTTGGCGCGGTCCACGAGGTGGAGGTCGCCGTCCACGTCGAGGTAGCCGACGTCGCCGGTGCGGAACCAGCCCTCCCCGTCGGGGCCGTGCGCGCCGTCCGGCCAGTACCCGGAGAACAGGTTCGCGCCCCGGACCGCGACCAGCCCGGTGCCGCCGACCTCCTCTTCGAACGTGTCGTCCAGCTCGTCCGGATCGAGCAGCACCGGCTCGCTGTCCCCGTCCGGTTCGACGAGCCGCAGCTCCACACCGGGCAGCGGGCGGCCGACGGACCCCGGCTTCGGATAGCCGGTGACCAGCGTCGACGTCACCACCGGCGCCGTCTCGGTGAGGCCGTAGCCCTCGTAGACGCCGACGCCGGTCGCCTGCCGGATCGCGGCGAGCACCTTCGGGTGCAGCGGCGCGGCGCCGGAGGTCAGCTTGCCGACGGTCGACAGTCCTTCGCCCAGCTCGTCGGGCGGCAGTGCCGCGAACTCGGCGTACATCGCGGGCACCCCGGGGAGCGCGGTGATCCGGTGCTCGGCGCAGTGCCCGAGGGTCTGCCGCGCGTCGAACCTCGGCGCGAGCACCACCGTGGCACCCGTCGCCGTGGCCAGCAGGAGACCCGGCCCGAGCCCGTAGACGTGGAAGAGCGGGATCGCCAGCAGCGCGCGGTCGCCGCTTTCCAGGGTGGGCGGGCGGACCTGCCGGAGCTGGCTCACGTTCGCCAGCAGCGCGCGGTGCGACAGCATCACGCCGCGCGGCGGGCCGGTGGTGCCCGAGGTGTAGGACAGGACCGCGATGTCCTCGCCCGCGCCGACCGCCGGTACCGATTCACCTGCATCGAAACCGGGTTCGAGCTTCTGGACGTCCCCGAGCCCCTCCCCCGCGGTGATCAGGAGAGTCGCGCCGCTGTGCGAGAGGACCGTTTCGATCTCCGGCGCGGGCGCTTGCGGCGAAACCGGCACGGCGATCCCGCCCGCGCGGACGACCGCGAAGAATGTCACAGCGAAGGCGGCGGACGTCGGCAGCTGCACCGCCGCCCGGTCGCCCTGCCGCAAGCCCGCCTCCGCGAACCGGCGCGCCTGGCCGTTGACCGCGGCGTCGAACTCGGCCCACGTGTAGGTGTCCTTGGCCTCGGTGCCGGCCAGTGCGGTGTCGATCAGCGCGGTGCCGCTTGGCCGCACGCGCGCCGCCTCCGCCAGCAGATCCGCCACATTGCCGGGCTCCGCGCTCACAGTCCACCTCTCGCCGCGACCGGATGATCGGCTCCAGTCTGGCATCCCGGCGCGCCTCGCGGCGACGGCGGTTTTCCGGCCCCGGACCTCGGCACGGCCGGTCGGCCGTGCGGTACCGCCCCGGTCGTGAGCAGGCCGCAAGAGCGAACCCGTGTCATCCCCCGTCACGGGGAGCCCGCGCGGCCGTCGCACTTTCGCAACCGGTACAGCACTACCTACTTTCGGGTAACAACCCGTATGCTGCT
Organism: Amycolatopsis minnesotensis; assembly: GCF_039529815.1. NCBI lineage: Bacteria > Bacillati > Actinomycetota > Actinomycetes > Pseudonocardiales > Pseudonocardiaceae > Amycolatopsis > Amycolatopsis minnesotensis. Next base: position 3,289 of record NZ_BAAANN010000067.1, on the reverse strand, counting down.
CCTCGTCCCCACGTGGTGTTGATCACGAGGGGGTATGGAGGCGGAGCCGCGTCCAGGGCTTCGGCAGCCGCTCACGAGGCGGTCGCCGGGTTCCCGGCTCCGGAGTAGCCAGTGGTCGCCGGGGGCATCGGGGCTGAAGGAGGTCCGACACGATGAGCCTGCACGTCGCCACGAGTCGTGGTCCTGCCATTGTGCGTGCCGGGCACTCCCTCCACCGGCCCGCGGCGAAAACCGCGGGTGAAACGCCCGCGGAGCAGGCGGAGTCGGTGAACGAAGGCTGGGAACTGGTCCACGCCGCGCAAGGGGGCGACAACGCCGCCTTCGGCAGGCTGTATGACCGCTACGTCGACGTGGTGTTCCGCTACGTCCTGTTCCGGGTCGGCGACCGCGACCTCGCCGAGGACGTCACCAGCGAGACCTTCCTCCGCGCGCTGCGGCGGATCACCTCGGTCAGCTACCAGGGCCGCGACGTCGGCGCCTGGTTCATCACGATCGCCAGGAACCTCGTGCTCGACCACGTGAAGTCCAGCCGGTTCCGGCTCGAGGTGGTCACCGACGAGGTCAGCGACTCCGGCACCGCGCCGTTCGGCACCGCTACGCCCGCCGCGGGCCCCGAGCAGCAGGCGATCTCCAGCGCGACCAGGGCCGAACTGCTGCGCTGCATCTCCGATCTCGGCGACGACCAGCGCGAATGCATCGTGCTCAGGTTCATCCAGGGACTGTCCGTCGCCGAAACGGCGCGGATCATGAACCGCAACGACGGTGCCATCAAGGCGCTGCAGCACCGCGCCGTCCGCCGTCTGGCGCAACTTCTGCCCACCGGCCTGCGCTGAGGGGGACGCGGCGTAACCGCGAGCCGCCGCCACTCGTTGCCACCGTTGACTGACGGCGTACGGCCGTGGAGACGGAGCTGAGCGGTGTGAACGTTCCGGGGTGGCCCCCGCGGAGCCGGGCGGAGGATGAGGACTTCGCCCGCGCTGTCGATGGTGGCGCGCCCAGCACCGAGGACGACGAGCTCGCCGTCGTCGGGGCGTTGCGCGGGCTCGGCGACCTCGGGACGCTTGACCAGGCCACCCGTCACCGCATCCACAGCGGCATCATCGAACGTCTCGCGCCCGCCGGCGAGCAGGACCAGCCGCGGCGGCCGCAGGTGCTCGCCGGGGTTCTCGTGGCTGCCGCCGCGGCGGTGCTCATCGTCGGCGCGCTCGGCATGCTGCTGTCGAAGGACGCGCTGCCCGGCGACACCCTGTACGACGTCAAGCGCGCCGGCGAGTCGGCATCGCTCGGCTTGACGTTCGACGAGCAGGGCAAGGCCGCGAAGTACCTCGAGTTCGCCGGAACGCGGCTGGACGAGCTGGCCGCGCTGCACGGCAAGGGCGCCGCCGAATCCGGGTACCGCCGCGTGCTGGCCGACTTCACCACCGACGCCGCCAACGGCGCGGCGCGGTTGAGCGTGCTCGGCGTCGAAGACGGCGGCGTGCAGCTCACGGAGCTCCAGGGCTGGACGAGGCAGCAGGCCACCCGGCTCGTAACGGCGAAGGCGGATCTGCCGCCGTCGGCGAGCGCGGGTTACGAGACGTCCGTCGCGCTCTTGAGCCGGATCGACGCCCGCGCCGGCGCGCTCGCGGCACGGCTGCAGTGCTACCTCATCACCGCCGGCGAATCGGACGACCTCGGCGCCGTGCCCGCGACCGGGCCGTGCGACCCGCCGCAGGGAAATCAGGGCACCGCGCAGGGCGAGCCACCGCCAGCCACCGAGCCAGGACCGCGGCAGGACCTTTCGGACGGCACCGTACCGATGCCGACGCAACGGTTCCTCTCCCAGCTCGACAGCCCGGCACCGACGCCGCCGTCGCCGACCGCACCCGGCGCCGTGAGCGCGCCGCCGGTGATCCCGCCGCCGATCCCGACCCCGACCGGTCCCCGCCTGCCGAGCACGCCGGCCAAGCCGCCGCTGCTTTCGATCCCCCCGCTCATCCCCGGACTGCCGGGCCTCGGCATCGGATAGGGGGTTTCCCCACACTCCAGTGGGTCTTGGACGGCTGCGGGCACGCCGGGTGCACCCGCTCGCTACCCTGGTGGCAGGCGCCCGGTTCGCCGGGCCGCAGGAGCGGATCGTGGAGGCGGTGTGCGTGTCACCGTGGCGTGGCAGAGACAAGGGACAGGAACTCGAGCGGCGCGCCGCGCTGGCCGGTGAGGCCTCGGCCGACGCCGCGGTGGCGATGGAATCCGTCCCGGTCGCCGTCACGGCCGTCGCCACCGCCGGGCGGGACACCGGCGAGCCCACCGCCCCGCCGGCGCCGCCGGATCTGACGGCGGCGGCGTTCTTCGACGTCGACAACACCATGATGATGGGCGCGTCGATGTTCTACCTCGCGCGCGGGCTCGCCGCGCGCAAGTTCTTCAGCACCGCGGACCTCGCCGGGTTCGTCTGGCAGCAGGCGAAGTTCCGGATCGGCGGCAAGGAGAACAAGGACGACATCAGCTCGCACCGGGAGCAGGCTCTGTCCTTTGTGGCCGGCCGCACGGTGAAGGAGCTGAACGAGATCAGCGAGGAGATCTACGACGAGCTGATGTCGGACAAGATCTGGTCCGGCACGCGCGCGCTCGCGCAGATGCACCTCGACGCCGGACAGCGCGTGTGGCTCGTCACGGCGACCCCCATCGAGGTCGCCGCGATCATTTCGCGCAGGCTCGGCCTGACCGGCGCGCTGGGCACCGTCGCCGAGTCGGTCGACGGGGTCTACACCGGACGGCTCGTCGGCGATCTGCTGCACGGCAGGGCCAAGGCGCACGCGGTGCGCGCGCTCGCTTCACGCGAAGGGCTGAACCTGCGGCGCTGCACGGCGTACTCGGACTCGCAGAACGACGTGCCGATGCTGTCCACGGTCGGCACCGCCGTCGCGGTCAACCCGGACAGCGGCCTGCGCGACGTCGCCAGGGCACGTGGCTGGGAGATCAGGGACTTCCGCACCGGCCGCAAGGCAGCCCGCATCGGCGTCCCGTCCGTGCTCGGCGCCGGCGCGGTGGCCGGCGCGGTCGCGGCGGGCATGGCCTACCGGCGGCGCTGAACGTCCCGCGCGGCAGCCAGACCGCGTGCACGGCGGCCCTAGTGTCGCGCGTCGTTAATTGGTTTACGGCTGTGGGTTTGCGATGATGGGGCATGTCTTCGTCGGGTTTGATGGTCAGTGATGAGGACCGGGCGATCTTGGAGTCGTGGACACGGTCACGGGCGATCCGGGCCAGTCATGTCGAGCGGGCTCGGATCGTGCTGGCGGTCGCGGACGGA
>NZ_BAAANN010000066.1:0-26185 GCF_039529815.1 Amycolatopsis minnesotensis | reverse complement strand
CCGCTATGACCGCTACGCCAACCACTTTTGCGCCTTCCTCACCCTCGCCGCCACGCTTACCTGCTACAAGAAACTCACCAAATGAGACACGCTCTAAATGCCTGTAGGTTGACCGCTCTTGTAGGCTCACCGCTTCTGCGCGAAATGCGCTTTGTCCTCGCCGGCAGTCCCGACCTCGATCGCGACGTCGCCGGGGCTGTCGAGGAACCCGATGCGGAACGTAAGGCTCTTGCCGGATAGAACGTCCTGGCTGGGTACACCACTGAAGCCGCCTGCGGTGTCGAAGACCTGCTCGGCCGGAGTGCTTCCAGCGGTGGCTTGGATGAGCAGCATCGCGGCCGGCCAGGGCTTTGCCGAGTGGTTGGCGACCGTCACCTGGTAGCTCACTCCTTTGGCATTCTGCTTCGGCATGGCGTACGTGCCGGTGGTGAAGCCCTTGGGCTCGGCGACCGTAATGTCGATGTCGGTTCCGCGGTGGGTGTCGCCGACGGCGTAGGTTTGGCTGCTGGCCTCGAAACCGGCCGCGGGAGCGCCGAGTTCATTGAGCTTCTTTACGGCGGCGTTCTGCGCAAGCAGCGTGAAGACGATGGCTAAGACGCACAGCACCGTGCCGATAGTGGCAAGGATTCTCTTGCTGCCGAACAAGGCAATAATTCCCAAAACGACGCCAACGCCAGCGACCACTACGGTGGCGTTGTTCAAGAAGAGCACCGGAGAACCGACCACTCCGATGATGCCCGAGATGAGCGCCGTCCAAGCCAGCCCCTTGAACTTCGATGGCTTCGACGAGGCGGATGGCGGTGGCGTGGACTGGAGTGGCGGCGGGACGGGCGTGGTGGTCATGGGGCGCTCCTAGGCGGGCAGGACGCCTGGCCTAGCACCAGGCCGTCGTTGGTGATTGCCCATCAGGTCGAAAACTGGTTGCGTGCTGTTACCCGAATGTGGCGCCGTAACTGGAACGTCACCACAAATCACCCAGAAGTGGCTTGTGGAGCAGTAAAACAGTCCTGACAACGAGGTTTGGGCACATCTGGAGAAAAGATCATGGGCAGCCCCTGTCGCAAGGCTGATCAGCGACGCATCAGCACAGGTGACGTGCTGAGCAAGATCTAAATGTTGACCTGTCCACTAAAAATATCAGCTTGATCGAGAGCATGCTCCGCTCACCCGGGCCGAGTGTTCGACATCTTCGTCGCCAAGCAGGGCTGCCAGACTGTGAACGGTATTGTTATTGACCTGCGGATGTCATTTTATGCTTGCGGCGAGAGTGGGAATAATAGTCGCCGGTTTTCGTTAAGATCACATGGCGTGGTGCTTCGCAAAGGGCTGTTATACGAGACTCGGGTTGGCAACTTCACTTCTCGGTTGCCGCCTATCGTTTGCTCGTCCGCGCCCAGCCCAGTGTCGCCGCCATACCTCGGCTGTCCCCTCGACGGGGCTCCACCCGGCGCCGCGTCTCTCTAGCTGCCCCGGTCCTTAGCCGCCCAACACGTTGAGGTGGTCAACGAAGGACGCCACCAGGCTGTCGAGCGCGGCTTCGCCCTTCGCTGGTGTGGCAGCGGATGGGCGTCCGATAATACCGCTGGCGCTGTACGCCTTCACGCCAGTGACCAAGAGATGGGGGCGATGGCTGGCGTCGTGGTCAGCGGTGGTGTAGCTGTCGCGGACCAACTCCGGGCGGGCGTGCAGCAGGATCGAGGTCTCCATCTCGCCGCCATGCATGTCGTCGTGGTTCGACGTGACCATGCCCGCCGCATTGCGAGCGGCGTTCCAGTCGTCACGTCCGGGAAACAGGGTGACGTTGCCGCCGTCGACATTGGCTTCCTGGGTGATGTTGGACAGGATGTAGTTACCGCCGTGGCCATTGACCAGGACGAGTTTCGTGATGCCAGAGCGCGCCAGTGACGCTCGGATGTCCCTGATGATGGCGATCAAGGTGCCGGCGCTGATGCTGACCGTGCCGGCGAAGCCTTCGTGCTCGTGCGAGCACGAGACCGTGATCGGCGGCAGCAGAAGGAGGTTGTAGGTCTCGGCCAGCTTGGTAGCGATCAGGCAGGCAACCACGGTATCCGTAGCCAGCGGCAGATGGTCGCCATGCTGCTCGAAGCTGCCGACGGGCAAAACGGCGACACGGGCATCACGACGAGCTTCGTCGGTGGCGGTGGCGTCGGGCAGCAGGTCCATGCACGCTCCTTGGTAACGGGGAGATGATCTCTACCGTAGAGCGAGCTGGATGGTGCGACGAAGGTAGTGGGCTTGGTCGGCAGCACCGGCTGAGGTCAACAGCTCCGATGTCCGTCGGAGCTGGCGGGCGGTGCGTTGGGATCGGGTGTCAGACGCGATGGTCAGGGAATGTTGCGCCACGGAGAACGCCTCGTCGAGTTGGCCGCTGCCAGCATGAGCGACGGCCAAGCGGGCCAGGCAAAGCCCAAGGTCTCGGCGGAAATGGGGGTTCCAGCGCGCCAGGCCCTGCGGCAGCGTGGCGAGCGCCTTCGCGGGCTTGCCGAGTTCGACCCAGCAATGGGCGGCTTCCATCTCCACGTAACCAGGGGTGCAGTAGCCCGCGATGTCGGTCTCGTCGTCGGGGGCGTCGACCGCGTGTTGGAGGGCCTGATCGAGGACGCGAGCACAGGCATCGTGGTCGCCAGCGAGGGCGTACCCGTGGGCTTCCTGGCGCAACGCCACGGCCTTGAGCCGGGGTGTCAAGGCGGCCGGGTTCTGCAGCGCGGCCTGGGCAAAGGTGACAACGAGCGCGGGATTCCGGGCGTCGCTGGCGATATTGCTTTTGCGCATCCGGATGTAGGAGATCAGGTGCAGGTCGGCGGCTTCTTCGGCGAAGGCGAGCGCGGTGTTTGACCAGTGCGTGGCGGCTTGCAGGTGGCCGGTGTCCTGATGCAGCCAGCCGGTGAACTCGGCGAAGCGAGCGGACACGCCGAGCAGTTGGGCGTGGGTACGCCCGCGGCTGCCTTGCAACAGATGCTCAATGACGACCATGTGCTGTGCCGCGATGGGAAGTAAGGAGTGAGATCCCGTCAGGTTGTCGGTGGCCGCATACTGCTGCAGCGTGATCAACAGCGACTCGGCCAGGGCAGGTTCCGTGCGAGCCGTCGCGGCGGGCACCGTCACCCCACCGGGTAGGCAGACGTCAGCTTCGAGCTGACAGACGTCGGCGTCCCTCGCCTCCGACCACGGCACCGTCGGCGATGCAAATTCCCGTGGCGCCTGTGAAATGCCGGTGTTGCCGACGCGCTCTGAGGTGATCCCCGAAGGCTGGTAGGACTCGGGGCCTTCAGCGTGGAGGGTCGTGAGTGGCGCCCTGCCATGCAGGAGTTCGTCAAGCCGGTCGACGGTCACGCCCAGCAACTTGGCGAGCTTCGGCCGCTTGTACGGCACCGGCTCGGTTCGCCCGCGCTCCCAGTTGCTGATCGAGCTGGGGGCGACGTGAAGCGCTTCGGCCAGCGACTCTTGGCTGTGTCCGGCCATCTTGCGGGCCCGGACCAGCGCGTCGCGCCGTATAGCCATCGGTATCCCCTCGGGTGCAGGCGGTGACGCTAGTCACATTACCGCAGGTCAGACCCCGGGGTTACGGGAGACCTGACGAAACCTCCGCCGGTTTTGCCTGGTCCAGGCGATATCTGGCCCTCAAGGTCATTCCCAGGCACCCCGGCGTCCGGTCGAACCGTCTCTCCCGACCCACAGCGGGCAAGTTCCGGGCTCCCGTCGACCCACCCCTTCAGGGGTGTAGTGCCCGGGACGCGGGCCGGTCCCGGGCGTCGGGTGTCGCCAGGCACGAAACTCAAATCCTGAAGGAGCACGGGGACATGCCCACTGGCACCGACGACCTGCTACGCGCCCTCGGCGCGGTGCAGCGGCGTCTGCCGGAAGTCATGCTGGCGCTGGCGTACGGCGGCGTAGCAGCGGACAAGCAGCACGAATTCGCCAGCCGGGTGTGCGAAGTGGGCGAGCTGCTTCACCAGCACGCCGACCGCCACACGGCCGAAGACATCCGGTGGGCGCTTCTCGAAGTGGAACTGCCGGAGGTCCGCTCGGCGTTTGATGACGCCGAGCGAGATCGCTCATGACCACGCAGCCGTCACTGCCAGCCGACTGGTACAGCCCGACCTGGTGGGACTCCCACCAGCGAGGCACCCACGACCGGCCGCGGCCGGGCACACAGGTACGAATCGTGGGAGCCAGCCAGTATCAGGGACGGACTGGCACCGTCACCTACTACGAAGGCCAGTGGAATAGCAGCACGTTTCCCGTGCGCATCGAGTTCACCGGCGTGAGCATGCTCTTCACGGTGGACGAGGTCGAGGAGCTGGCGGCCGGCGCCGCCTCGTCAGCTATAACTGCGGTGGCCGAGGCGATTGCCGCCATCGCGCCGGACAACCCCGGTTCCGGCCAGCGGCGGGCATCGGCGAAGACCCCAGCACTACGCCGGGGAGCGGCGTAGTGGGGTGGAAGACGCCGAGCGTTCGCCTGCCGGGTTGGCCACCCCTTAGCCACGACCGTTTGGGGACGCCGAGCACCCTGGACTGGTTATCCGTGGCGCCGGACGGGGAACTGTCGGTATGGACCTCGGACAACGTGCAGGGCTACTCGCCCCACCACGACATCTGGGTCCAGTGGGTGCTGTTCCAAGATGTGTACGGCTTGATCTGCCCGCCGGGCCGTCGCCACATTCGCGATGTCCAGGCTATCCATTCGTCTCAGGGCACGGTCCTGTCCCCGCGCCGCCGCGGCGACGACCGCGCGATCTGGTCAACCAACTTGCCCGCCACCGCCATGGTCGAAGCGTTGCCGGTTGCGGCCGGAGACACCACGTTGTACGGCATGGTGGCGTGGCTGGGAGCGCTGTCAGCTCCCGAGGGGTTGCATGGCACGCTCGCCGACAGCCAGCTCAACGAACTGGCTGATCTGGCTGAGCACCACGGTGCAGGTGGTTGATTCGTGAGCACGAGCAGCCAGCGGGAACGGGCGTCGGGTGCCAACGCAGTCCAGGCCCCGGCAGCGAATCCTGTTGCGGCGCAACAACAGTCGCAATTGCGCCGGTGCTGCCTCGACGTGACAGCGGCGGCCGTGGTGGTGGCAAGCCGGGGTTTCTCCTTTTCTAGTAAAGAAAGTAGATCGCATGACCGGCAATGAACGCGACGCGGCTACGGCCGCGGACGAGCAGTTGGCGACGACGGCCTCTCACTGATCTTCGGAGCACGGGCGGCAGCTACGTGCCCAAGAGTGTGAGTGCGGCGGTGTGGTAGATGGCTTGGATGGTGGGGATGGTGTTGGTGCGGATGCGTTCGTCGGTGCCGTGGAGGCCGATGTAGTTGACGCCGAAGCCGGCGGTGGCGGGGATGTTCATTCCGGCGAGGTAGTTGCCGATGTTGGACGGACCGGCGATTTTGGGTTCGACTTCGACACCGACAGTTGTGGCGGCGTCGAGGATCGCGGTGCGGAGGCGGGAGTCCTCGGCGAGGGCGAACGCGGGCCAGCGGGTGTCGACCTGGATGAGGGTGGGCTGTGTTCCGGGCCAGGCGTCGTCGACTTGGGCGACGAGGTGTTTGAGCAGGCGGGCGGCGTCTTCGTCGTCGAAGGTCCGGGTGGTGCGAATGTCGACGTTGAGGGTGCATAGGTCCGGTGTGACCGAGTAACCCTGGCCGCCTTCGATCGCGGTCACGGTGAGCTTGCCGGCCATCGGGAATTCGGAACTGGCGCTGCCGGGGAGGTCGGCGGCCGACAGTACCCGGATCAGGTTGGCGGCTTTCTCGATGGCGCTCGGGGTGGTTCTGCTGCTGCCGGAGTGCGAGGCTACGCCGTGTACGTGCAGTTTGGCGCGGTGCACGCCGCGGCCGCCGACGACGAGTTTGTCCATTCCGGGGTAGCCGATCATCACCCCGGCCACATCATCGGGCGCGTCCGGGCCCTCGAAGTAGCGTTTCGCGCCACCGAAGGCACCGGTGTGTTCATCGACGTCGAACAGCAGCACCAGGCTGCCGTATAGCCGGTCAGTGATGGTGGCGAGCCGGGTGGCGATGTGGCAGAAGATCGCGGCGCCGGATTTGGAGTCGGCGCTGCCTCGCCCGTGAAGCCAGCCGTCTTCGATGATTGCCGAGGTCGGCGGGTGAGTCCAGGCGGTTTCGTCGCCGAAGGGCGCGGTGTCCAGGCAGGCGTTGAGCACCCAGCGGGGACCGGGGCGGGCTCCGCGGATCTCGCAGGTGAGACCGACGGTGGCACCGGTCTTGTCCTTGAGTACCGCAGCCGAGAGGCCGCGCTCGTCCAGCCAGCTGCTCAGCCGGTTGATGAGCGGTTCGTAGGGGTCGATTCCGCCTCGGCTGGGGAGGGCGACGAGGTCGCGGGTCAGGGCGATGACCGATTCGTGGTCTTCGCGGGCTGCGGCCAGCACGTCGTGCTCGCCGCTGTGGTTGATCGGGTTCACGATCGGCACCTCCTTTCGCCCATCTGCTGCTGGGTGTTGTCGCTGGCGTTTAGCTTCGCACGGTCGGCAGGCCGCGCAGGGCTTGGTCGTTTTCGACCCGGCGGGCGCCGGCGTAGAGCTGTCGTGCGTGGTCGATCAGTCGTTCGGCGACCGCGGCTTCGAACAGGACCCCGGAGTCGAACGCCTCAGAGGAGGTAAGGGAGGGGACCGGGACGACGGCGGTGGACTCCGAGGCGCAGAAGAAACGTTCCGGGGTTCCGGGATCGTCCTCGACGATGCCGATGTGCAGCGTTTTCAGTCCGAGGCTGCGGTCGTGCGGATCGCGGATCTTCACCAGCCGCAACAGATGGTCCTTGAGAACTTGGTGGCGCGGCGGGCCGAACAGCACGCGGTAGTGCACCAGTTCGGGCCGCTGCGCCAGTGTGGCTTCGATGGCGTCGAGGTAGGTCGCGTCACGGGAGCGCGATCCCACGACCGCCAGGTACTGGCTCGCGTCGCGGACTACCTCGGTCATGGCGGCGCGCAGGTCGCGATGACCGACCAACAGCCGTGGTGTCTCGGATGCGGCGGTGAGCTGCTGGTCCTGGTGGGCGAAAAGCACTTCCGGGGGCTGGGCGTAGTAGTCGGCGAGCATCTTGCGGTACTTGATACTGGTGATGTGCTTGCCCAGCTCCCAACCGGACAACATGCTCGGCGTGACGCCGGAGGAGTCTTCTTTCGACCGTGTGTCGAGGTCTTCGCAGACCTGCTCCAGGGTGGCCGGGATCGACCGGCGCGCGTTCCGCAGCGGGGATACACCCGAGATAGCTGCGGAGTTTCTGCCGTGCGCACTCCTCGCCATCTCGCCCCCTCCCGTTCCTGTGGCGATCAGGCTACGGAGGCGGGGTGTTCCACGACCAGCTCTCGCACCGGTTCGGCGGATATGAGCTTGTCGCACACCCCCGCGAGTGCGGGGTTCTTGTCCACCAACGTGTAGCCCTGCGGGGGATGGAATTTGCCGAGCATTCCGGTCAGGTCCTCGGCGGTGAAACCCGGGAACTCGCGCACCTTCTTGATCGGCAGCGCGAATCCGTTCTCCAGGTCCTTGAGGTAGGCGAAAACCGATTCCCCGTTACCGACACGGGCCTGCTCGGCGATCTCGGCGATCCGGGCCGGGCGGGCGACGACGGCGTCGTCCAGATCGATCACCGCGGCCAGTTTGGATACCGGCGCGGTGAGATAGACGAACCAGGTGGTGGGCCGGTCGGCGAGATAACGGCGACGGAACTCGTGCCGCTTGAGCCGCTGCCAGATCAACTCGTAGTACTCGGGGTTGAGCGACATCAGCACGCGCTCGACCGGGAGGTCGACCTCCGCGGTGCCGAACAGGTCGTCCTGCACTCCAGGCTCCCGTCATGACGATGGTGCCGCCGCGACAGCGGCCTGCCAAGGCAACGAAGTGTAATCACCCGGATGCGCGGCGCCTCGTTCAGACACCTCCGCTCGCCTGCTCACCTGCGTTTTCGACGCGGCAGTGAACAACGAATCCACAACCGGTGCGCAACGGCCGCGAACACGGTGACCTGGCCCAAATATTCACCGGGCGTGACGCTTCTCCTACAGCCAGTACGAGAAATCTTGTGGAGGCGCAGATGCCCGCCAGCACCGAGCCCATCATCGGCTTCCCGCGCGAATCCACCGCCGGGGATCGGCGCACCCTGCTCACCCCGGAGGTCGCGTATGTCCTGGCCGACGCGGGGTTCCGCGTGCTCACCGAACCCGGCGTCGGCGCGGGAATCTTTCGCAGCGACGCCGAGCTGGCCGCCGCGGGCGTGCGTTTCGCCGCCCCGGAGAAGGTCTGGGCAGCGCCGCTGGTGCTGCGCTACAAGTCCACCAACCCCGGCGAGCTGTCTCGTTTGCGGCCGGGCCAGTCGATCGGCGCGCTGTTCCACGCCGAGGGCGACCCCGCCCTGCTCGCCGCCGTGGCGAAAAGAGGCATCACGGCCTACAGCTACGAGTTCCTGGAGGAAGACGGGCGCTTCCCGCTGGCCACGCCGGGCGGGGAGATCGCCGGCATCCAGGCGATTTTGTATGGGGCGCAAGCACTTCAGACTGTCCACGGTGGACGCGGGGTGCTGCTGGCCGAGGTCACGGGCGCGGCTGCGCCCCAGGTGGTGGTGATCGGGTGCGGCACCGTCGGCTCGGCCGCGGCCCGGACCGCGGCCGCGCTCGGCGCGCGGGTCACCATCCTCGCCCGCTCGCAGGACTCGGCGAGCCGGTATCTACCGGACGCCCCGGCCGGAGCGCGGGTCGCGGTCAACACCCCGGAGGTGCGCTCGGGGGCACTGGCCGCTGCGGACCTCGTGGTCGGCGCGATCCTGGTCTCCACCTTCGACACGCCTGCGATGATCATCGAGGCCGATCTGCGGGGGATGAAGACCGGTGCGGTGATCGTGGACGCCACTTGCGGATATGGCGATGGCTACCTGCCCACCGCCGGGCCGGTGCAGCAGCCCGGCGACGCCCCGCGGCTGGCCTGCGGCGTGCTGCACGTCAAGCTCGACACCCTCCCGGCGTTGGTGCCGGTGACGACGACCGCGGCCTACACCACCAACGCCGCCCCGTACCTGGTGCGCCTGGCCTGTGTCGCCGTGTCCGGTGCGAGCGATCCGGCGATCGAGACAGCCCGGATCGCCCACGACGGCCGGTTGGTGCACCCGGTGTGCCGTCAGCACGCCGCGTTCTACGGAGTTCCGGCGTGACCGCGCCCAGCGACGCCGCCACGGTGGTCGGGACCTACGCGCGGCGCGCACAGTTCGCCCGCGCTGAAACCACCGCCGTTACCCGGCCCCGGCTGCTGCCCAAGCTCCTGCGCACCGGCCCGCGCGTAGCGGAAATCCCTTGCGGCGCAGGGCATTTCCTGACCGAGTATGCCCGGACCTGTGTCGCGGTGACGCTCGTGGACGCGTGCCCGCACATGCTGGCCGCCGCCGTCGAGCACGCGGTCCTCGCCGGTATTCCCGTTGACCGCACCGTGCCGACGGTGACCTACCTGCAGGAGTTGGAGTTCCTCGCCGAGGTCGACGTCGTGGTGGCGCCGAACGCCGCCCTGAACCAGCTCGCCCGCCAAGCCTCGCTGACCGTCATGCTGACCGCGCTGCGACGCGTGCTCCGTCCCGGTGCCGAGGTGCTCGCGCAGGTGGCGTGCACCTATCCCGGTGGTGGGGTGGACTCCGCCACCTTCTACGACGCCGCGCGGCAGCATGGAGTGTGGTTTCCCGACCGCTGGCTCGATCCCGCGCACACCGGCGGGGCGGTCCTGCGGTGTCGCCGCCAGCACCGCGACGACGACCGGCTGCGCATCGACTTCGCCTATCTCGACGCCACCGGGCACACCCTCCACGCCACCACGGTCGAGCTGACGTTGTTCTCCGCCCGGCGCCTGCGGGACGCGTTCACCGCCGCGGGGTTCGTCCGCGTCCGCTTCCTGCCCGGACTGGACGGACTGTCCGAAGTCCTCGCCGTCACCGGGCCAGGAGCCGAGTCGTGAGTGGCGGCGAGACCGTGGCGGGCGCGGAAGAGTACTGGCGGCGCTACTACGCCGAGCAGTTCCGCTTCGGTCTGGGCACCGAGGACATCCTCGCCGCCCTGATGATCGTCCCGCCCGTCGTGACCTGGATGGACCTGGGCTGCGGGTCGGAGTCGCTGCTGTGGGCTATCGCCCTGCGAGCCCGGCACCTTGTCGCGGTCGACGTCGATCCCGCCCGGCTGGAGATCCTGGGCCAGTTCGCCGGCCTCGGCCGACCCCGCGGCGTGCACACCACCGCGCTGGCGCTCTGCGGACGCGCCGACCCGGACGATTTCCCGGCACGCTGCCGCTCGCTGGCCGCGCGGGTCCGCGCCGACTGCCTGACCGGGCCGCTCCCCGCCGCCCTGACTGAGAGCACCGTCGACCTGGTGACCCAGTTCGGGTTGCTCGGCCTGTGCCGCGACGACGAGCACTTCACCACCCGGTTCGCCGAGATCCACCGCCTACTCACCCCCGGTGGCTGGGCCGCGGGCGCCAACTGGGTCACCCACGACCCCCGTGGCCGGGTCAAGCTGACCTCGCGGCTCTACCAGAACGCCGCCGCCAGGGCGGGCGTGCACCTGCCGCACCTCACGCGGATCACGACCGCCGACCCCGAATTTCCCGCCGTGTGGACCTATGTCGGAAAGACAGGAAGGACACCGTCATGCCCGCCACACCACCGTCACCAGCCGCCCCCGAGCTGATCTTCGCCCCGGTCGGAATCGCACACCTGACCCACGACAACACCGATCTGCTGCGCGCCGCGGCCCGCGACAAGCAGCGGCTGCGCGTCACGACCGCGGCGCAGCTCAACGGCACCCCACACATCGGCACCGTCGTCACCGTGCTCTCGGTGTTCGCCGTCGCCGCCCGCGCCGCCGACGTCTTGGACCTTCCGACAACGGTCATCTTCGACGCGCTGGACAACGCCCCGGCCGAACAGATCGATATCGACGGCGAGACCTACACCCGCACCGTGGGCGACCTCATCGACACCGGCCACCTCGACCGCGCGGACCGGGTCTCCGGGTTCGAGCGGCTGCTGCGGTGGGCGGCGGCCCGCTCGCGGGTGCGCTACGAATTCCGGCCGTACTCGATCTACCAAGCACTGCCGCCGGTACGGGCCTGCCTGCACGCCATGGCGTCCCGGCTGGAGGACTTCCGGTCGATCGTGGCGCCGGCCGACGGGATCGTCCGCATCCGCCCGCGCTGCCCGCAGTGTCGCCTGATGGAGAAATCCGCAAAGAACCTGTCCATCATCGCGGGCGACGGAGTTGTCCACCTTGACTCGCCCTGCCCGGTCCACGGCCGATACCGGGAGACCATCGACATCACTGGCTCGGACGGCTGGTACGACGCGAACACCCCGGTCCGTTCGATCCAGAAAGGATTCCTGCTCTCCGCCGAACGCGACCTGTACCAGGCGTGCTCAGTGTCCGTGGACGGCGCCGACTGGGGCGGAGCGTGGCACGCCCACGTTCTGGCACCAGCACTGGCCACACTGGGCATCCCGGCCGCCGACTGGCCCGTCAGCGTGTTCACCCCACTCGTGCTCGACCGCAGCGGCGGCAAACTCTCCAAGAGCCTCTACGTCCGCTACGGTGCCGCCTACGCCGACCTGCCCGAGGCCTTCCTCAACCTCGAAGTCCTACTCGACCAGCACGGCGACAACGCGCTGGACGCGATCTGGACCGAAGTCACCCGCTGGACAGCCGAACCGCGCCGGCTGCACCGCTCCTACACCGTCGACTACCTCGCCAACCTCATCCGAACCCCCGCCAGCGACCCCGTCCTCGACCAGCGCTCGGCCTGACCAACCCCGGAGGCTCTCCCGTGATCAACGCCGTCTACGACATCACCGGCTGCACCACCAACCCCGAACCCTCCGAGCTGCTGAACGCCATGCGCGCCGCCGTCGCCCAGCTCGGTTGCACTGTGCTTGGCGAACTACCGGTGGTGTTCCAGCCGCACGGCGCCACCTGCGTGCTGGTGCTGGCCGAATCCCACCTGACCGTCTCGACCTGGCCCGAGTATCAGCTCGCGCACGTCGATCTGTTCACCTGCCGTGCCGATACCGAACCCGAAAACGCGATCGCACCGATCCTCGTCGCACTCGGCGGCCGGACCGTGCACGGCCAGCGAATCGGCCGACTTGGCCCCACCGGCTCGCCGCCGGTAGGAGCGGATGTTCGGTGACCGGCCTCTTGCTGTAACCCATGCCCGGATGATCTGGCCGGACCTACTTGGGTGTCGGATGGCGGAATTGCCGGTCGATTCCTACCAAAGGACCGTCGCGGTACCTGGCGGGCCCACTGACTCAAGACCGGCCATTACCGCACCCGCGCCGAGATCGAGGCCCTGCTCGACGGACTGGAACTCGTGCCGCCCGGCTTGGTGGCATTCGACGACTAGTGGCCCGACGGACCCAGCCTGACGGCCCCGACACCAACCCAGCGCCTCGGACTCGCCGCCGTCGGAATCACACCCTGAGCGACTTCACCCAGGGGAACCTCACACAACCTCGCCAGCCGAGACCGCCTCACCGAACTCAACAGAAAAGACAGCTTGACCTGCGGAAATCTTGTGGGCCGCCAGGGGCTCGAACCCTGGACCCAAGGATTAAAAGTCCTTTGCTCTACCAACTGAGCTAGCGGCCCGCGAGGACAGCTTAGCGGGAGGCGGCCGGAGGCTGTGCGGCCTGGGTGCGTTGTCGACCTGGGCACCACGGGGAATCGCTGGCTTGAGACTCCCGGGCAGTATGGCGGCTGTCGGTGTCGACGTGTCATCCACGGGTCCGGCCACCGAGTCCGTCGACGTCGGTCGCTCCTGGCGTGGGGGCACCTTGATGGCATTCGGCACAGGCGTGGGCCTCGGTGGGGATCGGGGCGTCGACGAGACCGATCAGCGCGCACCGGGTGAAGGCGGCCGTGTACTCGCCGAATCGAGTCGTTACCGGGGTGTCGCTGATCCTGTGCACGGTCTGCGGGGTGGTGAAGCCGATACACGGCTCGCCGGCCGTTGCAGTCGTGGGCGGCTCGGGGGCGGCGGGCGTGAAGAGGTCGTCGAGGTCGAACGATGGCCACGGCGGCTCCGATTCCGGGTCCTCGTGCTGGCTGCTGGGGTGGGGCCGCAGAGGATGGACGGTGGCCAGGGCCGGTCGCTGTTCCGTGGGCACGGCGGTGGGCGAGCCCGCGGGTGAGGCGGCTGGATGCACGGTTCGCCTCGGGCGACCGGGCGGACGGATCTGGATGCCAGTGGCGACCAGGTGGGCGCGGACGGTCTTGGCGGACATGCGGTAGCGGCGAGCGAGGCATTGAAGGGACGCGCCCGCTTCGTACCGGCTGGCCATGCCAGGTGGAGCCGGTCGGCGAGTCCTCGGGGCGGTGATGGCGCTGCCGGTGTGGCTGCTCATGTCTGTTCCTGGACGTCAGTGCCGGATTTGTGCGCGGCGACGCAGTGCAGGAACGGGCCGTCGTGATGGTCGGTCGGGATCGGGTCGAGGTCGGCCAGCCAGTCGTTGAGGGTGCGGCGGGATCGGGCGGTGAGGGGTTGGTCGATGCCGCGGTAGAGGTTCAGCGCGGCCGACAAGCGACGGTGGTCCTCGGGCTTGTCCGGCGTGGTGAGGTGGGAGATCGCGAGGTAGCTGCCGGGGGCGAGGGCATCGCGGTAGCGGGCGAGGATGTCGGCGGGTTTGTGCCGGTCGGGAACGTGGTGCAGCACAGCGGTGGCCAACAGGAGCACGGGTTGGGCCAGGTCGAGCGTGGACCGCACTGCTGTGCTGGTCAGGATCGCGTCGGGGTCGCGCAGGTCGGCGGTGAGGATCTCGCTCGCCGGGTTGGGATGCTGTTGCCGGGCGATCGTGTAGGCGGCGGTCACGATGGGGTCGTAGTCGACATACACCGCGCGGATTCCGGGCCGGGCGAGCGTGGCCTGGTGCCGCCAGACGGGCCCGGTGGGCATGCCGCAGCCGAGGACGAGGACCTGCCGGATCCCGTGGGCGAGCGCGTGATGCAGCATTTCGGTGGCGAAGGCGACGTTGCGGCGGACGATCTCCTCGACGGGAAGCAGGAGGGCGACTTGTTCGCCGAAATGCCGGTCGACGGCGGTGTTGTGGCTGTCTCCGGCCGCCCAGTCGGCGATCCGGGCCGCGTTGGGGTCTTCGAACCGGAGGAAGTCCGGTGTCGGCCACCGTGGAGCATCGTTCGCGGTCGCGTTTGTCGAGTGGCTCATCGGCGTGGTCGTCCCCGAGTTCAGGTCCTGATCCGGCGGAGCCCGGGTGCCGCGCTGTGCTGGGCACGGGCGCGGCAGCCCGGGCTTGGTGGTTAGGTGGCGTTGCCGGTGCGGGCGACGTGGTAGATCCAGTCCCAGGAGTCCGGCGAGCTGGTGTACACGTCGGGGGCCGTGCCGCAGAATTCGGTGGCGGCGCGGCTGGTGCCGCCGACGAGCTGCTGCACTCCGTTGACCGTGGCCAGGGCGGGCCCGCCGGAGTCTCCGTAGCAGCTGCCGTCACTGCCGGAGGGATTGTCGGTACAGATCTCGCCGGCGGACATGGCCGCGTCGGCGCAGCGGGAGGGCGCGGTGACGCGGGTGTCGAGTTGTTGCAGGTGCAGCGGCAGGTCGGCGCTGGTGCTGTCGGGTTCGGTCACGCCCCAGCCGTAGAGGCTGATCGTGCTGCCCCGGCGGGCGGTGTCGCGCGCCAGTTGCACGGTCGGCCGCTGGAGCAGGTGATCGAGCTTGAGCATGGCGATGTCGGAGACCTTCTTCTGGGGCGCGCCTTGGGCCCAGTTCCAGCCAGGGTGGACCACGATCTTGGTCACGGTCGCGGTTTCCCCGCCGGAGAGCCGATCGAGGCTGCCGACCCGGACGTGAAACCTCTTGTCCGCGGTCGGGATGGGTGCCGCGTCGGCGGCGAATCGCCGGGTCGTCGTGGGCGGCCCCGACGGAGGGTCGGTGACGCAGTGCGCGGCGGTGACCACCCAGCCCCGGAACACCAACGCCCCGCCGCAGGTGTGGTAGTTGACGTACTTGGCGCCGTGCGCGGGTGCGTCGTACTGCAGCGAGGTGATACCGGCCGGCGCGCTCGCGGCCGGATGTCCGCCGACGAGCATCGGCTCGACCGGAGGCGGGGTGTCGGCGACCGCTGCGGTCACCGGGGCGGTCAGCGCGGCGGCGATGCTCACCGTGACGGCTGCTGCGAACGACATGATCTTTCTGTTCACGAAGGTTGTCTTTCCTATCTGTAAAGAAAAGCGACAATCTGTCCACAATGGATTCGCGGGGCCCCGGGCGTCGGGTGGTGGCCCGCGGCCTGGCTGGCTGAACGGCATCGGCGACGGGCCCGGCTAGCCGACGGCGTTATCGCGTTCGTTCACGGCGTGCAGGGCGGGTTTGTCGTGTCCCGGCACGCCGGTTCGGCAGGGCTCGCTGGGATTGTCGTTGCTGCCGCACGGGCCGAAGATCAGGCAACGGGAGATCTCGTCGGGGTGGAGCGTGCGCGCATGGCGCTCCAGCTGGGCGAGCACGTCGGGGAAGACGCCGGTGTGCAGGCCGGTGATGAGTGGTGTGCTGCGGTGACGGGGGCAGCCGATGATGGTGCCGCACGAGGTGAAGCGGGCGACCCAGTGTTCACCGTCGCGGTAGAGGTCGCATTCGAGTTCGTTCAGGCCGATATCAGCTGCGGGGTATCGGCGGTTGTCGTCGTTGAGCGCGTCGCCGAAACTCGCTGGGTAGTAGAAGTTGGCGACGATGTCTGAGTCGCGATCGAGGATTGTCCAGTCGCGATAGGTAAACCAGGCGATAAGCGGGTCGATGGTTCCGTCGTCGGCGGGCAGGGGCAGGCTGGCGTGGCCGGTTTCGATGACGGGATCGAGTAGTTTCCGGGCGCGGGTCAGCAGGGTGTCGAAGAGCTGGAGCATCCTGTTGGTGGCCTTCCAATGGTGTGTCGGTAGTCGGTGTTGCGTGCCGTCCGGGTACGGGCTCGGGTGGGCCGTTGGCGGTTGATTCCGTGCGCGGGAACTCGCGTTTTTCTATGTCCCAGCGGTTTCGGAGTGCGTAGCGTTGTTGAGGTAGCGATGGCCGCGGGTGTGGAAGTCTTCGATGGCCAGCGCGGTGAACTGGTCCAGCGGCACCTGAAGTCCGGCGGTCAGGCCGACTACCAGCGGCACGGTGGTTACCGCGCGTCGGCCGACCTCGATCTGCCTGATCAGGACCTCGCTATAGCCCGAGGTATGTGCCAGGGCCGCGCGCGTGATACCGGCATGCAGGCGTGCCTGCTTGATACGCGCGCCCAGCGGCACAGAGAGCGTGCCGCTGGCTTCGGCGGAGGTGAGCAATGCGATCGTCGCGGCCTGATTGACCGGCGCCGGAGGCGGGCGAGGCTTCGACACGTTGAGACAGAGCGCGGCCCACCGCGGATTCCGTGCGACGACGTCCTCGGCAGCCAGCAATACCAACTGGAGCTGGCCGACCTTGAGCGGGCCCGCCACTCCAGTCAAGGTCGCAATGGTCTGGGTCGCGTGCGGTGCTTCAGCGTGGACGAGGCGCCTCCGGTCTATGCCTGTTTGCTGCGCTAATGCCCGCAAGGACCAACCCTGCGTTTTTCTCAGCGTTCGCAGACGGTCCCCGAAAGTGACAAGGGGAAGGCTGTCGCGGTCCCGATCAAGCTGTAGCCGTTGCTGAAACGCCCGATCCAGCATCCCCTCGCGCAGGGCTCGGGCATCCAACGCTGAGGGCGCCTTTCCCTGCCCGACTGGACTGGTGGCGTGGCGCCGGTCCGCCTGCCCGCCGTCAGCGGTAGCGGAGAGAACGTGGACGGCGGGTACAGTGGATGCGGAGAATCTGTTGGGGACCATGGCAATCGAGTGCTCCTGGACAAATGGGAGTGCGGTCTGTGGCTCCGTGTTCCGTGCGGGTTTGCTTGCGGTGGAGCGATTGTGCGTGCTCGGAGTGTGTGCCTGTGCCCACCAGGCGGCGGGCCGATAGTGGGAAGAAGGACCGCCATGGTGTCCGGCTAGCACGGTTCCTGCGGGCGCGGGCTCCCCTCAGTGGCGTTAGCGCCGTTCGGCCGTGTGGGCGGAGGATCGTGTCGTCGGTAGGGCCGGGTTCGTGGCCGTCCTGGTGGTGTGCGGATCGGGGGAAGCCGCAGTGTTGGCTGGTCGCGTTCCGGACTGGTGGCCCGGAGGTCGCGGTCGAGTAGCGGCCAGGCTGGGGGTGGTGGCTGTTTCTGCTCGGCTTCGACGCGGGCGGTTATTGCCGCGACGGAGTCCGGGCGCTCGTTCCAGCGCCGTCGCCGACGGCGAGCGCGGGCTCGCCCAGCGAGCACGGCGCCGGCCAGCAAGAGCGTGGCCGAAAGGCCGTCGAGGAGGGTCAGGCTCATCGTCAGGCCGGTCGTTGTAGATCATGATCTGCCCGTCTGGCTGGCCTGGGCGCCGTGCTCGGGGACGCGTCCGACCGCAGCGAGGGTGTAGGGCGCGCGAGGGTGGCGGGTCTCCTCCGCCTCGGGCCAGCACCGGGTCGTCGTGATACCCGGGTCGAGCAGATCGAGATCGGCGACCAGCCGGGCGAACTCGTCGATGCTGCAAGGCCGCGGGTGCGGAGGGGCGCAGCGCTGGTGTGCTCGGCACCAGCGGTCGGTCACCGAGCGCAGTGCCACGAGATCGTCAGGGTTCGCGGGCGCGAGCAACGGCTCGTCCGTCAGGTGCGTGATCGCGACCAGGCTTCCCGGGTGCAGATGTCGCGCCAGGCGCTGCGGCACGGAACGGCCGTCGATCTCGGGTTCGGCGAAGTGCACGAGGTCGACTGCCAGTACGCACACGCGCTGGGTGAGGTCCAGCAGCCCTTTCCTGGACAAGTGGGTGAGCATCTTGCCGACAGCGAAGACGTTTCCCCGCACCATGGCCGATCGGTGCCGAGCGCCGGGGTCGTCCTCGAAGTCGCCCTGACCGTGGGCGAGGACGAGCGGGTCGTGGTCGACGAGCACGATCGTGGGATCCTGCTCAGCATCCGCGCCGATCACCGCGGCGCGTGCTGCGCTGGTGTGCAGATGTCCTGACCCCAGTTCCACGAACTGGGTGATTCCTTCGGCTAGGGCGTACTCGATCACCCGGTAAGTGAAGGCGCGCCTCATGCGCAATGCTGTTTTCGCGTACGGGGCTATGCGTTTCAGTTCTTCGGCGACCATACGATCGAGCAGCCACGCCCGCTCGCCGTTGGCGACGATCGCGTTCTCCACTCGCGAGATATGCGTGTAACACAGGCATAAGCCCGGCAGTTCGCCCCAGTGGCGCTGCTGGCGAATCCGGCAGTGGGGCCCGATCGACGCCGCCCCACATCCACCGTGCGGAGAGAAGCACTTCCCGTTCCAGTAGTGCCCGCGCTCCTCGGGCATCGGCTCGATCGTCACGCTCATGCAGGTGCTCCCGCCAGTTCGGCGAGGTGTTCGGCGGCGTCGGTGAGGTCGGGCACCACGGCGACACGCGGGTCGCGGTCAACGTCGCCCGGGACGTCGATGTCGCGGGTGTTGACGAGCACGGCGGCCCGGCGCCCGGCGGCGAGCGCTCTCCGGATGTCTTCGGGCACCCGGCCCCTGAGGTGCACGATGTCGCTGACCGGCATCTGGTGCTCGGCTGCGATCGTGGTGCAGCACTGAAGCTGCGGTTTGCGCGCACGCAGCTGGTAGCTGGTGTAAATCCCGGCGAGGTGCTGCCCGCACTGGTCGAGAAGGGCACCCATCCTGGCGGGCCCGGCGACGCAGGAGACGTTCGACAACGCCACCATCGGGGCCAAGGCGGCGAGGCGCCCCAGCGCGGCCAGCGTGCCGGGGCAGGCGGTGAACCCGCCGGTCGGCCATATCTGCGGCCAGTCGGAGGGATTGATGAGCAACCGCGACGTGCCGGATGTTGCGGTCGATCTCGGCCGCGTTGTCCGGCGCCAGCGCGATCTCCCGCAGCACCTCCGCGGTGCCCGGGTGGTCGAATGAGCCAAGGGTGTGGCCCACGTCGGTGGTGATCAGCACGAGGCACCTCGCCGTCGGTGACGCGGCCCGGGTACGGCAAGGCGGGCGGTCACCGCTGCGGCCAGGACACCCAGCGCCTTGTGCAGTCCCTGATCGAGGTCGGAGAGCGCGGTGCCTGGCCCGGAGGTGTCCGGTGCGCTGTCGGGCTTGCGCATCACAGTGGCGAGCGCGATGAAGCTGTCCTTGTGGTTGACCCGCTTCGCCAGCCACAGCAGGAAACGACGCCGATCGATGATCCAGTGCGTCCCGAAGTTGATCACCGCACCGGCCAGCCGCGCACGCCACGGCAAACGCAGCCCGAGGGCGCGCGCGACGGCCTCGGTGACGACCAGCTGCCCCGCGGCGTAGGTCAACACATGAGCCGTGGCCGCGCGGCGCCCGACGGCACAGGCCGGCACCGGAGCCTCATGCTCACGCGCGACTTCGACCGCGGGCGCCGGTTCGCCATCGCTGGGATACACCAGCTCGTCGCCATGCAAGCCTTTGAGGACAGCATCTTTCGGCCGCTGTAGCCAATGATCCGCCCACAGATGCAGGCCGTGGAACGTGCTGGCGAGTGCCCCGAACACCGCTATTCGTTCCACGGCGCGGTCGGAAAAGTCGACCGTGGTCATTCGCCGTGCTCCTCGGTGCTGCGACCGGTGTCGTCGGAGCGCTTGTGGAACAACTCGAGGTAAACGTCCGCGTCGGACTCGCGATCGGTGCGGCGGGGCTGGTCGAGGTTGATGCCCCAGACCTGGACTTCGGCCTGTGCGGGGTCGGCCAACCACTCGGCCGCGGCGGCGAACACCTCGGCGCAGTCCCGGCCACTGACTGTCGTGCAGTCCACGGCGATGTCCGCAGTGAATTGTCGGCGTGGCATACGAACCTTCCTCTTCGAGATACTTCGGGTGAACGTGACCGGCGAGCGTGCGTTGTGCTCAGCCGGTGCCGGGAACCGACGGGGCGATGTGCTCACCGCCGGAGTCCTCGGCGGTCTGCTCGGCCATGACCGGTGTTCCGGTGGCCAACAGAAATTGGCGTGCTGCCGCGACCACCGAATGACGGGCGGGCACGGTGTAGCCACCGGTGCTAGCTCCGAAGCGCAGCCACGGCCCGAGCCGCGCCAGGTATGTCAGCCACAGCCGTTCGGCGATCGCGGGAATATCGGCTCGCAGCGCCCTGGCGGCGTGCCAGGAGTTCAGCAGCGGCTCGGGCCAGCCCCCGGCGACCCCCGGGCGTGACGCCACCACCTGGGCCGCCCGCGAGCACCGCGTCAGCATCGCGGTGAACACCTCCGGTGGCGGAAGCTGCCCCCTTGCCAACCCGAGATCGGCCACCCACGGCACCACCGGCGCCGGTTCGCGCACCGAGGAGGCGACCGACGCCAACCGCAGCGCGATCGGCAGCAGGGCGGACGCGTCGCCACGATCCACCGGATCCCGGTTCACCGACCGCGCGAACGCCCCTGGGTGCGGAACGCGCGGCGAGGTCTGCCCGACATCCAGACCGGCCTCGCGAACGGCCGCCAACAGACCGAGGCCGTGCCCGTGCTCCCAGCCCATACGCGTCAGGCCCCAGGACGGTGAGAGCGCGTCGGGTACGGCCTCGCCGGACAGCACCAGCGTGCGGGCCTGCGGATCGACCAGCGTCAACCCCAGCGCGGGGGCGCACAAGGGCCGCAGCACGTGGATGGCCAGCAGCCGCTGCCACCACGGCGCGGCCAATGGACTGCACACGACCCCCGGCCGTTCCTGGTCACGCAGTTGGCGCAAGGCCACCGCGAGCTGGGACTCCGCAGCCGGTGCGGTGAGATCCGCAGGTACGTCAGGATCGGCCAGCACCACATCCTCGGCACCGACCTGCGCGGCGTGCCGCAAACCCCTCGCGACCGCCGCACCCCACCCGGCATCGGGAACCATCAGCTCGACACGCGAACCACACAGGCGCGCGCTCTGGAACGCCGCGCGCGTCCTGATGTCCTCCGCCGTGCTGGTGTCCACCAGCACCGTGCTGACCGACCGGGCGAGCCCCGTCGCCAGTACCACCCGCTCGGTGTGCTCGGCGACAACCGCGACCGTGTCGGCATGCGCGCACGCGGGCAGCACGATCACCAACGGCGCAGGCGCAACGGTGCCGGTGAAGGATGGGGCGGCACGACCATCCGCGGGGTGGGGAGTCGGCGTGTTGCCAGATGGTCGTGCCGCCCCGCGCCCCACCTCACCTGCCGACCCCGGGGGACAAGCCGGGTCAGGCCGAGATGAGGACGTTGTTGGCTGGATTGGATCCGTCACGCTGGATCGCCTTGCGACCTGTGACGACTTCTCGGGCATATCATCGTGTTGACGTTCGTAGCCTCAACCGTGGCGGCGCCGGATCGCGGCGAGCCACTTTCCCTTTTCGTACATGACGAATTTGCGTGGTGAAGGACTACGGGAATTGAGCGAGAGAAACGGGTTACGCTGATAGACCTGCGCGACGCATTCGCGCGCGACGCTTTCCCGCCCGTCATCCATAACCGAACTGTCACTCTTCCCTCCCCTGTGAGGTAGGTCGTCCTGGCCCCCGCTGGGACGAACGAGGTTAAGCGCATGATGACGCGTTGAAGTGCCACCGAAGTAACACCGACACGATCACCAACTGGTGCCTACTGACTCCAACTCGGGCCAGCACTTGTGAGAACCCCGAGATATTTCAGCGGCTTGTCCCCACACTGCTCGACCAAAAGTCCGTTCCCGACGAATCCGTTCCTCCGTGTGCCCAGCCCCCAGCGCCGGGAGGTACGGTATTGCGGTTACCGGCTGGTAATACGAACTGTCAGTTCGGGTGCCTGAACGACGTGTCTGGCGTCAGTGGGGAAGGCCGACTCGGTTCGCGAGGCGGGAGGCTTCGACCGATACCGACCGTTGGCCGCGTTCGATCGTCGTGCGCAGCAGCTTGTGCGCCAAAGGCCGGAACTGGATGTCTTCCGGAGCTTCCCGGGCGGCTATCTGCAGCAGTTGGAGGCTGCGGGCATAGTCTCGGCGTTGCTGGTAGCCCCTGGCCTGGTCGAGCCGGAACGCGACCCGTCGTTCGATCGAGAAGGATTGTCCGGGCTGTATGCGCTCGGCGAGGCGCAGCCCTTCGACCGCGTCGCCGGATTCGACTTCGATGCTGACGGCGTACATGGCCACGTTCGTGGGGCCGAAGGCCGTCCAGCTGGTGTTGCGCTCGCCTGTTTTCTCGGCGAGGGGGGTGGCAAGCCGAAGCCGGTCGCGCGCGGCCCAGGCATCTCCCTTGCGCACAGCGGCGATCGCGGCGATGAGCAGCAGCGCTCCGGACAGAGCCAGGGCGTCGAGGTTACCGTTCGCCCGGAACGGGCGGAGATCGTCGACGGCGTGCATAGCGACCGCTTCAGCGCCCTCGGTCTGCCCGTCGGCCAACAGAACCTGGGTCAGGTTCCAGCGTGCCCCGGCCAGCCGGAAAGAGTTGTCCGCCGCTTCCGCGGCTCGGACTGCCCGATCGGCAACCAGCAACGACAGGTCGCCACGGCCAACTCGCTTGGTTACGGTGCGGAGCAAGCAGTAGAGGTCCGACGCCGAACCGAGCGCGGCGCGGCGGCTCGCCGCGTCGGCGTCACGAAGAGCGGCTTCTGTCTCACCGATGAGGGCGGGCAAGCAGGCGGTCAATGCGGTGTAGCGGCGCCGCGCGGTCTGCCAGGTCCTCCACGCATCGAGCACCGCACCGCGCACCGCCTCACTCCCGTGCTGGCTCGGCGACGGTGTCGCCGGGTTGACGAGAGCGCGATAGAGGGCATCACCGGCGGCACCGTCAGCGCGCTGCTGAGGTGGCGTCGGCACCACGCCGAGCAGGTCGCTGAGATCGACGTGCAGGACGGCGGCCAACTCCGCCAAAACGGCCAGCGTCGGGACTTTCTGACCACGCTCGATCTGATAGAGGTAATCGGGCGTGATGCCTGCCAGCCCGGCGACGACCGCCTTGGTTCGGCGAGCAGCGGTCCGGTAGAACCGGATCCGCTCGCCCACCACCTGCGCCAGATGATCGCCCATCACGAAGCCCCCGACCGCTCTCCAAGGTCGCGACCAGCGTAAACGACATCCTCCCGGGCTCGCCCTGCCGGCGGTGAAAGACTTTTCGCATGAGCGCGTCTGAACCGCCCCCAACGCTGGTGCTGTGGGATGTCGACCACACGCTGATCGAGACCCGTGGCGTGGGACGCGCGGTCTACGACCGCGCGTTCCACGCCGCGACGGGCAAACCGCTGGCCAGGCTCGCGGCGATCGCGGGCCGGACCGAGCTCGACATCATGGCCGAATCCCTGCGCATCAACGGTGTTGAACCCACCAGCGAAGCCGTTGAGCGGCTCGCGGCAGCCCTTGTCGCGGGCTACAACGAGATGGCCGGCGAACTCGCAACGACGGGTCGTGCGCTGCCTGGTGCCCAGCGGACCCTCGCCGCGCTGGCGGCCGATCCTCGCGCCCACCAAGGGGTGCTGACCGGCAATCTGCGTGAAGTCGCCCGGATCAAACTCGAAGTCTTCGGGCTGGCGCGGTACCTCGACCTGGACACCAGCGCCTTCGGTGACGACGACGCCAGCCGCCCGCGGCTCGTGCAGATCGCCCAACGCCGCGCCTGCGAGCGTCTCGGTGTGCCGCTTGATAACAGCCGCGTCGTGCTGATCGGCGACACGCCCAACGACATCCAGGCCGCGCTGGCTGCGGGCGTACGCGCGGTCGCCGTGGCGACCGGCAAGAGCACCGAAGACGAACTACGCGCGGCCGGCGCGGTTGACGTCGTTTCGGCACTGACCCCGGCCATGATCGAGCGGCTGGTGACCTGAACTCGCCCGGCGAGACGCCGCCGACCCACCATGCGATACGCCTGGACGAAGGATCACGGCCCCTCAGCGGTGCTGGAAGAATCCGGACTCGACCGCGCCGACGAAGGCGTTCCACTCGTCATTGTCGAACACGAGCACCGCGCCGTCCGGGTTCTGGCTGTCGCGCATGCCGACGGCGTCGCTGGTGAAGGAGAGTTCGACGCATTGGTTGCCGTTGGGATTGCTCAGGGGCGACTTGACCCACTCACGGAAGTCTGTGTCGAGGTGCGCCTTGTTGCCGTTCTGGATGTCCATGGCTGGGGAGATGCCTTCCGGTGGTCTGTGCGGCTACAAGCTGGCGGCGAAGTCAAGCAGGAAGCGCCGCGCCCGCTCCTGCCCGATGGCCGCGGCTTTCTGCTGGTCGAACAGGTCGAGGTAGCGGCTGGTCTTCTTGACTCCTTCGACGTACTCACCGCCGTCATGCTTTTCAAGGTAGACGATGCTCACCTGCGGATCCGCCTCATATTGGAACGCGGTGTAGTCGTGGCTCTGCCCCATGTAGTAGCCGATCTCGAAGGGGACGATCTGCAGCTCGACGTTGGGTCGGTCGATAACCTCGACCAGATGCATGACCTGGGGTTTCATCGCATCCGGGCCAAGAGGCGTACGTCGTAGTGCCGCCTCGTCGATGATGAACCAGAACTTCTGGTTCGCGTTGTCGAGCACCCGCTGCCGACCGAGCCGGTTCGCCGTGTCGCGGTCGATGTCGTCCTGGCTGGGCGAAGGGCGCCACGCGCGGAACTGCGCGCGCATGTACTCCTCGGTTTGCAGCAGACCGGGGATCACCATGGCCTGATGTGACAAGAGCTGGTTGCAGCTGGGTTCCATGTCCACCAGCAGTCGCATCTGCTGCTTGAACCGGGTGCTGAACGCGCCGCGTTTGGTGCGCCGGCTGCTCTCCGCTTGCAGCTCCTGCGCGTAGGCCGTGTCGGTGTCGACGGCGCCGTAGAGTTCCAGAAGGGCGTCGAGCTCCATGGCCTTGACGCCGCTGCCGCTCTCGATGTGCGCGATCTTGGACTGGCCGCAGCGCAGCCGTCGCGCGGCCTGCTCCTGGGTGACCTCGGCGCGGAGACGCTGACGTTCCAGTTCGGCGCCGAGCACGATCTTCATGACCGCGGGTGGCACCTGCTGCTGTTGCTGAGTCACGCCATCTCCTTACCGGATCCCGCTCGCGCCAACGGAGCGCACCCACAGATCACCCGTTCGGCCGACTATCTAACTTTCATATTCAAATTACATTCGATGGGTAGATCAGGAAAAACCCAGTACCGAGGGGAGTGCCCGGTGGCGACTATTAAAATTAGCATCGCCGCAGAGGTGGCTATGTCCGCCCCCGCGCAGGTGAGTCTCGCCGACACGCTCGTCGAGATCCCATGGATCATTTCCGGGGCCTTCGCCTACCCGTACGCGATCAGGGAGGTGTCACTGTTCGCCGGGCAGTGGTACCAGTTCCCGATCACCCATCCGCTGCTGATCGGATTGGCGTTCGTCGGGCCGGCGCTGTTGCTCTCCCATTCGCTCCGATTCACCGGCCGAAACCCCTTGTTCGCCGGCAGTGAGGGCCTGCGCGGCCCTGCTCAGCACATCTCGCGCCTGCTGGCGGGGGTGGGATTCGTCAGCGTGATGATGCTGATCTTCGCCATCGCGACCGCGGCGCTGTCCCTGGCCGGAGGGCCACCGCCCGACCTGCCCGCGTTTCTCCGCGTTCAGTGACCGGCGATCAGCTCGCGGCTGTAGCAGTGAGTTTGCCGGAGTCGAAAACCCGGAGGCGAGAAACAGGACTGCTCGCTTGATCACGCGGACGATGCCCTGAGCCAGTCAGACGGCTCGCACCATTCCATGGTGCGAGCCTCGGGCGATGCCACAGCCCTGCAATCGAAGATCCTTTCAAGATCATCGCGATCGGACACGCAGGCTCTTAAGACCGCGGACACAACTCGCCGGACCGCCCTGTCCGATAGCGCAACTCGCGCCAACCGCAACGACACGAAGATCCCGGCCACCTCGCGCAGCGCGGCCCGCACGGCCAGAGGTCGAAGACCGGATGGGCTTGACCGCAAAGATCATGCACACCATGAACAACGCCGCGACTGCCAGGCAGGAAACCCGGGCTCCGCACATGGCCACAGCCCCGATGCCCAACAGGTCAACCGTGCACAGAAGTGGCACTGGATCGATTGGCTCACCCGAGCCGATCTGCCCCCACATGTCGCCCTGCTGGCCACCACCGGTGCCAGCGGACGTGGAAAAGTCCGGGTGGGCGGACAGTTTGGTCCGGGTAGGCGGACATGAGATCTCCGGGTTGATGGACATGATTCCTCCGGGACA
>NZ_BAAANN010000065.1:0-26778 GCF_039529815.1 Amycolatopsis minnesotensis | reverse complement strand
ATCCGCTATGACCGCTACGCCAACCACTTTTGCGCCTTCCTCACCCTCGCCGCCACGCTTACCTGCTACAAGAAACTCACCAAATGAGACACGCTCTTAGGACGTTGCGACTTACGATTCGTGATCATGTCGTGGCGAGGGGTGAGGGCACGTGGGTGAGCGGGTTGGGTCCACCTACCGGCGGCGTGCGCTGGGGCGAACGTTGAAGCGCCTGCGCGAGGCCGCCGGGATGAGCCTGGAGGACGCCGGGGAACCGATCCGCATCTCCAAGCCGAAACTCTCACGTATCGAGAACGGCCAGTACCCCTCGTACAACGACTTCATGGCCCTGCTCGACCGCTACGGCGTGATCACCAACGACTACGACCACTACGTGCGGATGTACGACCGGGCTAAGGAGAGAGGATGGTGGCACGCCTTCGGCCTGGATGATCGAGGTTTCGTGCCGGTGGAGGCTGAAGCCTCGATCGTACGAACCTACGAACTGGGCTATGTACCGGGAATCCTTCAGGAGGAGCGATACATTCGAGCCACGTACGCGGCGGCTCGTGTGCCGTTTCGCGGTAAGCGGCTCGAATCTGAAGTGAAGGTTCGGCTGAGGCGGCAGCAGCGCCTCACGGCCGAACCATTGCTCACCTTGCATGCGATCATCGATGAGTCAGCACTCCGCCGTGAGCCATGTGGTCGAGCGCAGTTGGAATATCTGCTGGAGTGGACCGCCCTGGCGAACGTAACTATCCAGGTCTTGCCCATCCGGGTCGGTTCACACGATGGCTTGTCCAGCAACTTCATGGTGGTGAGCTTCCCGGATGACAGCGAGCCCGACCTTGCGTATGTGGAGTACGGCTTCGGCTCGCTAGAGATTCAGCAGAGCGAGGAAGTTCACGCTGCTAAGCTGGTGTTCGACCATCTGGCTGATTTAGCGCTGACCGGGCCTGAGACGATCGCGCTGATCGAGCGGATGATCGCCGATATGTGAGTCGAGATCGGGAGAGGCGAGCCACGTGGACCTGGCTTGTGCGCGGTGGCGGAAGAGCAGCTACAGCAGTGGCTCCGGCTCGAACGGGGCATGTGTCGAGGTCGCCTTCGCTGGCTCCGCCGCCATCGCCGTGCGGGACTCGAAGGCCCCTCGCGGCGGCCTCCTGACCCTCGATCGCCAAGCCTGGTCGGCCTTCACCGCCTCCGCAGGCGGATCCCGCATGCCCTGAAGGTGCCCTTTACGGCACCAGATGCCCCAAAGGTGCCCTTCAGGGCTTGAGCTTGGCGATGGGGCTGCCGGTGAGGGGCGAGTTCGCGGCGTTAGATTCCCTCAAGGCGCCCTTCAGGGAATCGGCGGGGTCGCGCTGCTCCGCCCCGATCACCCGCTCCGCCGGATCGCCCGGCCCCAGTCGTCCGCCGCGCTTCGATCGCCGCGCCCCGATCGCCCGCCCTGCTTCGCTCCGCCCGCTCCGCCCGCTCCGCTCCGGCTCGGCTCGGCTCTTCCTGCCACGTTGCCCTGAAGGTGCCCTTTACGGCATCAGATTCCCTCAGGGGCCCCTTCACAGCATGCGCTTGGCGATAGGGCTGCCTGTGAGGGGCGAGTTCGCGGCGTTAGATTCCCTCAAGGTGCCCTTCAGGGACTCGGGCCGCCGTGAAAGACGCCGAGCCAGGGCATGAAAAGGTGCCGCTGCGAGGAACACTCCCCGCAGCGGCACAAAGAGCGGCACCCAAAGAGCGGCACCCAAAAAGAGAGCTTACTTCGGCAGCGTCACGCCGTACCGCTTCACCGACAGCGTCGCCGGGAAGAAGCACGAGGTCGAGCTGTCGCCACCGGAGAGCGTGCCGAGGCCCTTGCCACCGTCGTACGCCGGGCCACCGGAGTCGCCGCCCGCCGAGTGCGCGGTCGTGCAGAACTCGTGGTAGACCGTGTACCCCTCGGCCGAGAAGGTGTAGTCGACCTTGGTGACCTTGCCCGAGGTCACGCCGGAGGTGCGCCCGGCCCGCTTCATCGACTCGCCGACCGTGGCGTCGGCGAACTGGGTGATCTTGGTGCCGTCGTTGATCACGCTCTGCCCCTGCCCGGAAGCGTTCTCCGCCAACAGGTTGTCCTCGTCGGGGAACTTGTAGCCGACGGTCTTGCCGCCGTTCCACGGGCCGCCGCCACCGAGTACCTCGCAGTGCCCGGCGGACAGGATCAGCTTCTTGCCGTCCTTTTCGACGTTGAACCCGTTGGAGCAGTACCCGCGGCCGTTCGTGATCTCGTCGCCGCCCTTGATGAACAACGACATCGCGCCCGCGTGGTGTTCGACGCGCACCATGTCGCCGTACTGCTTCACGCTTTCGAGCAACTGGCTGCGCTGCGCGGCGGGGGTGGCGTCGTAGACGTCCACGACCACCTGGTTGTTCGCGATGTCCAGGCCCCAGCCCGCGTTCGGCACCGCACCGGCGGCGTCGAGGCGCTGCTTCGCCCCGGTGAGCTGGTCGAGACTGTGCCGCACCACCTTCGTCGTCACACCGGACGACCGGACCGCGGCCGCGTCGGCGTTGTCCAGCACCGTCACCACGGTGTTGCCCGCGTCGTCGATGTACTGGCCGCCGGTCGCGGAGCCCAGGCTGCTCAACACCGCGGCCGGTTCCAGCGCGGCGGTGGCCGCGGGCAGGACGGTCGCGCCGAGTGCCAGCGCGCCGAGCGAAGCGACACCGAGTACGCCGATCCTGGAACGTGTCAGTCGCATGCTTTTCCTCCTGGGTCGGGAAAATTGCACGGCAGACCGGGCCGATACCAGTCCAGGAGCACAGACGGACTCCGGTTCGATACGGTCCGTGAACAACCTGTCAGGCAACATCTTGCCGACTCCGCGACCGGTGGGAAACCGACTAACGTCGTAATGTGCGCGCAAGTAGGCCGTGTGGCCTAAAAGACGTTGGCGCGTACGCGCGCCACTGTTATTGTCCTCTCGTGCATTACTTCTTCCTCTGATCGCGGACCCCCGCGGCCCCGGCGCTTCCCGCCGGTGCGGCCGCGGCCGTCGTCATCCGCACCCAATCGCACTTTCCGTGGGCCCTCGCCGGTCCGCGTTCGGAGGAACCATGTCCACCGCACCAGTCCTATCCGCGCGCTCTCATGCGCAGCTCAACGCCACCGATCTGCACGTCGCACTCGGCGAACGGGCCGTGTTCACCGGCGTCGACATCACCGTCTCCGCCGGGGTCCGGCTCGGCGTCGTGGGCGAGAACGGCCGTGGCAAGACGACCTTGCTCAAGCTGCTCGCCGCACGCCTGAATCCCGATGCGGGCTCGGTGCACCGGGTCGGCACGCTCGGGTTCGCCGAACAGGAGATGCCCGTCGACGACGAACGCACCGTCGGCGACCTCATCGACGTCGAACTCGCGACCATCAGGGAGGTCCTGGCCGACTTCGAGCGCGCCACCGAAGCGTTGACCGAGGCGGCGCCGGGCGCCGAAGAGGCTTTCGCCGACGCGCTCGCGGCGGCCGAGGCCGTCGACGCGTGGGATGCCGATCGCAGGGTCGAAGTCTCACTCGCCGCGCTCGGCGCCGTCGACGACCGGAGCAGGCGGCTGGCCACCCTGTCGGTCGGGCAGCGCTACCGGGTGCGCTTGGCGTGCCTGCTCGGCGCGCGGCACGACCTGCTCCTGCTCGACGAGCCGACCAACCACCTCGACGCGGACGGGCTCACCTACCTCACCGACCGGCTGCGCGAGCACCCGGGCGGCGTGGTGCTGGTGAGCCACGACCGCGCCTTGCTCGCCGATGTCGTCACCGCGGTGCTCGACCTCGACCCGACCAGCGACGGCAGGCCGCGCACCTACGGCGGCGGTTACGCGGGTTACCGCGAGGGCAGGCTCGCCGAGCGCGAGCGGTGGGAGGCGGCGTACCAGGAGCAGCGGCGTCGGCACCAGCAGCTCGCCGACGACCTTTCCGCGGCGCAGAACCGGCTTTCCAGCGGCTGGCGTCCGGAAAAGGGGACCGGCAAGCACACCAGGGCGACCCGCGCGCCCGCGCTGGTCCGCGCGGTCCACCGCCGCCAGGACGCGCTGGCCGAACACAGCGTCGACGTTCCGCGGCCGCCGCTGCGGATGAGCCTGCCGACACTGCCTGTCAAAGCAGGCGCGACGTTGCTGCGCGCCGAAGAGGTCACGCTCGACGGGAGGCTCGACAGCCCGTGTTCGGTCGTCCTGCGCTCGGGTGACCGCCTGGTCATCACCGGCGCGAACGGTTCCGGGAAGTCGAGCCTGCTCGGCGTGCTCGCTCGGCGGCTGGAACCGAGCTCTGGCGCGGTGTCGCACCGCAACGGCGCGCGGATCGGTTTGCTGGCACAGGAATCACCCGCTCCGTCGCGTCGGCGGGCCGCCGATGTCTACGCGGCGGCCCGCGGCAGCGGGTTCGCACGTGTCGCTGAGCGAACTCGGCCTGCTGCGGGCGCGCGACACCGGCCGCCCGGTCGCGGAGCTTTCGATCGGGCAGCAACGGCGGCTCGACCTCGCGGTACTGCTCGCGTCCCGGCCGCACGCGGTGCTGCTCGACGAGCCGACCAACCACCTCTCGCCCGCACTCGTCGACGAACTCACCGAGGCGCTCGGCGGCACCGCGGCGACGGTGGTGATCGCGAGCCACGACCGGCAGCTACTGCGCGATATCAGGGCCTGGCCGCAACTGCGGCTCTGACGAGTGGCGGCCCGGATCCGTCCGGGCCGCCACGGTGTCAGCCGCAGACGCCGGGGCGGCCGTCCTCGACCCGTCCGGTCAGGGTGCGCAGGAACGCGGCGTCGCCGTCCACGGTGATCTTCACGTCATACCAGCCGCGCGAGCTGGGCCACGCCACCTGCGCCGACCGTCCCGCGGGCACCCGCACGACCCGGGTGGTGCGGGCGAATCGCGTTGCCGTCAGCCGGACGGTCACCGCGGCGCGGCCCGAGTTCGCCAAGGTGAACTCGACACCCGAACGGAAGCGGGGGAACCGCGTCCGGACGTCCACCCCGGCACCGGGACCGGAGCGGCTGCCCGCCAGTTCCCACCAGCCGCGGTTCGGGCCCTGCACCACCACCCGGTAGGCGTCGCCGGACAGCGGCACCAGCTCGGTCGCCGTGCCGGTCACGTCCCGGTGCGCGGGCTCGCCGAACTCGCCGCGGTACGGGTAGAGCGCGAAATGCGCCGCCGCGCGGCCTTCGTTCGCCAGCGTCAGCGCGAGCCGTCCGGCGGAGTCCACCGAGCCGGAAACCGACGCCTGGTAGGGAAGTGCGCGGGCGGGGCGGTCACCGGGCTCGGTTTCCGGACGCTCCACTTCGGACGGCGCCTTCGGGTGCCACCGGCTGATCGGCGCCGGGACCGGGCCGGGGTGCGCGGGCTTCGGCGGGCGGGACGCGCGTGAGAAGTCGAACGCGCCGGTCAGGTCACCGGCCACGGTGCGCCGCCACGCGCTGATGTTCGGTTCGCGCACGCCGGTCCACTTCTCCAGCAGCCGCAGCACCGAGGTGTGGTCGTACACCGTCGAATCGACGAACCCGCCGACCGTCCACGGCGACACCACGGTCATCGGCACGCGCGGGCCGAGCCCGATCGGCTGGCCGTCGAAGTGGTCGTCGTCGTTCGGCGCGGTCACGGGAGACACTGACGGCACCGGCGGCGGCACGTGGTCGAAGTAGCCGTCGTTCTCGTCGAAGTTGATCAGCAGCACGGTCTTCGACCAGGTTTCGTGGTCCGAGGCGATCGCGTCGAGCACGTCGTAGATCAGGTTCGCGCTGCCGGCCGGGGTGGACGCACCGGGGTGCTCGGAGTCCACAGCGGACGGAACGAGCCAGCTCACCTTCGGCAGCGTGCGCGCCTTGATGTCCGCGCGCAGCCGTGCGACGAGCGTTTCGGGCTCGCTGCGGAACATCGCCCGCTTGAACAGGCTCTGCTCGGCGGCCGTCAGCTTCGCCACCCCGGCGTCGAACTGCGCGAGCATCGCCGTGCGGTTCCCGGCAGGGGCCTCGAGCACCGCGGTGTAGAACTCCTCGGTTGTGCGGTACCCACCGTCCACACCGGACAGGATCTTCCTGCCGATCCTCTTGAACGGGACGAAGTACTCCACCGCGTTGTCGGTGAAGTTGTCCCACTCCTGGTAGATCTGCCACGGCACGCGCGCCGCTTCGAGCCGTTCGGGGTAGGTGGTCCAGTCGTATCCGGCGTGGCCGTAGTCATAGGCCGCGTTCGTCACGGCTCTTTTCGTGCTGCCCGGCTCGTAGCCGACCTTGCCGCTCCACAAGAACGTGCGGTTCGGGTTCGTGGAGCCGAAGATGGAGCAGTGGTAGGCGTCGCACAGGGTGAAGGTGTCGGCCAGTTCGTACTGCAGCGCGATGTCGGCGCGGTCGTAGTACGTCATGGTCGCCGCGCTCTTCGCGCCTATCCAGCCGTTGTTCCAGCCGCGGCCCCACGCCTTCCCGGTGCCTGCCCAGCTGTGGTCGAGATCGCCGAGGTACTGGATGTCCGAGGCCGCGCGGCCCTCGCGCGCGGCCTCCTTGCGCAGCGAGAACGGTCCGACACGGCCACCGGCGGGGTCGGGCTGGGAGAACACCGGGTGCCCGTCGGGCAGTTCGAGCGGGTGCGCGTCGGCGAAGCCGCGCACGCCGCGCAGGCTGCCGAAGTAGTGGTCGAACGACCGGTTCTCCTGCATCAGCACGATCACGTGCTCGACGGCGTCGAGACCGCCGCGCCGCACCGGCGCGGCCATCGCGGCGTGTACGGAGGGAGGGAGCAGGGACCCGGCGAGTGCGGCGCCGGAGACGCCGAGCAGGTGGCGGCGAGACAGTTCAGGCATGGCGAAAACCTTCGCCGGAGAACATGAACGACACAAGAAGCCAGGGAGAAAAGATCTGATGACTGTCACGGTGGCGGTGCTGGGCACCGGGATCATGGGACGCCCGATGGCGGCGAACCTGGCGAAGGCCGGGCTCGCGGTCCGCGCCTGGAACCGGACCACGGCCAAGGCGGAACCCCTTCGCGAACACGGTGTCGAAGTCGGTGAATCGGTCACGGATGTGGTCCGCGACGCCGATTTCGTGGTGACGATGCTGGCCGACGGCGAGGCCGTGCGTGCCGCCTACGACGAAGCGAAGGGCGCAGTCCCCGAGCACGCGGTGTGGCTCCAGATGAGCACGGTCGGTCTGCAGTGGACGGCCGAGTTGGCCGCTCTCGCCGGGGCGGTCCCGTTCGTCGACGCCCCCGTGCTCGGCACGAAACAGCCCGCGGAGCAGGGCAAGCTCATCGTGCTCGCGGCGGGCGCCGAGGACCTGCGCGAGAAGTGCGCATCGGTGTTCGACGCCGTCGGCGTGCGCACGATCTGGGTCGGTACCGAGCCCGGTGCCGCGAGCAGGCTCAAGCTCGTCGCGAACTCGTGGGTCATCGCGCTGACCAACGCCACCGCGGAGGCCGTCGCGCTCGCCGAGGCGCTCGACGTCGACGCGGACCACTTCTTCGACGCCATCTCCGGCGGCCCGCTCGACGCCGGGTACGCCCACGTCAAGGGCAAGGCGATGCGTGCGGGGGAGTACCCGGCGAGCTTCACCGCGAGCAACGCGCTCAAGGACCTCCGGCTGGTGCTGGAGGCGGCGGGCGACCGCGCCGACCTCGGTGGGGCCGCCGCCGCGATGGCGCACCTGAAGGCCGTCGTCGACGCGGGCCACGGCGACGAAGACATGGCCGCCCTGTACCGCGCCGTCGCGAAGGGCTGACCCATGCCACGGAGGATGCCCCTCTGGAGATCGGGTGGTGGGGTCGGTGGTGGGGTCAAGGATGTTCCCGCGCCGCGAATGCGGCCCTCGCAAGCCTTCTCCGCAGGCGCGCCTTCTTCACTCCCGCGCTGATGCCCCGAAGGGAGCCTTCGGGGACCACGCGGCGAACCTCCGGCGGACCCGCACCTCCGCCACCCCGCACCGAGATCGACCCGTCCGTCACGGAGGCCGGGGCGCGGCGGCCGCGAACGGTGGCTGCGCTCCGTGACCGGATGGGCGGGGCCGGACGGCCGGACGGGGCGGCGCGCGGTAGCCTGACCCGCAATCGTGACCGGATATGTCGAGGAGGGCCCGTGTCGGCTGGGCAGATCGCCGCGTTGATCGCCGCAGGCGCGTTCGTGCTGCTGGTGATACTGCTGGCGATCCCGTTGATCAAGCTGGGCCGCACGCTCGACGAGGCGACGATCGCCATCCGGAAGGCGCACGAGGGCACCGATCCGCTGCTGATCGGGGCCAACGACACGCTGACCCACGTCAACACGCAGCTCGAGCGGGTCGACGGGATCACCTCGAACGCGGCCGCGGTATCGGGCAACGTCTCCGCGCTGTCGTCGGTGTTCACCGCGACGCTCGGCGGGCCGCTGGTGAAGACCGCCGCGCTGTCCTACGGGATCAGCAAGGCGATCAAGGCGCGCCGCGCGAAGAAGGCGGGCAAGGCCCCGCGCGGCAAGGGGAGCAAGAAGCGATGAAGCGGGTGTTCTGGCTCGGAGTCGGCGTCGTCGCGGGCGTCGCACTGTCCCGCAAGGCGACCGAAACGGCTCGTCAGGCGACTCCGGCGGGGTTAGCCTCGAACCTGGGAGACGCGGTGCGCGAGCTGGCCGGTGCGGTCGGCTCGTTCGGCGCCGAGGTCCGCGCGGGTATGAGCGAACGCGAGCAGGAGCTGCACGACATGGTGGAGGACCGCACCGGGATGCCGGCGCCGCGTGCCGACGGACGGCACGCCGCGCCGAGGCCCCGTCGAGCTCGCCGGGCGGAGGGCTGAGCGTCCGGACACCCCGGCGCGCCTTCGGCCCTTCGCCGTTTCGCGTCCCCCGATCGCGGGCAACGACCGCCCATCAGCGCAAGGAAAGACCGTGGAAACACACGAGATCAACGACCGCTTCCTGAAGTTCTTCGAGGGCCAGGGCCATACCAGGGTGCCCAGCGCCTCGCTCATCCTCGACGACCCGAACCTGCTGTTCGTCAACGCGGGCATGGTCCAGTTCAAGCCGTACTTCCTCGGTGAGGTGCCGCCGCCGTACCCGCGCGCCACCAGCATCCAGAAGTGCGTGCGCACCGGTGACATCGACGAGGTCGGCAAGACCACGCGGCACAACACCTTCTTCCAGATGGCGGGCAACTTCTCGTTCGGCGACTACTTCAAGGAAGGCGCCATCGAGCGGGCGTGGGAGCTGATCACCAGCTCCACCTCCGACGGCGGCTTCGGCCTCGACCCCGCCCGCCTGTGGGCGACCGTCTACGAGGACGACAGCGAGTCCGCGGGCCTGTGGCGCAAGATCACCGGGTTGCCGACGGAGCGCATCCAGTACCGCGGCGCCGACGACAACTACTGGGACATGGGCGTGCCCGGCCCCGGCGGCCCGTGCTCGGAGATCTACTACGACCGCGGCCCCGAGTACGGCCGCGAGGGTGGCCCCGTCGTCGACGAGGACCGCTACCTCGAGATCTGGAACCTGGTGTTCATGCAGGAGATCCGGGGCGAGGTGAGCCCGAAGAAGGGCGGGCCGGTCCTCGGTGAGCTGCCGACGAAGAACATCGACACCGGCATGGGCATCGAGCGCGTCGCCTACCTGCTCCAGGGCGTCGAGAACGTCTACGAGACCGATCTCGTGCGCCCGGTGATCGCCCGCGCCGAGGAGTTCTCCGGCCACCGCTACGGCTCGAACCACGTCGACGACGTGCGCTTCCGCGTGGTCGCCGATCACGCGCGCTCCGGCGTGATGCTGATCGGCGACGGTGTCACCCCCGGCAACGACGGCCGCGGCTACGTGCTGCGCCGCCTGCTGCGCCGGATCGTCCGGTCGATGCGGCTGCTCGGCGTGCACGAGCCGGTGCTGCCGGAGTTCGCGAAGGTCGTGCGCGACGCGATGGGCCCGTCCTACCCCGAGCTGGTCAGCGGGTTCGACCGCATCGAGGACATCGTGCGCATCGAGGAAGAGGCCTTCCTCTCGACGTTGACCAGCGGCTCGCGGATCTTCGACCTCGCGGCCGAGGAGACGAAGAAGGCGGGCGGCGGCATCCTCGCCGGCGACAAGGCCTTCCAGTTGCACGACACCTACGGCTTCCCGATCGACCTGACCCTGGAAATGGCGTCCGAGCAAGGGCTTTCGGTCGACGAGGACGGCTTCCGCACGCTCATGGAGGAGCAGCGCCAGCGCGCCAAGGCCGACGCGGCGTCCCGCAAGAGCGGCCACGGCGACCTGTCGGTGTACCGCCAGCTGCTCGAACAGGGCGGTGAGACCCAGTTCCTCGGGTACACCGACCTGCAGGCCACCGCGAAGGTCGTCGGCCTGCTCTCCGGCGGCGTGCCGGTGCGCAGCGCGAAGCAGGGCGAGAAGGTCGAGCTGGTCCTCGACCGCACCCCGTTCTACGCCGAAAGCGGTGGCCAGGTCGCCGACACCGGCGTGCTGCTCGGCTCCGGCGTCGAGCTGAAGGTGCACGACGTGCAGAAGATCGTGCCCGGCCTGTTCGTGCACCGCGTCGAGGTGACCGAGGGCGAGGTCGGGATCGACACCGAGCTGACCGGGTCCGTCGACCAGCACCGCCGCATGGCCATCGAGCGGTCGCACTCCGCGACGCACCTGGTGCACGCGGCGGTCCGCGGCGCCTACGGCAAGCGCGCCGCGCAGGCCGGTTCGCTGAACTCGCCCGGCCGCATGCGGTTCGACTTCACCACCGGCGGCGCGGTCTCGGCCGACATCCTGACCTCGGTCGAGGAGGAGGTCAACGACTACCTCCAGACCGACGTGGAGGTCACCAGCTACGTCACCACCAAGGACAAGGCGCTCGAACTCGGCGCGGTCGCGCTGTTCGGCGAGAAGTACGGCAACGACGTCCGCGTGGTCGACATGGGCGACTACTCGCGCGAGCTGTGCGGTGGCACGCACGTGCGGCGCATCGGCCAGCTCGGGCTCGTCAAGCTGGTCGCCGACTCCTCGATCGGGTCCGGTGTGCACCGCGTGGAGGCGCTCGTCGGCACCGACGCGCTGCGCCACGTCCGCAAGGAGCAGCTCCTCGTCTCGCAGCTCGCCAGCACGTTCAAGGTGCCGACCGACGAGCTGCCCGGCCGGATCAACGACGTGCTCGGCAGGCTCCGCACCGCGGAGAAGGAGATCGAGCAGCTCCGCACCCAGCAGGTCCTCGGGTCCGCGGGCTCGCTCGCCGAGAAGGCACAGGACGTCAACGGGATCGCGCTGGTCGCCGAGAAGCTCGGTGAGGGCGTCGACGCCAACGGGGTGCGCGCGCTCGCCACGGAGATCCGCGGCAGGCTCGGCGCGCGGCCGGGCGTCGTGGCGCTGTTCGCCCCCGCGGGCGACAAGGTGAGCTTCGTCGTCGCGACCACGGCCGCGGCACGGGACAAGGGGCTCGCGGCGGGCAAGCTCGTGCCGTCGTTCGCCGCCGTTGTCGGCGGCCGTGGCGGTGGCAAGCCCGACATGGCGCAGGGCGGCGGTACCGAGCCCGCCGGAGTGGAGCAGGCGATCGTCGCGCTGCGTGACGCGCTAGCGGCTACGTGACCGCGCCAAGACCGGACCGGCCCGGGATCGGCGATCCCGGGGCCGGTCGTCGGCTCGCCGTTGATGTCGGGTCTGTCCGGGTCGGTGTCGCGGTGAGCGATCCGGCCCCGATGCTCGCCTCCCCGCTCGTTACCCTCTCCCGTGATGAGCGGAACGACAGCGACCTCGACCAGCTATCCCGTCTCGTGTCCGAGCACGAGGTGGTCGAGGTGATCGTGGGCCTGCCCCGAACCCTCGCGGACCGGCACGGCCCGGCCGCGCAGGCTGCCGTCGCGTACGCGGGTCAACTCGCCGGGCGGATCGCGCCGTGCCCGGTGCGTCTCGCCGACGAGCGCTTGACCACGGTCACCGCGGCCCGGATGCTGTCCCAGCGCGGTGTGAAAGGCCGCAAACAGCGCGCCGTGGTCGACCAGGCGGCCGCCGTCGAGATCCTGCAGGCCTGGCTGGACGGGCGTGCGGCACACCGGACCAGGGAGGGGCAGTCGTGACCGACCCCTTCGACGGCACCCGGTCGGGCGGCGGCAAACGGCGCCGCCGCGAGCCCCCGCCTCCGCAGTCACCTCCGCCACCCCGCCAGGCGGCGCCCGAGCGGCCCATCCCGCGCAGGCGGGTCGAGGACCGTCAGCCGTCCCGGCGCACCGAAGACCGCCAGCCACCGGCCCGTGCCGAAGACCGGCCGCCGAGGACGCGTCCGGAAGACCGCCAGCCCCGGCGGCGGGCGGAAGACCGGCAGCCGCAGCGACGCGTCCGCGAGACGCCGCCGGCAGCGGAACCTCCCCCGGCCCCACCGGCAAGGCGTGCCCCGCGCCCCGCGCCCCAGGATCGGCCCGCGCCCCAGGACGTGCCCGCCGCGCAGGAGCGCCCCGCACCTCGGAACCGGCCTGTGCCGCAGGATCGGCCGGTTCCCCAGGATCGGCCCGCTCCGCGGAAGCGGCCCGTGTCGCAGGACCGTCCCGGCCCGTCGGACCGCGGCGTGCCCCCGGAGCGCCTCGCGCCCCAGGACCGCCCCTCGCCCGATCAGCCGGTGGCGCAGGAGCGCCCCGCGCCGAGGGACCGGCCGGTGCGGGCCGATCGCGCTGTGCCGCCGCCGGAGCGCGCCGGGCGAGAGCCACGCCATCGCGTCGCGGAGCCGCCTCCCGAGGCAGCGGCGCCCCCTCCCGCGGCACCGCCGCCGCGCCGTCGGCGTCCGGTCGGCCCGCCGCCGGACGAGCGCCCGACCGAGGTCATCGAACTCGACGACTCGTTCTACGACGACGAAGAGGGCGACGGCTTCCTCACCGAGTACGGCGAGTACGGCGAGTACGGCGAGTACGATGAGTCCGAAGAGGACTACTACGACGCGGACGAAGAGTCCGATGAGGACGGTCGAGCGGAGCCGGAGTACATCGACGACGAGCGCCCGCCGCGGCGCGGCCGACGCGAGAAGAAGCGCAGGGCGTTCGGCTGGGTCGCCGCGATCGCGGTCATCGCGCTGCTCGCGGGCGGCGCCTGGTTCGGCATCGACAAGGTCTTCGGGTACGAGGACTTCGAGGGCGACGGCACGTCCGACGTGCTGGTGCAGGTCATGGGTGGTGACTCGACCAACGCGATCGGGACGCGGCTGACCGAATCGGGTGTCGTGGCGAGTCCCAAGGCGTTCGTGAAGGCCGCCGAGGACGACAGCAGGGTCCGCAGCGTGCAGCCGGGCTACTACCAGCTCAAGAAGCAGATGTCCGGGGCGAGCGCGGTCACCAAGCTCGTTCAGCCCACGGCGCGGGTCGGCGTGCTCCAGCTTCGCGCGGGCACCCAGCTCGACGACATCAAGCAGCCGGATCAGACCACCACCGACGGGGTGTACGCGCAGCTGGCGAAGGCGTCGTGCGCGAACCTGGACGGGGCGAGCACCTGCGTGCCGGTGGAGGAGCTGCGCAAGACCGCCGAGGACGGCGATCTCGTCGCGCTCGGCGTGCCGAAGTGGGCCGCCGACGCGGTCGCGAAAACGGACAAGAAGCGCCGGATCGAAGGGCTCATCGCGCCGGGCGTCTACGACGTGAAGCCGGGCTGGAACGCCAGCGAACTGCTCGGCGCGGTGTTCAAGGAGTCGGCGGACCGGATGCAGAACGCCGGGCTCCCCGACGGGCCGAAGCAGGCCGCCATGACGCCGTACCAGACGCTGGTCGTCGCCTCCCTGATCGAGCGGGAGGGGATCAAGAAGGACTTCGAGAAGGTCTCGCGCGTGATCTACAACCGGCTCGCGAAGAACATGAAGCTGGAGCTGGACTCGACCGTCAACTACATGCTGGACCGGCCGGTGGTCCGGACCACCAGTTACGACCGCAGCCGCCCGGGCCCCTACAACACCTACCTGAACACCGGCCTGCCACCGACCCCGATCTCGGCGCCGAGCAAGGAGGCCATCGCGGCCGCGCAGAAACCGGCCAACGGGGAGTGGATCTTCTTCGTCAAGTGCGACAAGAACGGGATGTCGTGCTTCGCCGTGACGAACGCCGAGCACGACAAGAACGTGGCCGAGGCGCAGGCCCGCGGTGCCTACTGAGGTCAGGGCGGCCGTGCTCGGAAAGCCGGTGGCGCACTCGCTTTCCCCGGTGCTGCACGAGGCCGCGTTCGCCGCGCTGGGTCTGGGCGGCTGGCGGTACGACCGGATCGAGATGGACGCCGAGGGGCTGCCCGGTTTCGTCGGCGGCGCCGGTCCGGAATGGACCGGTTTCTCGGTGACCATGCCTGGCAAGCGCGCCGCGCTGGAGTTCGCCGCCGAGGTGACCCCGCGCGCGGACGCGGTCGGCGCCGCGAACACGTTGGTGCGCACGGAATCGGGCTGGCGTGCGGACAGCACCGATGTGGACGGTGTGGTCGGCGCGCTGCGCGCCGCGGGCGGCTACCGGCCGGGTGACGGGCGAACCGGGCTGGTGCTCGGCGCGGGCGGGACGGCGGCGGCCGCGGTGGCCGGGCTCGCCGAACTGGGCATCGGTGAAGTGCGCCTGGTGGTGCGGGACCCGTCCCGTGCGGCCGAGACGACGCGTGCGGCCGAGCGGGCCGGGCTGTCGGTGTCGGTGCGCCGATGGTCCGAAGTGGACTTCGGGGCCGAGGTCGATGGTGCGGCGGTGGTGGTGAGCACGGTGCCGTCGGACGCGGTGGTGCCCTGCCTCGACCGGCTCTCCGCCGCGAAATGCGTGCTCGACGTGATCTACCACCCGTGGCCGACCCCGTTCGCCGAAGCGGTCGCCGCGCGCGGCGGCAGGCT
Organism: Amycolatopsis minnesotensis; assembly: GCF_039529815.1. NCBI lineage: Bacteria > Bacillati > Actinomycetota > Actinomycetes > Pseudonocardiales > Pseudonocardiaceae > Amycolatopsis > Amycolatopsis minnesotensis. The sequence goes on along the minus strand of NZ_BAAANN010000065.1, from coordinate 12,033 downwards.
GGCGACCGGCCTGGACATGTTGCTGCACCAGGCTTTCGGGCAAGCCGAGCAGTTCACCGGCCTGCCCGCGCCGCGCGAGGCGATGCGAACCGCACTCCGCGCCGCGACCGGCGACATCCTCCCGCTCCCACTCGACTGACCCTCCATGCCCTCAAGGGGCCCCTTCGGGCCGGAGCGGCGGTGTCACTGCTCGCCGAGCCTCGTGGGCCGGTTCACGACGAGTTCCGATCGCGGCAGTCCGGCGAACCGGGTGGGGCGGAAGGTCCGGAGCAGGTCCGAGGTCTCGTCGTCGGTGATTTCCGCAGCGGCGAGGCGGCCCAGCAACGGTGCGAGGGTGATTCCGCTGTGCGTGACCAGTGCGTAGACCCGGGAGTGCGCCGAGGTGAAGCCCGCAATGGTGTAGCCGTCGGCCGGCATCGACCGGATCGCGACGCGCAGCTCGATTTCCGGCGGAGGCGCGGGCAGGAGATCGGCGAACCGCCGGGCGATGGCCCGGCCGATCTCCCCGTCCGTCGACGGTGGCCGCGCGGGGTCGACTTCGGCATTGAGGTCGAGCGCCTGCACGACGGTTTTCCCGTGTGCCGCAGGGCGTAAGTTGAGGGAGGGCGTGTGGACGACGCACCGCAGGCCGGCTTCCGGCACGGTCGCGTACCCGAGCAGCCCGATGATCGGGGAGCCCTGCTCGATCTCGGTCATCATGGGGATGTCGAGGCCGGAGCGCGCGGCCAACTCGTCGGTCCAGCGCCCCGTCGCCAGCACGATCCGATCCGCCGCGCGGACCTCCCCGGTGGCGAGGGTGACGGCGGAACCGCCCGGAGTTTCGTCGACGGCCACGACCTCGCCCGTCGAAATCTCGGCCCCGCGTCGCCGAGCGTCGTCGAGGAGGTTCCGCAGCAGACGATCCGGGAGCACGTACCCTTCGCCGGGGAAGTGCGCGATGGCGGTCGTCGAATCGGGGATCCGGATCTCGCCCGCGATCCGCGCCGCTTCGGCACGGCCGACCCAGCGGGCCGGATAATCCCGTGCCCGCAACAGTTCGACGTTGTCAACGAGCCACGGTTCGTTCCTGGCGTCCGCGCAGTGCACGCTGCCGCTGCGGAAGTACGACCGGGGACCGTTCAGCTCTTCGGCGAGTTTCGCGTGCTCCGCCATTCCCGCGACGTTCAGCCGGAAGTACCCGGGTTGGATTTTCCGGTTCGAGTTGACCCATGAGAAGGTGGTCGCGGTAGCGCCGGTGCCAGGCCCCCACCGGTCCAGCAACTGCACGTCCGCACCCGTCGCGGCGAGCGACCGGGCGACGCTCGCGCCGAGAATTCCAGCGCCGACGACGATGACCTTCATGACTCTCCTTTCGGGGCAGGGCAAAGCAATCCCCGGTTGCGGTGGCAAGAGGTGCGGTCAGACGGCGGAAAAGGGAAACTCGACGAAGAATCGCGCGGAACCGGGGCGAATGACGGTTTCCACCACCTCGATGGCGTTGCCGTCACCGGACCGGGACTCCCTTCGCCGCGAAAGCGACGGCGCGCCGGCCGGGCTTTCCAACAGCGCGGCGTCGTGTTCGTCGAGACTCACCGGGTCGAGGTAGACCCGGATCACCTCGATCGGCGCGCCTTTGCCGCGGAGATAGCGCATGCTGACGAAATCTTCGAGGTTCTCTTCCAGCAGGTCGGGGGCGACCGAGAAGAGAATGACGTGGCGCTCCAGCGAACGGGGCCGCTCGTGCGCGTCGAGCTTGAGGCGGACCAGTTCGACCACCGCGGTGTCGGCCGAAGCGCCGGGCAGGCTCAGCACCGCGTCAGCGGCTCTGACGATCTTCGCCGAGATGACCTCGTGCCTGCCCGGCACGCCCTTCTGCGCCGCCTCCGGTACCGCGAAGTTGAGCAGGTTGAGCGTCGGCGTGACGTCCGCGACGAAGGTGCCGTGCCGTCGCCGCCGGATGACCAGGCCCGCGTTCGCCAGGTCGTTGAGCACGCGCTGGGCCGTGGCCCTGCTGACCCCGTACTGGCCGCGCAGCTCGGTCTCGGTCGGCAGCCGGGCGCCGGGAGCGAGCGATCCGGTGCGGATCTTCTCCTCGAACTCCTGCTTGATCTGCTCGTAGCGAGGCAGGTCCATCATTGGACCGTACAATTGAATGTTTTAATCGGTCAAGTGCCGATCCCCGCCCGGCGTTCACCCGGATCGCATAAGGTGTGGCCGATCTGGGAGGTGGCACCGTGCGCAAGGCCCTGTTTTCGCTGCTGTCCGTGGCGGCACTGCTCCTGACCGTGATGCCCGTCGAAGCGGGTGCGGCCTCCTTCGGCACGAACGTCCGGTTCGCCACGTTCAACGCGTCGCTCAACCGCGCGCACGCCGGGGAACTGCTCGCCGATCTGTCCACACCGGACAACGCGCAGGCGCGCGAGGCCGCCGAGGTGATCCAGCGCAACCGGCCGGACGTCCTGCTGGTCAACGAGTTCGACTACGTGCCGGGCAACGCGGCGGCGAACGCGTTCCGCGCGAACTACCTCCAGCGCGGGCAGCACGGCGCGCGTCCCATCGACTTCCCGTACGCCTACACCGCGCCGTCGAACACCGGCGTCCCGACCGGCTACGACCTCGACCGCAACGGCGTGGTCGGCGGTGGCAACGACGCGCAGGGCTTCGGCGAATTCGAGGGCCAGTACGGCATGCTGGTGCTGTCGAAGTACCCGATCGACATCGCCGGTGCCCGGACCTTCCAGCACTTCCGGTGGCAGGACATGCCCGGCGCGATGCTGCCGGACGACCCGGCGACACCGGCACCCCGTGACTGGTACTCGGCCCCCGAGCTGACGCTGCTGCGGCTGTCCTCGAAGTCGCACTGGGACCTGCCGATCCGGGTCGGGAAGGGCACCGTGCACTTCCTCGTCTCGCACCCCACACCGCCGAGCTTCGACGGACCCGAGGACCGCAACGGCACCCGGAACCACGACGAGATCCGGTTCATGGCCGACTACGTGACCCCCGGCAGGGGCGGCTACATCTACGACGACGCGGGAAAGCGGGGTGGGCTGCCCGCCACCGAACGGTTCGTGGTGGCGGGGGACAACAACTCCGACCCGATCGACGGCGACAGCGTGCCCGGCGCGATCGACCAGCTCCGCCTTTCGCCGAGGGTGCTCGACCCGCATCCCGGCAGCGCGGGTGGTGTGGTGGCGAGCCGTCAGCAGGGTGGCGCGAACGCGGGACACCGGACCGACCCGTTCTTCGACACCGGTGACTTCGCCGACAAGGCACCCGGCAACCTGCGCACCGACTATGTGCTGCCCTCGCGGGGGTTGATCCCGTGGTGGGGCGAGGTCTTCTGGCCACTGCCCGGCTCCGACCTCGCCCGGCTGAACGACGCCTCCGACCACCACCTGGTGCGGGAGGACGTTTTCGTGCCCTAGGGCTGCGAACGGCGAGTTCGATCCCCACGCTGCCTGCCGGACCGGCAGGCCGGCCCGGCCGCCGTTACGATCGGGCGGTGGCGAGTGGTCCTGGTGAGCGGGCACGCCTACTGGCTTTGACGCGTGAGCTGATCCTCACGCGCGGCGTGCTCGGCCTGTCCTTGAGCGAGCTGGCCAGGGGGATCGGCTCCAACAATCGGATGCTGCTGTACCACTTCGGCTCGCTGGACGAACTGCTCGGCGCGGCCATCGACGACATCCTCGGCGGCACGGTCCTGCTCGATCGGCTCGCGGAACTGCTGAGCGGGCCGGGCAGCGCTGCGGACCGGCTGGTGGCCGCGTGGCGCCACGTCGCCGATCCCGAGCGACTGCCGCATCTTCGGCTGTTCTTCGCGCGCTTCGGGATGGCTGTCGACCTGCCCGACCAGTACGCCCGGTTCCTGGAACAGGTCCGCGACCGGTGGACCGCGACGGTCGCCGGAGCGCTGCGGGCGGCGCCGGAGGTCGCGGCTCCGGAGGCCACCGCGGTCGCGGTGGTCGCGTTGTGGCGCGGGCTGCAGATGCAGCTCATCTGCGGTGAGTCGCGCTCCCGGATCGACGCGGCGCACGCCCTCGCCATCGGCAGGTTGCTCGGGTAGGGTGCGGCAAGAAGTGAATCGTTCAGTTCATTTTTTGCGGGAGCGGTGCCCATGCCAGACGCGTTCATCGCGACGCTGCCCAAAGCGGAGTTGCACGTCCACCTGGAGGGGACGCTCGAACCCGAACTGCTGTTCGCGCTCGCTGCCCGCAACGAGGTGGCCCTGCCCTGGCCGGACGTCGATCAGGCACGTGCCGCCTACACGTTCACCGGCCTGGAGCACTTCCTGCCGTTGTTGTTCCGGTCGGCCTCGGTCCTGCGCGCGGGCCAGGACTTCTACGACCTCGCGCACGCCTACCTGACCCGCGCCGCCGCCGACGGGGTCCGGCGCGCCGAGATGTTCCTCGGCGTGCAGACCTTCCTGGACGCGGGCGTGCCGATCGCCTGCCAGCTGGACACCGTGCTGGCCGCGATCGCCGACGCCCGAGCCGACCTCGGTATCGACGGCGCGCTGATCGTCACCAGCCAGCGGCACCGATCGCAGGCCGCCGCGCTGGAAGTGCTGGATCTGATCCAGCCGTGGCGCGAGCGGATCATCGGCATCGGGCTGGGCGCGGCCGAGCGCGGCAATCCACCGGTCAAGTTCGCCGGCTACTTCGCGGCCGCTCGCGCCCGCGGCTACCGCACCACGATCCACGCGGGCGAGGACGGCCCCGCCGACTACGTGCGCGAGGCGCTGGACGTGTGCGAACCCGACCGCATCGACCACGGTGTCGCCGCGATCGACGACCCGGAACTGGTGGCCAGGCTGCGCGACGAGGAGATCCCGCTGACCGTCTGTCCATTGTCGAACGTCGCGTTGCGCGTGGTGCCGTCGATGGCGGCGCACCCGCTGCGCGCCATGGTCGAAGCGGGCCTGCTGGTCACCGTCAACTCCGACGATCCACCGTACTTCGGTGGCTACGTCAACGACAACTACGAGGCGGTGCACACCCACCTCGGGCTCGATCGCGCCACGCTGGCCGACCTCGCACGCAACAGCTTCCGCGCGTCGTTCGACGATCCGGCACGCGTCGCCGCGCACCTGGCCGACATCGACGGGTACGCGGAGGCGGTCGAGCCCGCGAGCCGCTCAAGTGGTTTCGCCGCTTGCGAGACCACCGGCTAGCGTGACCGATATGAAGATCGCGATTCTCGACGACTACCAGAACGTCGCGCTCGGCTTCGCCGACTGGGACTCCCTCGGCGCCGAGATCGAGGTGTTCACCGAGCCGTTCGCCGACGCGGACGAGGTGGTGAAGCGGCTCGCCGGCTTCGAGGCAGTGGTCGCGATGCGGGAGCGCACGCGGTTCCCCGCCGAGGTGCTGGAGCGGCTGACCGAGCTGAAGCTCCTGGTCACCACGGGCAAGCGCAACGCGGCGATCGACGTGGCCGCGGCGACGAGGCTCGGCATCGTGGTGTCGGCAACCGGGTACATCCCGGAGCCGACCGCGGAACACACCTGGGCGCTGATCCTCGCCGCGTTCCGGAACCTGGAGACCGAGCTGCGCGCGCTGCCCGGCGGCGGCTGGCAGAGCACCATCGGCACCGGCCTGCACGGCAAGACGCTCGCGCTGCTCGGGCTCGGCAGGCTCGGTTCGCGCGTGGCCAGGATCGGGCAGGCGTTCGGCATGGAGACGATCGCGTGGAGCCAGAACCTGACGCCGGAGAAGGCCGCCGAGCACGACGTCACCGCGGTGTCCAAAGAGGACCTGTTCCGCCGCGCGGACGTGCTGTCGGTGCACCTGGTGCTGAGCGAGCGCTCGCGCGGCCTCGTCGGCGCGGAGGAATTCGCGCTCATGAAGGACTCTGCGATCCTCGTCAACACTTCGCGCGGCCCGATCGTCGACGCCAGCGCGTTGCTGGAAGCGTTGCACCGCAGGCAGATTGCGAAGGCCGCGCTGGACGTCTACGAGACCGAGCCGCTGCCCGCGGACCATCCACTTCGGACAGCGCCGCGAACCGTGCTCACCCCGCACATCGGCTACGTCACGCGCGAGGTCTACGAGATCTTCTACGGCGACGCCGTGGAGGACATCGCCGCGTACCAGAAGGGCGCGCCGGTGCGGGTGCTCACGGGAACGGCGTGAAGTCCGGTGCGCATACCGCGCCCTCTGCCGGTGCGGTGAGGTCGACGAAGTAGCGCGTCAGCGCGGCCGACGCGCACGCGCTGTGCACGTCGAGCGTGGTGTGCCCGTACCCGTCGACGACGAGCACGCGGCCGTCGCCGAGCTGGCGCGCGGTGGCCTGCGCGTCGTGCAGCGGCGTCGCCGGGTCGTGCCTGCTGTTCACGATCAGGATCGGGTTCTTCCTCGGCCGGTTCCACGGCCCGGGGTAGCGGTCCTGGTCGCGGGCAGGCCAGCCGATGCACTGCGCCATGTTGAACACCGCCGACGTGCCGAAGTACGGCTGCCGCTTGGCCTCGCTCGCCGCGACTCGGTCGTAGGCTGCGGGATCGGCGGGGTTGTCGCTGTCGACGCACTGGACGGCGAGGAAACCCGGTGAATGCGTTGCCACGTAAGGATCGAGCACCGGCGGATGAGCGGCGGCGGCGCCCTGTGACGCCGGGGCGAGCGCGGTGAGCGTCTGGGCGAGCTTGGTCCAGCGCGCGCTCTGGTACTGCGCCCTGTTGATTGTTTCCAGCAGCGACGGCAGCGTCACGCCGCCGACCGGGCCCTGGCTGAGCCTGGCGAAGATGTCCGCGAACTTCTGGCGGGGATCACCGGCGGAGAACGCGCACTTCGGGCCCGCCTTGACACAGGCGTCGAAGAACGCGTCGAGTTCCTGCTGCTGACCGCGCGCCACGTCGGCGCGCACGTCCACCGGCTCGTCCTGCTGCCCCGGCGCGCCGGTCGCGTTGGCGACGAGATCGAGCGTGCCGTCCATGGTGATCGCGCGGACGGTGCCGGGGAACAGGTTCGCGTACGTCGCACCGAGGTAGGTGCCGTAGGAGTAGCCGTAGAGGTTCAACGCCTTGTCGCCGACGGACTGCCGCAGCAGTTCCATGTCGCGCGCGACGTTGGCCGAGGACAGGTGGGGCAGCAGCGCGGGCGAACCCGCCGCGCACGCCTTGCCGGCGGCCGCGCTCGCGGCGTAGAAGGCGTCGCGCTGGTCCGGTCGCAACGGGGAGCCGCGGCCGGGGAGCTGGTCGGCGCCGGGACAGCTGATCGCCGTGCTGCCGCCGATCCCGCGCGGGTCGAAGCTCACCAGGTCGAACCGCGCGCGCAGCTCGTCGGGGTAGCGGTCGGCGAACCGGGTCAGCTCGCTGACCCCGCCGGTGCCCGGCCCGCCGAAGTTGAAGAACAGCGACCCGATGCGGTGCGCGGGATCGCTCGCGGGGAGCTTGATCACCGACAGCGCCAGCTTGGCCCCAGCGGGTTCGCGGTAACTGACCGGGACGTCGGCGCGGGCGCACTGGAACTTTCCCCGGCACGGCGACCAGTTCAGCGCCGGGACGGCCGCGCCGTTCGTGCCCATCGGGGGCGCGGCGGCGGCTTGGCCGGCCGGGGCAGGAGAAGGGGAGGGGGAAGGGGAAGGGGCCGAGTTCGACGTGCAGGAAGCGAGCAGTAGCAACGCGAGCAGGCTCGCGAAAACCCGAAGCCTCACGCCAGCTCGCCGAGCACCGCGTCGGTGTAGGCAGGCCAGACCTCGGCCGCCCACGGACCGAACGCGCGATCGGTCAGCGCGACGCACGCCGCGCCGGCCGCCGGGTCGACCCAGAGGAAGGTGCCGGACTGTCCGAAGTGGCCGAACGTGCCCTGCGCGCTCCGCGAACCCGTCCAATGTGGACTCTTGTGGTCCTTGATCTCGAAGCCGAGCCCCCAGTCGTTCGGCTTCTGGTGACCGAAACCGGGCAGCACGCCGTTGAGCCCTGGGAAGACCACCGAGGTCGCCTCGGCGACGGTGCGCGGATCGAGCAGCGCGGGCCGCTGCAGTTCGGCCGCGAACAGGGCGAGATCGGCGGCCGTCGAAACCGCGCCCGACGCGGGGGATCCGGTGAGTTTCGTGGCCTTCATGCCGAGCGGGGTGAAGAGCCCCTCGGCCTGGTAGTCGGCGAAGGGGATCCCGGAATGCTCGGTGAGCGCGTCGGCGAGCTGTTCGAAACCGGCGTTGGAGTACAGCCGCCTGGTGCCCGGCTCGGCCATCGCGCGGTGCTCGTCGAAGGCGAGCCCGGAGGTGTGGGAGAGCAGGTGCCGCACGGTCGACCCCTCGGGGCCCGCGGGGGTGTCCAGCTCGACGACGCCCTCTTCGATCGCGATGAGCGCGGCGTAGGCGGTGAGCAGCTTCGTCACCGATGCCAGCGGATACTCCCGTACCTGGTCACCGTGGACCGCGACGGTTTCCCCGCCGGCCCGCACCACGACCGTCGCGGCATTGTCCACCGGCCAGTCCTCGATCATCCGCACGCTGTCCATGACCTCAGCGTACGAAACGGGGGTGGTCCGCGAGCACGCGGACCACCCCCGTTTCAGTGCTTCTCAGGCGTCGAGATCGCTCGCCACCAGCTCGGCGATCGCGTCGACGGCTTCCTGAGCGCCCTCACCCTCGGCGGTGATGACGACCTCGTCGCCGTGACCGGCGGCGAGTGTCATCAGGTTCAGCACACTGCCTGCGGCGACCGGGTCACGGCCATCCTTGGCGATCTTGACCGCGACCGGCTGCGCGGCTGCCGCCTTGGCGACCAGCGCGGCAGGCCTCGCGTGCAGGCCGACTTTGCTCGCCACCGTGACTCGCTTCTCGGGCATTTCTTTCCTTTCGAACGTACTTCTGGTGCTACTTGGCGGCCGTCGCCTCGAGATCGGCCTCGATCTGCTCCTCGCGGCCCGGCGTCTTCAGGTTCCACTTCGTGATCACGAACCGGAACAGCACGTAGTAGATCACCGCGTAGGCGAGGCCGATCGGGATGAGCAGCCACACCTTGGTCGCCGCCGGCGAGCCGGCGTAGAGCGCGAAGTCGATCGCACCGCCGGAGAAGTTGAACCCGAGGTGGATGCCAAGCCAGTTGACCAGCGCCAGCGAGATACCGGTCAGCACCGCGTGGATCAGGTACAGCGGCCACGCGACGAACATGAACGCGAACTCGATCGGCTCGGTGACACCGGTGAGGAACGCGGTGAACGCGGCCGCGACCATCACGCTGCCGACGACCTTCTTCTGCGACGGGTGCGCGGTCTGCCAGATCGCCAGCGCCGCGGCGGGCAGGGCGAACATGAAGATCGGGAAGAACCCGGTCATGAACGCGCCGCTGCCCGGTACGCCGTGGGCGAAGTTGGTCAGGTCGCCGCCGTCGAAGATGAACCACACCGGCACGTTGATCAGCTGGTGCAGGCCGATCGGGATGAGCAGCCGGTTGAGGAAGCCGTAGATCCCGCCGCCGACGATCGGGCTGCCGGTGACCGCCTCGCCGACGTTGTGCAGGCCCGCGTCGACGTACTTGAACAGCAGACCGAAGATCACGCCGAGGACGATCAGGGCGAGCGAGTTGATGATCGGGACGAACCGGCGTCCGCCGAAGAAGGCGAGGAACGGCGGCAGCTTGATGCGGTGGTACTTCTGCCACAGCACCGCGGTCACGAGACCGACCACGACACCGGCCAGCACGCTGTAGGGCCACTTGATCGGCTGCAGGTACCAGCCTTCCTTGAAGCCCTCCATCTTGTTGATCGGAGCGAACACCTGGACGACGCTGTTGAACACGACGAAGCCGACCACGGCGGCGACGCCGGTCGAACCGTCGCCCTTGCGGGCGAAACCGACCGCGATGCCGACCGCGAACAGCAGCGGCAGCCAGTTGAACAGGCCGTTGCCGGCCGCGGCGAGGACTTCGGCGAACTTGCCCCAGTCCGCGCCGTCCTTGCCGAGCACGTCGTCGGCGCCGAGCCTGCCCAGCAGGCCTGCCGCGGGCAGCGCGGCGATCGGCAGCATCAGGCTGCGGCCGAAGCGTTGGAGCCCGGCCAGCCCCCTGCCCTTACCCTTCGCCCCCTCGGCGGTGGTGGCGCTCATCGGGTACCTCCATCATTGGCTTTCGTGTGATTGGCTTTACGACCGGAATCCGGGTTGTTCCGGTCCAACTGCGTTGTCACCTGGTAGTGATCTCCCCGGTACCAGGAAGTCATGTCTTCGACGGGTTCCCCCTGGCAGCTGGAAACCCTGCGGAACGCCAGCAGCGGCCCACCGGCGCGGATGCCGAGCAGCCGCGCCGTTTCCCGGTCGGCCGACTCCGCCCAGACGGTTTGCCAGGCGTAGTCGAGCTGGATGTCGTACTTCTCGGCGAGCAGCCCGTAGAGCGATCTCGTGAGGTCGAGTTCGATCAGGCCGGGCAGCCTGCCCGGGTGGTACCAGCCGCGTTCGACGGCGAGAGGCACCCCGTCCGCCCGCCGCAGCCGGTGCAGCCGGTACGCGGCCTGCCGGTCGCCGAGCCCGAGCGCGCTCGCGGCGGGCGCGGGCGGGATCGCCGTGCCCGTGTCGAGCAGTTCGGTGGTCGGGACCTTCCCGCGGCTGCGCATGTCGTCGGTGAACGACATCAGGTACAGCTGCAGGTCCATCCGGCGGTTCGCGGTGAACGTGCCCTTGCCGCGCACGCGCGCGAGCAAACCCTCCTCGACGAGCTTGCCGATCGCCGAGCGCACGGTCAGCCGCGAAACGTGGTAGCGCTCGGCGAGCTCCCGTTCCGATGGGATCGGCGACCCCGGCGGCAGGTCCCGCTCGACCGCTCTGCGCAGGATTTCCCTGAGCTGGGCGTGCTTCGGGGTCGGCCCGTCGGTGACCCGGTCGAACCCGCCTGCGGAGGTCTGCGCCGCGGCACTCATCGGCTCGTCGCCTCCACTTCGTCGTCGGGCTGGCCCCGTACTGGCATCACTCGGCTACCATTGGTACGTTCCGGTCTAGACCATTTCTGATGGGGCAGGATGCTCCGGGAGCCGATCGGGTGTCAACGGCCGTTATGACTTCGTGGCTTGAGGTGGCACACGTACCGGCGATCGGCGTAGTACTGCTGGCGCGGGTTGACCAAGGTGACCGGAACCGCGAGTGCGGATCGGGTCACGGACAGTCCCGACGGGACAATGACAGCAAACGACAGTCAGGAGGCCGCGATGGCGGACGACAGGCCGGAAAAGATTCTCGCGGCGCTCGGTGGCGCTGACAACGTGATCGAGATCGAGGGGTGCATCACGCGCCTGCGCTGCGAGCTCAAGGACGGGTCCGTTGTGGACGAGCCCGCGCTCAAGGGCGCCGGTGCGATGGGCGTGGTCAAGGTCGGCTCGGTCGTGCAGGTGATCGTCGGGCCCGAGGCCGACACCATCGCCAGCGATATCGAGGACCTGCTGTGACTTTGGCGGTGCAGAGCCCGGTCGCGGGCAAGACCGTGCCGATGAGCGAGGTGCCGGACCCGGTGTTCGCCCAGGCGATGGTCGGGCCCGGTCTCGCCGTACAGCCCTCCGGCGAGGGCAGGCAGACCGCGGTGGCCCCGGTCGACGGCACCGTGGTCACCCTGCACCCGCACGCTTTCGTGGTGCAGGGCGAGGACGGCCGCGGCGTGCTCGTGCACCTCGGCATCGACACCGTGAAGCAGAAGGGCGAAGGCTTCACTTTGCACGTGGTGAAAGGCGAGGAGGTGCGCGCCGGACAGCCGCTCGTCGAATGGGACCCGTCGGAGGTCGCGAAGGCGGGCTACTCGCCGATCGTCCCCGTCGTCGCGCTGGACGCGAACCCGGACGCGCTCTCGGCGCTGCTCACCGGCGCCGACGTCGCACCCGGCGACGCGATCTTCGTCTGGGAAGACTGACCCGTTTCTCGCTGCCCCGCAGCCGTGACGGCACTGGATGCCGTCGCGTCGGCGGGGCAGCGCGCGTTTCCCGTCAATGCCCCGAAGGATGCTCCTATAGAGGTCAAAAGCGAGGTGCCCTGAAGGCGCCTTGGGTTCATGGGGTCGTTGCAACACCGGTTGTGATCGGAGGTTGTGATGGTGGTTCGGGCGCGGTTGCCGCGTGGTGTGCAGGTGAGGTTTTG
>NZ_BAAANN010000064.1:0-27679 GCF_039529815.1 Amycolatopsis minnesotensis | reverse complement strand
TGCCCGCCAACGCGGGCACCACCCGCCACCCCCACCCGTTATAACCGAACACCAGCTCACCGACCGCGATCAACTGCTTCGCCAACGGCGGATGCACGATCACTTCGTAACCAGCGTTGTTCTCGTACCCACCGTTGCGCAGGATTTCCCACGCCTGCACCGTGTAGTACTTCTCGTCGAAGACGGGTGAGCCCTTGTCGGTGGGCACGCCGAGGTTCTGCAACCGGACGAACCCGCCGATCACCGTCAGCGCGATCGTCACGACCAGCGCACGCACCCGATCCTGCGGCATCGGACTGCCCAGCAGCGCCGCCTCACGATCCGACGGCGGCCGCACCAGCTCAGGATTCTCCCCGTACGAACGGGTCAGCGTCGCAGTCACCTTCGGGTATCCGGGCGCGCTACCGTGATTCGGGCTGGTTGCCGCTTTCGGCCTTCTCGCCCGCGACGGCCTCGTCAGCCTTCTCCCCGCTCTCCGGCTTCTCGCTCGCACCGTCCTCTTCGGACGGTTTGGCCTCGGCATCACCGTCAGCGTCGGCATCGGGGGCGTTCCGCGGATCGTCCTTGCCGCGCAACAGCTCCGGCAGCTCGCGAGGCCCCCGGGCCTTGGCCAGCACCACGTAGACGACCGCGCCGATGAAGACCAGGATCGACACCCAGACGTTGACGCGCACCCCGAAGATGTGGTTCGCGTTGTCGGAGCGCATCATCTCGATCCACGTGCGGCCCAGCGTGTACCCGGCGACGTACAGCCCGAACACCCTGCCGTGGCCGAGCTTGAACCGGCGGTCCGCCCACACGATCAGCCCCGCGACCGCGAGGTTCCAGAGCAGCTCGTAGAGGAACGTCGGGTGCACCGGGCTGCCCTCGAGCGGGATGTGCCCGATCGCGACGCCCGTCGGGCCCTGGTCCGGGATGCCGGGGTTGCCAGGGTCGAAGCGCTGGTAGATCTCCAGTCCCCACGGCAGGTCGGTGTGCGCGCCGTAGAGCTCCTGGTTGAAGTAGTTGCCGAGCCTGCCGATCGCCTGCGCCACGACGATGCCGGGCGCGATCGCGTCGGCCATCGCGGGCAGCGGGATACCGCGGCGGCGGCAGGCCAGCCACGCACCGACGGCGCCGAGCGCGATGGCGCCCCAGATGCCGAGCCCGCCTTCCCAGATCTTCAGCGCGTTGAGCGGGTTCTTGCCCTCGCCGAAGTAGAGCTGGTTGTCGGTGATGACGTGGTAGAGCCGCCCGCCGACCAGCCCGAACGGCACCGCGAAGACCGCCATGTCGACGACGGCGCCCTTGGTGCCACCGCGCGCGATCCAGCGGCGCTCGCCCCACCAGATCGCGACGATGATGCCGACGATGATGCAGATGGCGTATGCCCGCAGCGGAATCGGCCCGATATGCCAAACCCCCTGGTCGGGGCTGGGAATGCTGGCGAGGTGTGCGACCGAGGCGGAAATCACGAGGCCACCGTAACGTGTCGGTGTCTTGGCTCGGTGAGGTGCCGCCCGGTCCGCACGATCAGCCCAGTGCGGCGCCGACCGCCTTGCGCAGTTCCGGCAGCTTCGCGTACAGCTTTTCGCCGGGGCATTCGGTGTTGTAGAAGTCCCGGTGCCCCTTGATCTCGGCGGTTGGGATGCCGTACTGGGCGCAGAGGTAGGCGCACAGCGCGACGAGCGCGTCCCATTGCGCCTTCGGCGGCACGACCGAGGTGTAGGTGCCCTCGTTCTCGATGCCGATCGCGTTGTCGTTCTGGCCGGGGCAGTGCGCGGCCCTGATCATCCGCTGCCCGGAGCGCAGCGCGTCGAGGCTGCCGTGCCTGCCTTCCAGCGCGTACCCGCCGCGGCTGACGGTGAAGTGCTGCCCGGTGTCCGACCAGCCGTTGTTGTCCATGTGATCGGCCTGGTCGTTGCGGGCGACCTGAAAGGCGTGCTCGCGCGAGTAGTCGGTGCTGTTCGCGCTCGCGATGTGGTGCACCAGGATCCGGTTCGCCCTGTGCCCGAGCGTGACGAGCTGGTCGCTCGGGGCCCGCGCGCCCCACTCGGCACAGCCGTAGACGCGGGGCGCGGCCGAAGCGGTGCCGGGCAGCAGGAGTCCCGCCGCGCCGGTTCCCGCGACCAGCGCCCCGAAGCGGAGCACGTTCCTGCGGTCCCACACCCGATGATCAACCATGCGCGCCATCGTGAGACGGGCGCGTACAGGATCCGTACAAACGCTAGGCCGGGCTGACGGCCTTTCGGACACCCTCGGCCAGCTCGCCGGACAGCGCGCGCACCGCGTCAGCGCCCCGAGCGGCGGCGGTCACCAGCGCGGAGCCGACGATCACCGCGTCCGCGAACGCGGCCACCTCGGCGGCCTGCTCGCCGGAGCGCACGCCGAGCCCGACGCCGATCGGCAGGTCGGTGTGCTCGCGGGTGCGCCGGACCAGGTCCTCGGCACCGGAGCCGACGGTGTCCCGCGCGCCGGTCACGCCCATCACCGCGGTCGCGTAGACGAATCCGGAGCTCGCGCGCACGGTGCGGTCGATCCGCTCCTCCGAGGACGACGGCGCGACCAGGAAGATCCGGTCCAGCCCGTGCGCCTGCGAAGCCGCCATCCAGTCCTCGCCCTCGTCCGGCGTGAGGTCCGGGGTGATCATGCCGAGCCCGCCGGCGGCGGCCAGATCGCGCGCGAACCTGTCGACGCCGTAGCGGTGCACCGGGTTCCAGTACGTCATCACGACGGCACTGCCGCCCCGCGCGGAGACCGCTTCGACGACCTCGAACACGTTCTTCAGCCGGAAGCCCGCGGTGAGCGCGGCGTCGGCGGCGGCCTGGATCGTCGGGCCGTCCATCACCGGGTCGGAATAGGGCACGCCGACCTCGACGAGATCCGCACCGCCGTCGATGACCGCGGACAGCAGGTCCTTCGACCCGTCGACGGTCGGGTAGCCCGCGGGGAGGTAGCCGACGAGCGCCGCGCGGCCTTCGCCCCTGGTCTTCGCGAAGACGTCGCTCAGGCTCACAGCTTCTCCTCGTCGACCAGCGCGAAGTACTTGGCGGCGGTGTCCATGTCCTTGTCGCCGCGCCCGGAGAGGCTGACCAGGATCAGGCCGCCCGCACCCAGCTCGTGGCCCAGTTTGAGCGCGCCGGCCAAAGCATGCGCGGACTCGATCGCCGGGATGATGCCTTCGGTGCGCGAGAGCAGCCGCATCGCGTCCATCGCCTCGGCGTCGGTCACCGCGCGGTACTCGGCGCGCCCGGTGTCCTTGAGCCACGAGTGCTCGGGGCCGACACCGGGGTAGTCGAGCCCCGCGGAGATCGAGTACGCCTCGACGGTCTGGCCGTCCTCGTCCTGCAGCAGGTACGAAAGCGCGCCGTGCAGCATGCCGGGGGTGCCCTCGGTGAGCGTCGCGCCGTGCTCGCCGGAGTCGAGGCCCTTGCCGCCTGGTTCGAGCCCGACCAGGCGGACGTCCGGGTCGTCGATGAACCCGTGGAAGATGCCGATCGCGTTGGAGCCGCCGCCGACGCACGCGGCGACCGCGTCGGGAAGCCTGCCGGCCAGCTCGAGGATCTGCGCGCGGGCCTCTTCGCCGATGACCTTGTGGAAGTTCCGCACCATTACCGGGAACGGGTGCCCGCCCGCCGCGGTGCCGAGCAGGTAGTGCGTGGTGTCCACATTGGACACCCAGTCGCGGAGCGCCTCGTTGATCGCGTCCTTGAGCGTGCGCGACCCGGTCCTGACCGGGATCACCTCGGCGCCGAGCAGCTTCATCCTCGCCACGTTCAGCGCCTGCCGCTCGGTGTCGACCTCGCCCATGTAGACGACGCAGTCGAGGTCGAGCAGCGCGCACGCGGTGGCGGTGGCGACGCCGTGCTGACCGGCGCCGGTCTCCGCGATGACCCGCTTCTTGCCCATGCGCTTGGTCAGCAGCGCCTGGCCGAGCACGTTGTTGATCTTGTGCGAGCCGGTGTGGTTCAGGTCCTCGCGCTTGAGGAAGATCCGCGCGCCGCCGGCGTGCTCCGCGAACCGCGACGCCTCGGTGAGCAGCGACGGCCTGCCCGCGTAGTCCCGGAGCAGGCGGGCGAACTCACCGGTGAACTCCGGGTCGAGCCTGGCCTTGTCGTACTCGGCCGACAGCTCGTCCATCGCGCCGATCAGCGCCTCCGGCATGAACCGGCCGCCGTACGGGCCGAAGTGGCCGCGCTCGTCGGGGTCGTGCCCGTTCGGCCGCGCCTTCTCGTCGGTCACCGCGACGGCCTCGGGCAGGCCGGGTGGGATCCGGCGGTGACCAGCTTGACGAGGGCTCCCTTCGGGTCCCCCGACGCGACGAGCCCCTCACCGACCAGCACCGCGTCGGCGCCGTGGCCCGCGTAGGACATCAGGTCGCCCGGCCCGCGGACACCGGACTCCGCGATCTTGACCACGTCCATCGGCAGTCCTGGCGCGAGCCTGCTGAACACGTCGGTGTCCACTTCCAGGGTGTGCAGGTTCCGCGCGTTGACGCCGACGATCCTGGCGCCCGCTTCGAGCGCGCGGTCGGCCTCCTCGGCGTTGTGCACCTCGACCAGTGCGGCCATCCCGAGCGACTCGACCCTGTCCAGCAGCGCGACGAGCGCGTTCTGCTCCAGCGCCGCGACGATCAGCAGCACCATGTCCGCGCCGTGCAGGCGCGCCTCGTGCACCTGGTACGGGCTGACGATGAAGTCCTTGCGCAGCACCGGGATGTCGACCGCGGCGCGCACCGCGTCGAGATCGGCGAGCGAGCCGCCGAACCGGCGCTGCTCGGTCAGCACGCTGATCACGCGCGCACCGGCGTCCTCGTAGTCCTTCGCCAGCTTGGCCGGATCCGGAATTTCGGCCAGCTCGCCCTTCGACGGGCTGCGGCGCTTCACTTCGGCGATCACGCCGACCGAGGAATCCCGCAGCGCGCCCATCGCGTCCCGCGGCGCCGGAGCTTCCGCGGCCTTGCGCTTCAACTCGTCGAACGGCAGCGCGGCTTCGCGCTCGGCGAGGTCCGCACGCACGCCTTCGACGATCTCCTCGAGCACGCTCACCGGGCGCCCTCACCGGTCGAAACGCATGAGGTGTTCACAGCTTCACTCGCAAGGTGCCTCACAAAAACCTTCCCCTTCCCGCCTGAATGATGCTAACCCGGGCAACACTCAGTAGTGGCTTCGGGTCGATACCGGAGCGATCAACGAGAAGCGGTCGGGTCTTCACCATCGGACAGTGACTCCCACAGTTCCGTGTCGGGGTCGCGCACGGACCGTTTGGCGCCCGGCGCGGAGTACCGCGCGCCGAGGCGTGGCATCCGGCCCGCGCCCTTGAACCCTGCCAACCCGGCGGCGATCATCAGAATTCCCCCGGCGAGCGCGAGCGCGCGCCCGGCGTGGATCTCGGCCACCGGTGCGCCGTCGGGGAAACCGCCGAACCGGACGCCGTTCACCGCCGTCCAGCAGGCCGCGAGCCCCGCCACCGCGAGCACGGCGCCGAACACGCGGCGCGGCCAGCCACCGGTGGCGATCATCGCGGCGACACCGGCCAGCGCGAGCAGCGCCAGCGGGACCACCGCACTCGCTTCCTCGGCGCCGGTGCGCTGGTCGAGCACGATTCCGCGGACACCGGCGTCCCGCGCCGACGCGCTCCAGACCAGCCTCGACGATCCCCACAGCGCGGCGGCGCTGAGCAGGAGCAGTACCGAAACCAGCCACAACGACCGGCTCCGCTTCGGCGTGCCGTCAGACACCGGCGTCGTCCTCGGCGAGTGACTCGGCAGGAGCCAGCGTCTGCGCGGCGGCCACCGCGGACAGCACCGTGCGCGCCTTGTTGAGCGATTCGGTGTCCTCGTACCCGGCCTCGGAGTCCGCGACGACGCCGCCACCGGCCTGCACGTACGCCGTGCCGTCCTTGACCAGCGCGGTGCGGATCGCGATCGCGGTGTCGGCGTCACCGGCGAAGTCGAGGTACCCGACCACCCCGCCGTAGAGCCCGCGCCTGGTCGGTTCGAGCTCCTCGATCAGCTCCATCGCGCGCACCTTGGGCGCGCCGGACAGGGTGCCCGCCGGGAAGCACGCGGTGACCGCGTCGAAGGCGGTCTTGTCCCCGGCCAGCTCGCCGGTGACCGTCGACACGATGTGCATCACGTGGCTGTACCGCTCGACCTCGAAGAAGTCGACGACCCGCACGGTGCCCGGCTTGCACACGCGGCCGAGGTCGTTCCGGCCGAGGTCGACGAGCATGAGGTGCTCCGCGCGCTCCTTCTCGTCGGCGAGGAGGTCCTTCGCGAGCTGCGCGTCCTCCTCCGGGTCGAGGCCGCGCCAGCGGGTGCCCGCGATCGGGTGCGTGGTCGCGCGCCCGTCCCTGACCGTGACCAGCGACTCCGGGCTCGATCCGACGATGTCGAACCCGTCGAGCCGCAGCAGGTACATGTACGGGCTGGGGTTCGAGGTGCGCAGCACGCGGTAGATGTCGAGCGCGTCGGCCTCGTTGGGGATCTCGAAGCGCTGCGAGGGCACCACCTGGAACACCTCGCCCGCGTGGACCGCCTCGACCGCCTTCTCGACCGCGGCGCCGTACTCCTGCTTGCTGCGGCGGCGGAGGAACTCGGGGACCGGGCGCGAGAACACCGCGGTCGTCGACGGTGCGGTGGCGCGCAGGCGCACCGTCATCTCCTCGATGCGGCGCACCGCGTCGTCGTAGGCCGCGTCGACGCGCTCCGGCGAGTCGTCCCAGTTCACCGCGTTCGCGATGAGCGTGACCGTGCCCTCGTGGTGGTCGAACGCGGCGAGGTCGGTCGCGAACAGCATGGTCAGCTCGGGGATGTCGAGATCCCGCTCGGCCAGCTCCGGCAGCCGTTCGAGCCAGCGGACCGCGTCGTAGCCGATATAGCCCACCATGCCGCCGGTGAGCGGCGGCATGCCCGGCAGCGGCTCGGTGTGCAGCAGCTCGACGGTCTCCCGCAGCACCTGCAGCGGGTCACCGCCGCGCGGCAGGCCCGCGATGGGCGTGCCCTCCCAGACCGCGGCGCCGTCGCGCACGGTCAGCGCGGCCGGGCTGTGCACGCCGATGAACGACCAGCGCGACCAGGACTCGCCGTTTTCCGCGGACTCGAACAGGAAGGTGCCGGGACGGTCCTGGGCGAGCTTGCGGTAGACCGCGATCGGCGTCTCGCCGTCGGCGAGGAGCCTGCGGACCACCGGGATCACTCGCCTGCCCTCGGCGAGGGCTCGGAACTCGTCTCGCGACGGGCTCACCGGCCCGAGGCCGACGGTGCTGGCGTTCGCGGAAGGGGCACTGGCCATGCGAGCATTGTGCCCTGCCTGGTACACATCGTCCCGCGCCCGCACCCCCTTTGTCCGTCCCATTAATTCATAGCGTGTTGAATTATGTTCCGCTGCCAGTCATGATGGGCCCGTGAACACTGAGAACGAGCCTGCCAAGCGGCGTGGCCGACGTCCCGGTGGGCAGGACACCAGGACCGCCCTCATCGAAGCCGCGCGCACGGTGTTCCGCGAATCCGGCTACGAGGGCGCCACGGTGCGCACGATCGCGACCAGGGCAGGCGTCGACGCCGCCATGGTGAACCACTGGTTCGGCTCGAAGGAGAACCTGTTCGCCCAGGCCGTCCTGCAGTTGCCGTTCGATCCGCAGGAACTGATCGCGACCCTGCTCGAGGGCGAAGTCGAGCACCTCGGGGAACGCATCGTGCGCACCTTTCTCACCCGCTGGGACGAAACCGAAGGCGGCGTCTTCCCCGCGCTCGTGCGCAGCGTCGCCGGGCACGAGCAGGCGGGCGACGTGCTGAAGGACTTCTTCCTCAAGCAGGTGTTCAGCAGGATCGTGGCGAAGCTGAACGTCGACGACAAGGAGTTCCGCGCCACGCTGTGCGCCTCGCAGCTGATCGGCATGGGCATGGTCCGCTACGTCGCCCGTTTCGAACCCTTCGCGACCACCGACATCGAAACCGTGGTCGCCGCCGTCGCCCCGAACCTGCAGCGCTACATAACCGGCGAGATCTCCTGATCCGGCAGCGAGGCGCCAACGCCATTCAACTGCCACTCACCTCGAGAGCCGCGCCCCCGGCAGCGCAAATTCAGCCGCCCGATAAAAGATCAGAGTCGAAGCAAGTACGGGTGCCGGTGTGGCAGGCCGGGCCTTCCTGGTCGACGCGAACGAGCACGGTGTCGGCGTCGCAGTCGAGCCTGACCTCGCGCACGTGCTGCACGTTCCCGGAGGTCTCCCCCTTGACCCACAGCCGTTGCCTGCTGCGCGAGTAGTAGGTGCCGCGCCGGGTGGTGAGCGTGCGGTCCAGCGCTTCGTCGTCCATCCAGGCGACCATCAGCACGTCGTTGGTGGTGTGGTCGACCACGACGGCGCAGATCAGCCCGTCGGCGTTGCGCTTGAGCTTGGCGGCGATTCCCGCGTCGAGGGTCATGGCTGGCTCCTGACGACGATCCCGCCCGCGCGAAGGGTGTCCTTCACGTCGGCGATCTTCAACTGTCCGAAGTGGAACACGCTGGCGGCGAGCACCGCGTCGGCTCCACTGTGGACGGCGGGGACGAAGTGCTCGAGCGCGCCGGCGCCGCCGCTCGCGATCACCGGGACGCGCACCGCCTTGCGGACCAGTTCGATCAGTTCGAGGTCGAACCCGGCCTTCGTGCCGTCGGCGTCCATGGAGTTGAGCAGGATCTCGCCGACCCCGAGCTCCTCTCCCCGCGCCGCCCATTCGACGGCGTCGATGCCGGTGCCTTCGCGGCCGCCGTGCGTGGTCACCTCGAACCCGGACGGCGTGCCGCCGCCGCGCCGCGCGTCGACCGACAGCACGACGCACTGGGAGCCGAACCGGCGCGAGGACTCGTGGAGGAACTCCGGGCGCGCGATCGCGGCCGTGTTGATGCTCACTTTGTCGGCGCCGGCACGGAGCAGGCGGTTCACGTCGTCGTTGGTGCGGACGCCGCCGCCGACGGTCAGCGGGATGAACACCTGCTCGGCGGTGCGGCGCACGACGTCGAAAGTGGTCTCCCGGTTGCCGGACGAGGCCGTGACGTCGAGGAAGGTCAGCTCGTCCGCGCCCTCCGCGTCGTAGGCGCGGGCGAGTTCCACCGGATCGCCCGCGTCGACGAGATCGGTGAAGTTGACGCCCTTGACCACGCGCCCGGCGTCCACGTCAAGGCAGGGGATTACTCGTACCGCGACCGACATGGCATCCAGTTTACGTTTCGCCCGCAGGACGGCCTCCGGCACGCGCGCGCGGTGATCTTCGCCCTAGAGTCGACACCATGTGGTGGGGACTGGTGTGCGCGTTGCTGGCGGCCGTGGCGTACGGCGCCGCCTCGGTCATGCAGGCCGCCGCCGCGCGCGGCACCGAGGAGTCGGCGGGCGGCGTCGACCCCCGGCTGCTGCTGCGGGTGCTCAAGCAGTGGCGGTACCTGCTCGGGCTCGGGCTCGACTTCCTCGGGTTCATCGCGCAGCTCGCCGCGCTGCGCGTGCTGCCGCTGTTCGTGGTGCAGGCCGCGCTCGCCGCGAGCCTCGCCGTGACCGCGGTCGCCGCGCTCGCGCTCGGCGTCCGGCTCAGCGGGCGTGAATGGGCGGCGGCCGCGGCGGTGTGCGTGGGGCTGGGCCTGCTCGGCACGGCGGCCGAAACCGAAGGGTCCCAGCCCGTCGGCACCGCGTTCCACCTCGCGCTGCCGGTGGCCGCGGTGGTGCTCGGCGGGATCGGGATGCTGGCCGGCAAGGCGTCCCGCCGCGTGCGGACGACCGCGCTGGGGCTGGTGGCCGGGCTCCTCTTCGGTCTCGTGGCGGTGTCCGGCAGGGTGATCTCCAGCGCGGACCTCCCCGGGCTGCTGGCCGATCCCGCGACGTACGCGGTGGTGGTCGCCGGCGTGCTCGCGATGCTGTTCTACGCGACGGCCCTGCAGCGCGGGAGCGTCACCGGGGCCACCGCGATGATGGTGATCGGCGAAACCGTCGCGCCGTCGGCCATCGGCATCTTCGTGCTCGGCGACCAGACACGGGCGGGCTTCGCCCCCGTCGCCGTCATCGGGTTCGCGCTCGCGGTCGCCGCCGCGCTCGCGCTGGCCAGGTTCGGCGAACCCGCGGCGCCGCCGGTCAAAGCCTGATCGAAACCGCTCCTTCCCAGCGTCGGCAATCCGCCGCAGCGAGTCGGCGGCGTCGGCGGGTCTCAGCGGGGGTACCAGCAGGACCTCCCTTCGCCCGCGGGCCGGGCCTATGGTGAAGGGGTGACCACGATCGATCCGCGCACTGAGATCAAGGAGTTCCTGAGTTCGCGTCGCGCGCGGATCACGCCCGAGCGGGCCGGACTGCCCGCCTACGGCGGCAACCGCCGGGTCAAAGGTCTGCGTCGTGAAGAGGTAGCGCTACTGGCCGGGGTGTCGGTCGACTACTACGTGCGCATGGAGCGCGGCAGCCTCGCCGGCGCCTCCGACGGGGTGCTCGACGCGCTGGCCTCCGCTTTGCACCTCGACGAGGCCGAGCGCGATCACCTGTTCCACCTTGCCCGGCAGTCCAGGACGCCCAGCGGTCCGCGCCGCCGGCGACCCGCCGTGAAGATGCGTCCGGCGCTTCAGCAGGTGCTCGACGCCATCACCGACGCACCGGCGTGGATTTGCAACAGCCGTTATGACGTGCTCGCCATGAATCACCTTGCCCGCGCGCTGTACTCACCGGTGCTGGCCGACGCACGACGGCCGGCGAACACCGCGCGGTTCGTGTACCTGGAGCCCGAATCGGCAAAGACGTTCTTCCCCGACTACGACCGAATCGCCTGCGATGTGGCCGCGAAGCTACGCATGGAAGCCGGCCGCGATCCGCACGACGAGGAACTGATCGCCCTGGTCGGCGAGTTGTCGACACGCAGTGAACTATTTCGGCGGCGGTGGGCATCTCAGGACGTTCGGCTCCACCGGTCCGGACGCAAGCGTGTGCACCACCCGGCCGTGGGCCAGCTCGACCTGGACGTCGAGTCGATGGAGCTGCCTGCCGACCCCGGCCTGCTCCTGACCGTCTACACCGCGGCCGCCGGCACGGCGACCGCGGACGGTCTGGCCCTGTTGGCATCGTGGGCGGCCAGCCAGGTGGAACCGGCGACCGGGACCCAAGCACTCAGCTGATGTTCCCACCTGACACCGTCCACTTCGTCCGTCCGCTTCGGACGGACGAGGTGGATCAGGGCATCCTGCGGTTGAGCGCGGGAAGCGCGATGCCGAGCAGCCCGCGCACGACGCCGACCGAGATGTCGCGCCAGTCGAACGAGTCGCGCCACACCGCGATGCGGCCGTCGCGGACGACGAAGCGCCCGTAGACCCAGAAGCGCGCCGCGAACCGGCCGAAGCGCAGCTCGTCGGTCCGGTCGGTGAGCACCACGTCGCCGTCGGCGGCCACGTGGTGGTTGTGCACGCCGAAGCCCATCCGGCCCGGCCGCAGCACCGGGCCGGCGAGCTTCCGGAGCCGTTCGCGCCCGTGGATCGTGGGCAGCGAGACGTTGGTGTAGGCGAGGTCATCGGTCACGAGGTCCAGTGCGGCGTCGACGTCGTAGCGCGCCAAGGCGTTCAGGAACTCGACGACGACCGCCGCCGGTTCCGTCGTGGTCGATTCCGGTGTGGTCGGTGCGGTCATGACCCGATGCTGCCAGCTCACCGAGGGTGAACGCGCGACGGACCGGCTACGGTGAGTTCATGACCTCCCCGGATTTCGACCGCCTCGCGGCGGAGAAGTACGTAATGCTCACCACGTACCGGAAGAACGGCGACCCGGTGCCGACGCCGGTGTGGGCCGCCGGCGACGGCGGCGAACTGGTGCTGTGGACGGTGCGCGCGTCCGGCAAGGTGAAGCGGATCCGCAACGGCGGCAAGGTCGACGTGCAGGCCTGCGACGTGCGGGGCAAGCGGACGCACGGCGCCGTGGTGCCGGGACGGGCGCGCCTGCTCGACGACGAAAACACCGCGCGCGTGCGCCGGGTGATCGCGCGCAAGTACGGGATCATCGGCAAGGTGACGATGTTCTTCAGCGAGCTGCGCGGCCCCGAGGACCGCACCGTCGGCGTCGCGATCTCGCTAGGCGACGGCAGCTAGCGCTTCGGGCAGGGTGAACGCGCCCGCGTAGAGCGCCTTTCCGACGATCGACCCTTCGACCCCGTCGCGGCTCAGCGTCGCGAGCGCCCTCAGGTCGTCCAAACTGGACACTCCGCCGGAGGCGATCACGGCGGCGTCGGTGCGCGCGCACACCTCGCGGAGCAGGTCCACGTTCGGGCCCTGCAGCATGCCGTCCTTGCTGACGTCGGTGACGACGTACCGCTCGGCGCCGTCGGCGTCGAGCCGGTCGAGCACCTCCCAGAAGTCGCCGCCGTCCTTCGTCCAGCCGCGCGCGGCGAGCCGGTGACCCTGCTCGGTGATCCGCACGTCGAGGCCGATCGCCACCCTGTCCCCATAGGACGAAATGACCTTCGCCGTCCACTCGGGATCCTCGAGCGCGGCGGTGCCGAGGTTGACCCGGCGGCACCCCGTCGCCAGCGCGGCTTCGAGCGAGGCGTCGTCGCGGATCCCGCCGGACAGCTCCACCTGGACGTCGAGCCTGCCGACGACCTCGGCGAGCAGTTCGCGGTTGGACCCCTTGCCGAACGCGGCGTCGAGGTCGACGAGGTGGACCCACTCCGCCCCGTCGCGCTGCCACTGCAGCGCCGCCTCGAGCGGGCTGCCGTAAGAGGTCTCGGTGCCCGCTTCGCCCTGGACGAGGCGCACCGCCTGGCCATCGGCCACGTCGACGGCGGGGAGGAGGGTGAAAGTCACCCGGCAACTATAAAAGCCGCGCGGCGGTCGCCGTCACAGGGTGTTGAGCCAGTTGCGCAGCAGGTGAGCGCCGGCGTCACCGGACTTCTCGGGGTGGAACTGGGTCGCCCACAACGGACCGTTCTCGACGGCCGCGACGAAGTCCTCGCCGTGGTTCGCCGTGGTCACCAGCGGCTGCCTGCCGGAAAGCCCGGACTCCAGCTCCCATTCGCGCGCGGCGTAGGAGTGGACGAAGTAGAACCGCTCCTGCGCGTCCAGCCCGGCGAACAGCTCGCTCCCGGCGGGCGCGCGGACGGTGTTCCAGCCCATGTGCGGCAGGATTTCGGCGTGCAGCCGCTCCACGGTGCCCGGCCATTCGCCGGTGCCCTCGGTGCGCACGCCGTGCTCGACGCCGTGCTCGAACAGGATCTGCATGCCGACGCAGATGCCCAGCACCGGGCGCCCACCGGCCAGCCTGGTGCCGATGATCTTCTCGCCGCCCGCCGCCAGCAGGCCCTCCATGCACGCCGAAAAGGCGCCGACGCCGGGGACGACCAGCCCGTCGGCGTTGATCGCGGCATGCGGGTCCGCGGTCACCTCGACCTCGGCACCGGCGCGCCGCACGGCGCGTTCGGCGGAGCGGAGGTTGCCGGAACCGTAGTCCAGAATCACGACGCTAGGCACGGGCGAAGTCTAGTTGCCCTTGGCGCGCTTCTGGCGTTCGGTGTATTCGCGCATGCGCTTGGGGTAGCCGACCTTCGCGACCTCGTAGACCGGGATCGAGCGCTTGCCGCCGAACTGCTGTGCGGCGGCGAAGCTTTCGACGCGGCGGCGCGTCCACTCGCCGTCGTGCGCGATCAGCACCACAGTCATCTCGGTCACGGTCGTCTTCGGCTCCACATAGGCCTCGACGCCGTGCCTGGACGCGGCCCACTCCTCGAGATGCTTGGTGTCCCCCGCGCTGGCCTTGCGCAGCGTGCCGGGCTTGCCCTCGCCCTTGCGTTTGCGTCGCAGCGAGTCGAAGAGACCCATCTCGACCACCTCACCTTCCAGTCGGTGTCCCCCGCCATTATCGGGGTGCGGCCCTGAGACCACCGCCACACACCCGGCTAAGTCGCAAGCCTGAACTGCGTAGTGACAAGATGGCGTGAGTCGCGCGCGCGATAGACAGGCGTGCGACGCCCCCTGTCGCCTTGCCGAGGAGTTAATGAAGTGACCGACACCTCCGCCGACCTAGTGATCCTTGGTGGCGGATCGGGCGGCTATGCCGCCGCGTTCCGCGCGGCCGAGCTGGGACTTTCGGTGATCCTGGTCGAGAAGGACAAGCTGGGCGGGACCTGCCTCCACCGGGGCTGCATCCCGACCAAGGCCCTCCTGCACGCGGCGGAGGTCGCCGACTCGGCCCGCGACGGCGAGCAGTTCGGCGTGAAGACGATCCTCGAAGGCGTCGACATCGCGGGGGTGAACAAGTACAAGGATTCGATCATCGCGCGGCTCCACAAGGGCCTGCAGGGCTTGGCCAAGGCGCACAAGGTGACCCTGGTCGAGGGCACCGGCACCTTCGTCGGCGGCACCACCGTCGAGGTCGAGGGCACCCGGTACACCGGCAAGAACGTCATCCTCGCCACCGGCTCGTACTCGCGCACGCTGCCCGGCCTCGACCTTGGCGGCCGGGTCATCGCCAGCGAGCAGGCGCTGTCGCTGGACTACATCCCGAAGAAGGTCGTCGTGCTCGGCGGCGGCGTGATCGGGGTCGAGTTCGCCAGCGTGTGGGCCTCCTTCGGGGCCGAGGTCACCATCGTGGAAGCGCTACCGCGGCTGGTCCCGAACGAGGACGAGTTCGCGTCCAAGCAGCTCGAGCGCGCCTTCCGCCGCCGCAAGATCGGCTTCAAGACCGGCGTGCGGTTCACCGGCGCCAAGCAGGACGAGAACGGCGTGAGCGTGTCGCTGGAATCCGGCGAGACCCTCGACGCGGACCTCCTGCTCGTCGCGGTCGGCCGCGGCCCCAACTCGGCTGGCCACGGTTACGAGGAGGCCGGGGTCTCCATCGAGCGCGGGTTCGTCCTCACCGACGAGCGGCTGCGCACCAACCTGCCGAACGTGTACGCCGTCGGCGACATCGTGCCCGGCCTGCAGCTCGCGCACCGCGGTTTCCAGCAGGGCATCTTCGTCGCCGAGGAGATCGCGGGCCAGCAGCCGCGCGTGATCGACGAGGCCGGGATCCCGCGGGTCACCTACTCGCACCCCGAGGTCGCCTCCGTCGGCCTGACCGAGGCCGCCGCCAAGGAGAAGTACGGTTCGGAGGTCACCACCTTCACCTACGACCTCGGCGGCAACGGGAAGAGCCAGATCCTCAAGACCTCCGGCGGGGTCAAGCTGGTCAAGGCGCCCGCCGGCCCCGTCGTCGGCGTGCACCTCGTCGGCGACCGCGTCGGCGAGCTGATCGGCGAGGCGCAGCTGATCTACAACTGGGAAGCCTTCCCGGAGGACGTCGCGCCGCTCATCCACGCCCACCCGACCCAGACCGAGGCCCTCGGCGAAGCACACCTTGCCCTGGCAGGCAAGCCACTGCACGTGCACAGCTGACGTCACCTCCGAACTAGCAGACCTGAACAGAAACAAAGGGAGTCAGCGAAAGATGGCCTACTCCGTCACGTTGCCGGAGCTCGGAGAGAGCGTCACCGAGGGCACCGTCACCCGGTGGTTGAAGAAAGAGGGCGACCGCGTCGAGGTCGACGAGCCCTTGCTGGAGATCTCCACCGACAAGGTCGACACCGAGGTCCCGTCCCCGGTCGCCGGCACGGTGCAGAAGATCAGCGCGCAGGAGGACGAGACCGTCGAGGTCGGCGGCGAACTCGCCGTGATCGACGACGGTTCCGGCGGCTCCGAGCCCGCGGCGGCCGAGCCGCCGAAGGAGGAAGCGCCCGCGCCTCAGCAGGAGCAGGCAGCCCCCGCGCCGAAGCAGGAAGAAGCCCCGGCTCCGGCGGCTTCGCCTGCCCCGTCCGGCGGCGGCTCCGCGAGCGGCACCTCGGTCACGCTGCCCGAGCTGGGCGAGAGCGTCACCGAGGGCACCGTCACGCGATGGCTGAAGCAGGTCGGCGACAGCATCGAAGTCGACGAGCCGCTGCTGGAGATCTCCACCGACAAGGTCGACACCGAGGTCCCGTCCCCGGTCGCCGGCACCGTCCTCGAGATCAGCGTCGGCGAGGACGAGACCGTCGAGGTCGGCGGGCAGCTCGCGGTGATCGGTGACGCCGGTGCCGCGCCCGCCGCCAAGCAGGAGGCCCCGGCGGCGCCCAAGGAGGAGCCGAAGCCAGAACCGAAGCCCGAGCCGAAGCCGGAACCCACGCCGGAGCCGGTGCGGCAGGAGGCCCCCAAGGCCGAGCCGAAGCCGGAACCGCAGGCGGCACCGGCGCCGTCCGCGCCCGCACCGTCCTCTTCGGACTCTTCGGGCTCTTCGGGCAGTGGCCCGTACGTGACGCCGCTGGTGCGCAAGCTCGCCTCCGAGCACGGCATCGAGCTCGACTCGCTGAAGGGCAGCGGGGTCGGCGGCCGGATCCGCAAGCAGGACGTGCTCGCGGCCGTCGAGGAGCAGCAGAAGGCGCAGCCCGCGCCCGCCGCTGCCGCCCCGGCCGCCGCCGCGCCGTCCGCGCCCTCGGCACCGTCGCAGTCCACCGTCTCCCCGGAGAAGGCGGCCCTGCGCGGCACCGTGCAGAAGGCGAACCGGATCCGCCAGATCACCGCGATCAAGACCAAGGAGTCGCTGCAGGTCTCCGCGCAGCTGACCCAGGTGCACGAGGTCGACGTGACGAAGGTCGCGCGGCTCCGCCAGCGCGCGAAGGCGGCGTTCAAGGCTCGCGAGGGCATCAACCTCACGTTCCTGCCGTTCTTCGCCAAGGCCACGGTGGAGGCGCTCAAGCAGCACCCGAACATCAACGCGTCCTACAACGAGGAGACCAAGGAGATCACCTACCACGGTGACGTCCACCTCGGTCTCGCCGTGGACACCGAGAAGGGTCTGCTCAACGTCGTCATGCACAACGCGGGCGACCTGAACCTCGCCGGGCTGGCCCACAAGATCGCCGACCTCGCGGCCCGTGCGCGCAGCAACAAGATCAAGCCGGACGAGCTGGCCGGCGGCACCTTCACGGTCACGAACATCGGCAGCAACGGTGCCCTGTTCGACACGCCGATCATCATGCAGCCGCAGTCGGGCATGCTCGGCACCGGCGCGGTCGTGAAGCGCCCCGTGGTGATCGCGGACGCCGACGGCAACGACACCATCGCCGTGCGGTCGATGGCGTTCCTGCCGCTGACCTACGACCACCGCCTGATCGACGGTGCGGACGCGGGCCGCTTCCTCACCACGATCAAGCAGCGTCTCGAAGAGGGCAACTTCGAGGACGAGCTGGGTCTGTAACCCGTCCGACGCCGAAGGCCTCCTCCGCGGTCCTCCCGCGGGGGAGGCCTTCGGCGTTCACTGACTCACCCGTGCCAGCCCCTGCCGTGCGCGCGGAAACGCACTGCGCGACGATCGACGCATGCGCGTTCTCGTGGCTGGCTCCAGCGGACTGATCGGCACGGCTCTCCTCGAACGGCTGCGCGACGCGGGGCACGAAGTCCGAAGGCTGGTCAGGGGCAGGGCGAAGACACCCGACGAGCACCGGTGGGACCCGCCCGCGGGCACTATCGGCGACGGCGCGCTCGACGACGTCGACGCGGTGGTGAACCTGTGCGGCGCGCCCCTGCTGCCGGGGCGCTGGAGCGGGGCGCGCAAGCAGGTCCTGCTCGACAGCCGCGTGGAACCGACCGAAGTGCTCGCCGAGGCCGTGGCGGAACGGGGCATCGGCGTGCTCGTGAACGCGTCCGCGGTCGGCTACTACGGCGACGCCGGACCGTCCCCTGTGGACGAAACCGCCCGGCGGGGCGGCGGGTTCCTCGCGGAGATGTGCCAGGCGTGGGAGGACGCGACCGCCCCGGCGAAGGCGGGCGGCGCGCGGGTGGTGAACCTGCGCACCGGGCTCGTGCTCTCCGGGAAGGGCGGGCTGCTCGGCCCGCTCAAGCCGCTGTTCTCCTTCGCGCTGGGCGGGCGGCTCGGCGACGGCAGGCAGTACATGCCGTGGATCAGCCTCGACGACGAAGTGGCCGCGATCCGGTTCGCGCTGGAACACGACGAGCTGTCCGGCCCGGCGAACCTCACCGGTCCGTCGCCGGTGACCAACGCCGAGTTCACGCGCGCGCTCGGCCGCGCGGTGCACCGGCCAGCGCCGTGGTGGGTGCCCGGCGTCGCGCTGAAGACCGTGCTCGGCCAGGCAGGCGAGGAAATGGCGCTCTACGGCCAGCACGCCGTGCCCGCCGCGCTGGAGCGCGCCGGGTTCACCCATGCCCACCGCGACGTCGACGCGGCACTGCGCGCGGCGCTGTGAACGCCCCCCGCGTCCGCTGGGCCGTGCTCGGCGTGGTGTTCGTCGCCGCGTTCGTCGCATTGGGACTGACCGTCCGCGCGGCACCGCTCGCGCTGGACGCCGCGATCGCGCGCGGGCTCGACGGCGTGTGGCGGGAACCGCTCGGGACGGCAGCCGGGATCGTCAGCGACGTGCTCGGCCCGGTGCTGCCGGTCGTGTTCGGGATCGGGCTCCTGCTCGCCGCCGCCCTGCGACGGCAGCACGCGGGTGTCCTGCTCCGACTGGTTCTCGTGTTGCTGGTGTGCCGCCTGACGAGCCTGCTCAAGCCGGTCTTCGACCGGCAGCGCCCGCGCGCCTACCCGGAGCTGAGCTACCCGAGCGGGCACGTCGTCTCCGCGGCCTCCACCGGCCTGGTCGCGATCCTGCTGTGCGCGTGGCTCGCTCCGCGCGCGGTGCGCTGGGTCGCCGCGGCGGCGGTGGCGGCGACCGTGCTCTGCGCCGCCGCGCGGATCGTGCTCGGCGTGCACTGGCTCAGCGACACCGCCGGCGCGGCGCTCGCGGTGACCGGCGCCGGGCTGCTCGCGGCGTCCGGTGTGGGTTTGCTCCCGTCGCGGGCTGCTCGCCTACCGGCAGGCGAGACCTCGGCGTAGCCTGCTGGGGTGAGTCCCCGAGCCGTTTCCTGCCGCGCCAGCACCGATCCGGTCGACGTCCGCCCCCTCGGCACGATCGACTACCTCGAAGCGTGGGAGCTTCAGCGCACCCACGTGAACGCCCGCGCGGACGAGACCGCGCCGGACACCATGCTGCTGCTCGAACACCCGTCGGTGTACACCGCGGGCAAGCGCACGGAGGACGCGGACCGCCCCTCCGACGGCACCCCGGTGATCGACGTCGACCGCGGCGGAAAGATCACCTGGCACGGGCCAGGCCAGCTCGTCGGCTACCCGATCCTCAAGCTCGCCGACCCGATCGACGTCGTGCACTACGTGCGCCGCCTCGAAGAGGCGCTCATCAGGGTCTGCGACTCCTTCGGCGTGCACAGCGGCCGGGTGGAGGGACGCAGCGGCGTGTGGATCCCCGCCGACGAGCGCGGGATCGAACGCAAGATCGCGGCGATCGGCATCCGCGTCCAGCGCGGCGTCACCATGCACGGCTTCGAGCTCAACTGCGACACCGATCTCGCCGCCTTCGACAAGATCGTCCCGTGCGGCATCCGCGACGCCGGGGTCACCTCGCTGTCCGCCGAACTCGGCCGCGACGTCACCGTCGAGGAGGCGCTCCCGCTGGCCCGCGACGCCGTGCTGGCGGCGATCGAGGGCGAGCTGCAGGTCAGCGACGACCGCTGGCTCCCCCGCCCCGAAGCGCCGAGTGCGCCGGGCGTCACCTTCGCTCTCCAGAACTGACCTTCTTCTCCGCGCTCATGCCCTGAAGGTGCCCTTCGGGGCATCTGAGTCCCCGAAGGGCACCTTCAGGACATCGCAGGCCCCCGTTGGGGCAGCGCTCGTTCGCGTGAAGGCGGAGATCGGGGCGCTCAGGTCCCTGAAGGTCACCTTCGGGGAATCTGACGCCGCGATTCTTCCCCTCGCGCGCGTGATTGCCACAGGGCGCATGCCCCAAAAGTCGCGGTGATGATGCGCCGCGCGTCAATTCCGGGAGATGGGTGGCGGAAGCACGGAGCCGCCCGAGGGCTTGGTCCCTGAAGGGCACCTTTGGGGAATCTGACGTCCCAATCTCGCCCCTCACGGCACGCGGCATGATGCTGCTGATGCCCTGAAGGTGCCCTTCACGGCATCACATTCCCCCAAGGGCACCTTCAGGGCATCAGCCCCGGAGCGCAGCAGAGGCGCGGGGCCAGCCCACCCGAACTCCACCGGAGCATCCGTCGGGGCCGCACCGCGCGCCCGACTTTTGGCGTATTGACCAGAACCTCCCCACTCCTGTTTGCTGCTGTTTGAAGTTGTGCGAACGTGGAGGTTCTGCCATGCGGCTCGTGCGTACTCTTGTGCCGATTCTCCTCTTCACCGCCCTCGTCAGCCCGCCGTCCACGGCGAGCAGCGCCGTAGCCCCCGCGCCGGACGCATACGCCTACCTGGACAACCCCCGCATGACCGGCGAGGGCCAGCAGGGTCCGCACGCCGAGCTGCGGCCGTATGCGGACACTGCCTCGGCCGCGCGCGGTGCCGAGCAGACGCCGTTCACGCGCAGCCTCGACGGCCAGTGGAAGATCGCGATGGCCGATCGCCCGCAGGACGTGCCGTCCGGGTTCTACGCGGAGGACTACGACGTCGGGCGCTGGCGCACGGTCAGCGTGCCGCACACCTGGCAGACCGACGGGCTCGACCACCCGATGTTCCGCAACATCCCGAGCGAGGTCCAGCCGGACGACCCGCCGCACGCGCCGAAGGACGTGAACCCGACCGGCGCCTACGCCCGCGACTTCGACCTGCCGGCGGACTGGCAGCAGCGGTCGACCTACCTGCGGTTCGAGGGGGTCACCTCGGGCTACTTCGTGTGGGTCAACGGGAAGTACATCGGCTACGACCAGGGCGGCTACACCCCGGCCGAGTTCGACCTCTCCGCCGCGCTGCACCCCGGCCGCAACCGGATCGCCGTGCAGGTGCACCGCTGGGGATCCGGCTCGTACCTCGAAGACTACGACCAGTGGCGGTACGCGGGCATCTTCCGCTCGGTGTGGCTCTACTCGGCACCGAACGCCGCGATCAGTGATGCGGCGATCACCACCGATCTCGACGCGGCCTACACCGACGCGACGCTGAATACGCGGGTTTCGCTGTCCCGCAAGCCGAACGCGCCTGCCGGGCGCTATTCGGTCACCGGCAGCCTCGTCGACGCGCGCGGCACCGAAGTGGCCAAAGTGGACGGTTCCACCGACCTGACCGGGGCCGCCGCCGATCTCGATCTGTCCACTGTGGTCAAGAACCCGGCGAAGTGGAGCGACGAGACACCGAACCTCTACGGGCTCGTGCTGTCGCTGAAGGGGCCCGACGGCCGGACCACGCACGTCACGCGCGAATCGGTCGGGTTCCGCGAGATCACCATCAAGGACAAGCAGCTCCTGGTGAACGGCAAACGCGTGCTGTTCAAGGGGGTGAACCGCGCGGAGACCGATCCCGACCACGGCAGGCACGTGCCCCGCGCGGCGCAGGAGCGGGACGTCGCGCTGATGAAGCAG
The DNA here is from genome assembly GCF_039529815.1 of Amycolatopsis minnesotensis. NCBI lineage: Bacteria > Bacillati > Actinomycetota > Actinomycetes > Pseudonocardiales > Pseudonocardiaceae > Amycolatopsis > Amycolatopsis minnesotensis. Next base: position 6,326 of record NZ_BAAANN010000064.1, on the reverse strand, counting down.
CTCAACGTCAACGCGGTGCGCACCTCGCACTACCCGTCGGACCCCTACTTCTACGATCTCGCCGACCGCACCGGCCTGTGGATCGACGACGAGGTGGACATCGAGACCCACAACCACGAGAGCTGCCCGTCGGTGTGCCTCGCGGACCGTCCGGAGTGGCGGGACGCGTTCCTCGACCGGTTCACCGCGATGCTCGCCCGCGACCGCAATCACCCGAGCGTGTTCCTGTGGGACACCGGCAACGAAGCCGGGCTCGGCGCGAGCCACTTCGCGATGGCGGACTACGCGAAGAAGCACGACCCGAGCCGCCCGCTCTACCACCAGTCGAACTCGCCCGACGGTGATGCGCCGTACGCCGACGTGTGGGGCCCGCGCTACCCGTCCCCGGAAAAGCTAGCGGAACAGGCGAAGAGCACCACGAAGCCGGTGATTCTCGGCGAGTACGCCCACGCGATGGGCAACAGCCTCGGCAACTTCAAGGAGTTCTGGGACACCATCCGGGCGAATCCGTCGCTGCAGGGCGGGTTCATCTGGGACTGGGCGGAGCAGAACATCCGCCAGCGGCTGCGGACCACACCCGACGCGTCCGGCAACGGCATCATGGCGAACCTGTCCGGCATGCCCGCGACGGTGCCCGCCAGGCGGGGCAAGGCGGGCAGCGCCCTGTCCTTCTCCGGCCTCGACGACTTCGTGGAGGTCTACCGCGATCGCAAGCTCGACCTGACCGGGCGCGGGCTCACCCTCGACGCCTGGGTGCAGCCCGCCCGCCCGTGGACCGGCGACTTCACCATCCTGGCCAAGGGCGATCACCAGTACGCGCTGAAGATGAAGGACGAGAGGACACTGGAGTTCTTCGTCCACAGTGGAACCTGGCGCACCGTGCAGGTGACCGTGCCACCGGGCTTCTTCGACAACTGGCACCGGGTGACCGGCACCTACGACGGCACCGCGCTCAGGCTCTACCTCGACGGCGTCGAGGCGGGCAGCACCCCGTTCACCGGCACCATCGACGCGTCCTCGTACCCGGTGAACATCGGCCGCAACCCCGAAACCATGCAGGACCAGTACACCGGCCGGATGGCGCACGGTGCGATCGACGACGTCCGGATCTACGACCACGCCCTCGGCGCGGAGCAGCTCGCCGCCGACCCGGTTCGCGAATCACTGCTGGCACTGGACTTCGACCGCGTCGAGGATCGCGGCAGCTACCTGTCCTACGGCGAGAGCCTGTCCGGTGTGGACGGATTGATCGGATCGGACCGGTACCTGCAGCCGGAAACGGCCGAGCTCGCCTGGGCGCACCAGCCGCTGCGGTTCTCGTTCGGCGGCGGCACCGTGAACGTGCTCAACGAGCGGCAGTTCGCGGGCACCGACGGGATGGCGCTGCGCTGGAAGGTGACCGAGGGCGCCAGGACCGTCGCCGCCGGGACCGAGCCGTTGCGGATCGGCCCCGGCGCCACCGCACCGATCCGCCCGAAACTCCCGCACGGCAAGGACGCCGAGCGGTTCCTCACCCTCGAAGCCGTCACCACGGCGGGCACGCCGATGGTGCCGGCCGGGCACGTCGTGGCACGCGACCAGTTCACCCTCGGCGGCACCAGGATCCCCGGCGCCGCGACCCCGGAGGCACGCGGCCGGGTCGAGGTCGCCGACCGCGACGGCAGGATCACGTTGTCCGGAAAGGACTTCAGCTACACGTTCGACCGGTCGACCGGTGCGCTGTCGTCGATGCGGGCGCGCGGAACGGAACTGCTGAAGGGCGGCCCGAAGCTCGACGCGTGGCGCGCGCCGACCAGCAACGAAACCTACGACTGGGGCGGGGTGGAAGGCGAGGACTGGCGCAAGGCCGGCCTCGACCGGCTCAAGACCACAGTGGACTCCGTGACCGTCGAACCGGGACAGGGCGAAGCGAAGGTCGTGGTGCGCAGCACGGTCGCCGCGCCGGGAATGAGCGCGGCGTCGTTCCAGCAGACGATGACCTACCGGATCGACGCGGCCGGAACCGTCCGGCTCGGGCACCAGGTGCACCCGGTCGGCGACATCCGCACCCTGCCGTACCTGCCGAGGATCGGGGTCTCGCTCGCGGTGCCGTCGGCGTTCGAGCGCTTCGCCTGGTACGGGCGCGGGCCGCAGGACAGCTACGCCGACCGGAAGGACGGCACACCGGTCGGCGTCTATTCGAGCACGGTCGACGAGCAGTACGTCGACTACTACCGGCCGCAGGACCACGGCAACCACACGGACGCGCGCTGGGCACTGCTGACCGACGGCCGCTCCGGCGGGCTGCTCGTCTCCGGCGCGCCGGAGGTGAGCGCGACCCCGTACGACGATCTCGACCGCGCCGCCTACCCGTTCCAGCGGGTGCGCAACGACGGCTGGATCACGCTGCACGCCGATCACGCGGTGACCGGGATGGGCGACACCCCGAACCCGGTCCGCCCGCGGTACCAGGTCCGCCCCGACCAGGACTACGACTACTCGCTCACCTTCCGCCCGCTGTCCCCCGACGAAGTCCGCAGTGGACTCCCCAGGGGCGCGCGCTGACGGTGACCGCGGAACCGCCCCGAAGTCCCTGAAGGTGACTTCGGGGCATGACGAGCCATCGCTACCGGGCTGGGTGGCGGTTCTGCCACGGTGCTGCGATCTCCAGTTCCGCGGCGACCCGCAGTAGGAGGTCCTCGCGGCCGGAGGCGGCGACCAGGTGCACGCCGATCGGCAGACCGTCGGCGCCGGTGTGCGGGGGCAGGGAGATCACGGGCTGACCGGTCATGTTGACGAACGGCGCGAACGGCGCGAACTCCTGGCCGCGACGCAGCGGGGCCAGCGGGTCAGCCGGGTCGGACGCGATCGTGCCGGACGCAGCGGCGGCGCGCCGCTGGCGGACAAGAACTACGTCGATCTGGTGCGGCCGTCCGGCTGAGCGGGCTGCTGCCCCCGAGGGCGGACCTTCGGGGGCAGCAGCGATCGCCCGAGTCAGAGCTGGGGCGCGATGTCCGAAGCGATCAGCTCGAGGTGGTCGAGATCGGTGAGATCGAGTAGCTGGAGGTAGAGCCGGGTGATCCCGGTTTCCTCGCGCCACTGGCCGATCTTGTCCACGATCTCGGCAGGCGTGCCCGCGAGCCCGTTTTCGCGCAGTTCCGCCTCGTCCCTGCCGATGGCGGCGGCCCGGCGGGCGACCTCGGCGTCGTCCTTGCCGATCGCGACGGCCTGCGCCACCGACTTGAGGATCCCGTTGGGATCGCGGCCGATGGCCGTCGCCGCCGCGTCCACGCGGTCGAACTGGGCCTTCGCGACCTCCGGTGTGGTGAACGGCAGGTTGAACTCGTCGGCGAACCGCGCCGCGAGCGCCGGGGTGCGCTTCTTGCCGCCGCCACCGATGATCACCGGCGGGCGCGGGCTCTGCGCGGGCTTGGGCAGCGCCGGCGAATCGGCGAGCTGGTAGTGCTCGCCGTCGAACGAGTACGTCTCGCCGACGGGCGTCTCCCACAGGCCGGTGACGATCTCGAGCTGCTCGGAGTAGAGGTCGAACCGCTCCTTGAGCTCCGGCAGCGCGAAGCCGTACGCGGTGTGCTCGTCGGCGAACCAGCCGGAGCCGAGGCCGAGTTCGACCCGGCCGCCGGACATCTGGTCGACCTGTGCCACCGAGATCGCCAGCAGTGAAGGGTGGCGGAAGGTCGCGGCGGTGACCAGGGTGCCGAGCCGGACGCGGGAGGTCTCACGGGCGAGGCCCGCGAGGGTGATCCAGGCGTCGGTCGGGCCGGGCAGGCCGGGGACGTCGCCCATCTTCAGGTAGTGGTCGCTGCGGAAGAACGCGTCGTAACCCGCGTCCTCGGTTGCCTTCGCGACACGGAGCAGGTCGTCGTAGCTGGCCCCTTGCTGGGGCTCGGTAAAGATCCTCAAGTCCACGAGCCCACCCTAGGTCAACTCCGGGTCAGGTCGCGCGATCGCCGGACGGGCGGCGGATCCGGTTCAGCAGCTGGATGATGACGGCCTCGACCTCGGCGCCGACCTTCTTCTGGTCCTCGGCACCCGCGATCACGGTGGCGGCCGAGGACAGCGCGCCGAACAGCAGGCGCGCGGTGATCTCCACCGGCACGTCGTCGACCTCGCCCGCGGCGACCAGGTCCTCGAGGCTGGTCCGCACCAGGCCGAAGCTGAAGTGGTCCTCCGCCTCGCGCCAGCGCTCCCAGCCCATCACCACCGGGCCCTCGTGAATGGCGATCCGCTGATACGCGGGATCGAGACAGCTTTTGATAAATGTGCGTAAACCATCCAATGCGCGTTCCCACGGCGCACCGGGGCCCTGCATTATTTTGGTGAGGCGGTCGAATACCTCGCCCTCGACGGCGTCGAACGCGGCTTCGAAGAGTGCCTGCTTACCACTGAAGTGGTGGTACAGGGCACCTTTGGTGACCCGTGCGCGCTTGGCGACCTCATCGAGGGAAGTACCCGCGTAACCACGCTTGGTGAACAGTTCCACCGCACTGTCCACCAAAGCGGAACGGGTGGACTCGGAATAGTCGGCGCGCCTGGACCTCAATGTCACCACCCTCACAAGCTTACGCCACCGACGGCCGCCATACCCGTGGTATGTTGTGCGTGTCAGGTCCGTACCAAGAGTATGCCGCAAACCCGCGGTATGGCCACGGTCACGGAAGGGGACCAACCATGAGCTGGAACGACTTCTACCGACGGCGTGCTCTCATGGACGCCGTTCTCCGGCAGGCGGCCAAGGAACCGGGCGCGCTGCCGTTCGACCGGGTGCCGGGTGTGCCCGAAACCTTCGGGTCCGAAGAAGAACTGCTGCTCGCACTGCACTACAAGTGGAGCCAGCTGCTCGGTGGGCGGATGCGCGCCGAGCTGGCCGAGCCCGAGGGGGACACGGGCACGGACCAGGTGGACGCGGTCACGCGTGCGTGGCGGGCCGCCGTCACCGAACACGAAGTCCTGCGCACGCTCATCGACGAGCACCTCGACTCGTCCCCCGCGTTGGCGCGCAGGCACGAGGTGGAGCTGCGGATGCTCGCGATCGCCGCGGGCCTCGCCGAACCGCACGAAGAAGCGGGCGAGCTGACCCAGGTCGGTTCCGCGTTCGTCGCCCTGCTGCGGCACGGGCCGCAGGTCCGCCCGTCGCGCCGCCGCAGCACGATGGGCCACCTGCTCCGGTTGCTCGCACCGAGCGCGTGACCGCCGCGGGCCGGATGTAGTTAGCTTCTCGCCATGGCACAGAACTGGACCGAGGACGACATCACCGACCAGTCCGGGCGGACGGTGCTCATCACCGGCGCCAACTCGGGCCTCGGCCTGCGCAGTGCGAAGGTGCTCGCGGCCAAGGGCGCGAAGGTGCTGCTCGCGTGCCGCTCGCTCGAACGCGGCGAGGAGGCATTGGCGGCAGTGCGCGCGGCTTCGACCGGCGGGGCCGGGCCCGAGCTGATCAGGCTCGACCTCGCCGATCTCGCGTCCGTGCGCCAGGCCGCCGAGTCGGTGCGGAAGAGCACCGGCGACGGCCTCGACATTCTGATCAACAACGCCGGGCTGATGGCATCGCCGAAGCAGTGGACGGCCGACGGCTTCGAGCGGCAGTTCGGCACCAACCACCTCGGGCACGCCGCGCTGACCTGGCTGGTCATGCCCGCGCTGCGCGCGAAACCGGGCGCCAGGGTCGTCACGCTGTCGAGCGTCGCCGCCATCGGCGCCCGGATCGACCTCGCCGACCCGAACTTCGAACGCCGGCGCTACAACCCGGCCGGCGCCTACGGCCAGTCGAAACTGGCCAACCAGGTCTTCGCGTTCGAACTCGACCGGCGGCTGCGTGAAGAGAACGCCGACGTGACCAGCGTCGCCGCGCATCCCGGGTACCCCGCGACCTCGCTCGGTTCGTCGATGGCGAGCGCGTACCGGAACAAGGTCCTGAGCACCGCGATCGGCATCGGCCACCGGATCGGCGAGGCGCTCTTCGCCCAGAACGTCGCGATGGGCGCGCTTCCGCAGCTGTACGCGGCGACCGCGGACGGTGCCAACGGCGGCGATTACATCGGGCCGAGCGGCTTCGCCGCGCTTCGCGGGCACCCGACGGTCGTGACACCGCCTCGCGCGGCGTTGGACCCCAAACTGGGGTCCGGATTGTGGGAGCTCACCGCGGGGTTGACTCAGGTCACGCCCGACCCCGCGTGATCATGGCCGCCCGCCACCCGGGCGTACGCTGAACGGCGTGACTGCTGCACCGGATGGTCGGAAGTTGTTGCGGCTCGAGGTTCGTAACAGTGAGACGCCGATCGAGAAGAAGCCGTCGTGGATTCGGACGCGGGCGAAGATGGGTCCGGAGT